>JBBIUI010000028.1:0-26167 GCA_037440385.1 Rhodocyclales bacterium | reverse complement strand
GTCCGCCCCCATTTGCCATGCCATTTGCCACACCGTTTTCCTTCAGTCGCTGCGGTGTGGCTGCGCCAGGTAGGCGCGCGTTCGCATCTCGGCAAGCCGGCTCGCGGTGCGCCGGAACTCGCCCGCGTTCAGTCCCTGCACGTACAGTTCGTCGGGCGCGCACTGCGCGGTCGCGACGAGCTTCACGGCGCGGTCATACAGCACATCGACGAGCCAGGCGAAGCGGCGCGCCTCGGATGCCTGCGACGGATCCATGCGCGGCACGCCCGAGAGCAGCACGGTGTGGTATCGGCGCGCCAGCTCCAGATAGTCGTTGTGCGAGCGTGCCCCGGCGCACAGCACCGAGAAGTCGAACCAGACGATGCCCAGTGCGCGGCGGCGCACCGGGATCTCGCGGCCTAGCACCTCGACGGGCCGGTCGTGGCCTTCGCCTGCGGCCATCGCGCGAAAGCTCGCCGCGAGCCGAGCATCGGCCGCGGGTCCGGCGGGCACGTGATAGGTGTCGGCGGCCTCCAGCGCGCGCAGCCGGTAATCGACGCCCGAATCGACCTCGACGACGTCGAGATTGCGCTCGATCGCCGCGATCGCCGGAAGGAACCGGCTGCGATGCAGGCCGTCCGGATACAGGCCGCGAGGCGCGTAGTTCGACGTGATGCAGAACACGACGCCGAGATCGAACAGCCGCTCGAACAGCCGGCCGAGGATCATCGCATCGGCGATGTCGGACACGTGGAACTCGTCGAAGCACAGGAAGCGGGTCTCGCGGGCGATGCGCTGCGCGACGGCGACGAGCGCATCGGGCCGGTCTGGCAGGCCGCGCAGCGACTCATGCACCTCGCGCATGAAGGCGTGGAAATGCACGCGCCGCTTGCGCCGGTACGGCAGCACCTCGTAGAAGAAGTTCATCAGCAGGCTCTTGCCGCGGCCCACCTCGCCCCACAGATAGACCCCGCGCGGGGCCGGCGGATGCACGAGCAGCTTGCGCAGCCGCGTGCGCCGCGCATGCTTGAACGCCATCAGCTCGCGGTACAGCCGCTGCATGCGTTGCGCGGCGGCGAGCTGCGAGGCGTCCGGCTCGATGCCGCGCGCCGCGCAGGCCGCGCGGAATTTCGCCGGAATGGAGACTGCCGAGTGGGGCATCGAAGCGAATGCGGCCGCACCGGAACCGCTGCGGCGGATGTGCGCCCGGCGATCGACTCAGAAATGTATGGACCGGTTCTCCACCGCGAGCGCGGCTTCGTGCACGGCCTCCGAGAGCGTCGGATGGGCATGGCAGATGCGCGCGATGTCCTCGGCGGCGGCGCCGAACTCGATCGCGACGACGGCCTCCGCGATCAGCTCGGAGGCATTGGTGCCGATGATGTGCACGCCCAGCACGCGGTCGCTGGCCGCCTCCGCCAGCACCTTGACGAAGCCCGTGGTGTCCCCCTGTCCGAGCGCGCGGCCGTTCGCCGAAAAGGGAACCGTGCCGCTGCGGTATTCGACGCCGTCGCGCTTGAGCTGCGGCTCGGTGCGGCCGACCCAGGCGATCTCGGGCTGGGTGTAGATGACCCACGGAATCGCGTCGTAATCGACATGCCCGGCCTGGCCCGCGATGATCTCCGCCACCATGACGCCCTCTTCCATGCCCTTGTGCGCGAGCATCGGCCCGCGCACGACATCGCCCACGGCCCACACGTTCTCGAGGCTGGTGCGGCAGTTCGCATCGACCGCGATGAAGCCGCGCTCGTCGAGCCGGAGTCCGAGCGCCCCGGCATCGAGACCGGCGGTGTTCGGCACACGGCCCACCGAGACGATGAGCCGGTCGACCTCGAGCGCGAACGCCTCGTCCTTCGCCTCGTAGCGCACGGTGACCGTATCGGCGGCGCGCGAGACCTCGCGAAGCTGCGCGCCGAGCACGATCTCCAGGCCCTGGCGCCGCGTGAACACCTTCCACGCTTCCTTGGCGAGCGCGGGATCGGCCGCCGGGAGAAAGTCGGGCAGCGCTTCGAGGATCGTCACCTGCGCGCCGAGCCGCTTCCAGACACTGCCCAGCTCGAGCCCGATGACGCCCGCTCCGATCACGCCGAGGCGCTTCGGAACGGCATCGAAGGCGAGCGCGCCGGCGTTGTCGCACACGAGCGCGTTGTCGATGTCGATGCCGGGCAGCGGCCGCGGAACCGATCCGGTGGCGATGACGACATGCGTGGCCTCGAACGTCTCGCCGCCGACCTCGATTGTCCAGCGATCGTCGCTTCGCCCGGCGAAGCGCCCGTGGCCCGCGAGCAGCGTCACGCCGTTCTTCCTGAACAGCGCGCGGATGCCGCCGGTCAACTGCGTCACGATGTTGTCCTTGCGCTTCATCATCGTGCGCACGTCGAAGCGCATGCCGTCGATCTCGATGCCGTGCATGACGAAAGCATGACCGGCCTGGTCGTAGAGCTCCGAGGACTGGAGCAGCGCCTTCGACGGGATGCAACCGACGTTCAGGCAGGTGCCGCCCAGGCGCACCTCGCCCTTCGGGTCGGCGTACGCGGCCTGCTCGACACAGGCGGTGGCGAGCCCGAGTTGCGCCGCCCGGATGGCGGCGACATAGCCGCCCGGCCCGCCGCCGATGACCAGTACGTCGAATGTCTTTGGCATGTCTGCGTACCCTCTCCCCGATAGTCCCCCGGATGCGCCGCCCTTGCGCGAGACGATGCGGGGCGAAACGCCCTTGCGCGATCAGATGTCCAGCAGCAGCCGCGCCGGATCCTCGAGCGCTTCCTTGATCGCCACCAGGCCGAGCACCGCCTCGCGCCCGTCGATGATGCGATGGTCATAGGACAGCGCGAGGTAGTTGATCGGCCGGATCACGATCTGCCCGTTCTCGACCACCGGGCGCTCCTTCGTGGCGTGGATGCCGAGGATCGCCGATTGCGGCGGATTGATGATGGGCGTCGAGAGCATCGAGCCGAACACGCCGCCGTTCGAGATCGAGAACGTGCCGCCGGTCAGCTCCTCGATCGTCAGCTTGCCCTCCTGCGCGCGCCGGCCGAAGTCCGCGATGGTCTTCTCGATGTCGGCGACCGAGAGCTGATCTGCGTCGCGCACGATGGGCACGACGAGCCCGCGCGGCGAGCCCACCGCGATGCCCAGGTCGAAGTAGCCGTGATAGACGATGTCGGTGCCGTCGATCGACGCATTCAGGATCGGGTAGCGCTTGAGCGCCGCCACCGCCGCCTTGACGAAGAACGACATGAAACCGAGCCGCACGCCGTGACTCTTCTCGAAGCGCTCCTGGTACTTCTTGCGCAGCGCGATGACCGGAGCCATATCGACTTCGTTGAACGTGGTCAGGATGGCCGCGGTCTGCTGGGACTGCACCAGACGCTCGGCCACGCGCGCGCGCAGCCGCGACATCGGCACACGCTGCTCGGGACGCTCGCCGACGATGTTCTCGATGCGCACGGCCGGCGGTGGTTCGAGCACTGCCGGACGCGCGCTCGGCAGCGGCTGCGCCGCAGGCGGTGACGCCGCGCGGAGCACGTCCGCCTTGGTGACGCGGCCCCCGGGACCGCTGCCCGCGATCTGTTCCGCAGCGATGCCCTGCTCGGCCATCCGCTTGCGCGCGGCCGGCCCCGGGCGCTGCACCGCCTGCGCGGGTTGCACCGCGGCTTCCGGGGCCGCGGAGCGCGCCGCCGGCGCCGCTGCGGGCGGCGCTTCGGCCGCGGCGGCCCGCGGTTCGATGCGCGCGATGACTTCTCCCGAGCGCACGGTCGAGCCGCCGGCGCGGACGATCTCGACCAGAACGCCGGCTTCCGGCGCGGGCGTCTCCAGCACGACCTTGTCGGTTTCGATGTCGATCAGGTTCTCGTCGCGTTCGACGCGCTCGCCGGCCGCCTTGTGCCAGCTCACCAGCGTCGCCTCGGCGACCGATTCGGAAAGCTGCGGGACTTTCACGTCGATCAGCATGATCTGTACGCTCTCCGCTGGCCTCGCGGCACATGGGAATCGGCTTTGCGCATGCGATGGCGCACGGTAGGAAACCTCACTTGTCCAGCTTGCCGAGCGCGCGCTCGACGAGCGCCTGCTGCTGCTCGAGGTGCTTGGCGGAATAGCCGACCGCGGGCGAGGCCGACGGCGGCCGCCCCGCGAAGTGCAGCGTTTGGCCGGGCCTCAACCGTTCGGCGAGGTGATGATTGGACGCGAACCATGCGCCCTGGTTCTCCGGCTCTTCCTGGCACCAGACGAGCTGCTTCGCGCCGGGGTACTTCTTGAGCTCGGCCGCGAGCGCCCTGCCCGGAAACGGATAGAGCTGCGCGATGCGCACGATCGCGACGTCGTCGATGCCGGCGTCACGCCGTGCCGCCGCGAGGTCGTAATAGACCTTGCCTGCGCACGCGACCACCCGCGTGACCTTCTTCGCGTCGAGCTCCTGCACCTCGGGAACCACGGTGCGGAATGCGCCGCGGGCCAGCTCGTCGAGCGTGGACACGGCGTCCTTGTTGCGCAGCAGCGACTTGGGCGTCATGACGATCAGCGGCTTGCGCACCTTGCGCAGCATCTGGCGGCGCAGCAGGTGGAACATCTGCGCCGGCGTGCTCGGCACGCAGACCTGGATGTTGTGCTCGGCGCACAGTTGCAGGTAGCGCTCGAGGCGCGCCGAGGAGTGTTCGGGTCCCTGCCCCTCGTAGCCGTGCGGCAGCAGCATCGTGAGACCCGACAGCCGCCCCCACTTGGCCTCGCCGGACGTGATGAACTGGTCGATCAGCACCTGCGCGCCGTTGGCGAAGTCGCCGAACTGGGCCTCCCAGATTACCAGTTCGTTGGGCTCCGCCGTCGAATAGCCATACTCGAATCCGAGCACGCCTTCCTCGGAGAGCACCGAATCGATGACGATGAACGGCGCCTGCTCGTCGCTCAGATGCTGCAGCGGCACGTAGCTGCCTTCGTCCCAGCGTTCGCGGTTCTGGTCGTGCAGCACGGCATGGCGGTGGAAGAAGGTGCCGCGTCCGCTGTCCTCGCCGGACAGCCGCACGCCGAATCCGGACACCAGCAGCGTCGCATAGGCCAGGTTCTCGGCCATGCCCCAGTCGATGGGCGCCTTGCCCGCGCCCATCGCCCGGCGGTCCTCGATGATCTTGCGAACGCGCGCATGCAGCGTGAAGTTCTCGGGGATCGTCGTGAGCCTCGCGGCCAGCGCCCTCAACTGGGCGAGCGGCACGCGCGTGTCGCACTCGTCGGTGTACTTCTGGCCGACGAACGGCCGCCAGTCCACGGCGAACCTGCGCAGGTGGTCGGTGAGCACCGGGCTTTCGACCAGCCGTCCCTCGTCGAGCGCGGCGCGGTAGTCCCGGATCACGCGCTCGGGCTCGTCGGGCGCAAGCACGCGCTGCGCGACCAGCTTGTCGGCATACAGCCTGCGCGTTCCGGGATGCGCGGCGATCTTCTTGTACATCAGCGGCTGCGTGACCATCGGCTCGTCCTGCTCGTTGTGGCCGAGCCGGCGGAAACAGATCAGATCGACGACGACGTCGCGCTTGAACTGCTGCCGGAATTCCATCGCCAGCCGCGTCACGAACGCCACCGCCTCCGGGTCGTCGCCATTGACGTGGAAGATCGGCGCCTCGATCATCTTGAAGATGTCCGTGGCATACAGCGACGAACGGTAATCGCGCGGGTCCGACGTCGTGAAGCCGATCTGGTTGTTGATGACGACATGCACGGTGCCGCCGGTCCCGTAGCCTCGCGTATTCGAGAAGTTCAGCGTCTCCTGCACGACGCCCTGGCCGGCCACGGCGGCATCCCCGTGCAGCAGCACCGGCACGACCTGGCTTCCGTCCTTGTCGCCGCGGTGGCGCTGGCGCGCATAGACCGAGCCCTCGACGACCGGGTTGACGATTTCGAGGTGCGACGGATTGAATGCCAGCGTCAGATGCACCGGGCCGGACGCGGTGGCGACGTCCGACGAGAATCCCTGGTGGTACTTGACATCGCCCGCCGCGAGCTCCTCTGCGTGCCGGCCCTCGAATTCGAGGAACAGGTCCTTCGGCGCCTTGCCGAGCGTGTTGACGAGCACGTTGAGCCGCCCGCGGTGCGCCATGCCGATGACGATCTCCTGCACGCCCAGCCCGGCCGCGACCCGGATCAGCTCGTCGAGCGCGACGATCGTCGATTCGCCGCCTTCGAGCGAGAAGCGCTTCTGCCCGACATAGCGCGTATGCAGGTATTTCTCGAGTGTCTCCGCGGCGGTGAGCCGCTCCAGCAGGCGCCGCTTCTGCTCGTTCGTGAACACCGGGGTCGAGCGGACGGGCTCGATGCGCGACTGCACCCAGCGTTTCTGCGCGACGTCGCTGATGTACATGTACTCGGGCGCGACGGTGCCGCAGTAGGTCTGGCGCAGCGCTTCGAGGATCTCGCGCAGCGTGGCCTCTTCGGAGCCGAACGCGAAGGAGCCGGTGTTGAACAGCGCGCCGAAGTCCGCTTCGGTGAATCCGTAGTAGGCGGGCTCCAGTTCGGCGATGGCCGGCCGCTCCTGGCGCTTGAGCGGGTCGAGCTGTGCCCGGCGGTTGCCGAGGAAGCGGTAGGCGTTGATCAGTTGCAGTACGCCGACCTGGCGTTTTCCGGCGGCCGCCGCTTCTGCCGGACGGGCGGCGCCGATCCGCGCACGCTGCGCGAATCCGGCGATCACGGGCGTGTGCGCGACGTCGGGACCGCAGATGCCGGGGGCATTCTGCAGCCGGTCGAAATACTCGCGCCAGCCGTCTGCGACCGAGGCCGGATTGTCGAGGTATTTCTCGTAGAGCTCCTCGATGAACGGCATGTTCGCGCCGAACAGGTAGGAGTTGCCGAGCATCCGCTGCATCGCGCTCATCCGGCCGGTCTCCGGGTTGACGTCGGGGCGTCGATCGGCGCGCCTCAACGCGCCTCGATCGGCGGCACGTCGCGGCGCACGGCACCGGTGTAGAGCTGGCGCGGCCGCCCGATGCGCTGATCCGGATCGGCGATCATCTCGTTCCACTGGGCGATCCAGCCCACGGTGCGCGCGAGCGCGAAGATGCCGGTGAAGAGCTGGGTCGGGATGCCGAGCGCGCGCTGCACGATGCCCGAATAGAAATCGACGTTCGGGTAGAGCTTCTTCTGCACGAAATACTCGTCCTCGAGCGCGATTTTCTCGAGCGCGAGCGCGAGCTTGAACAGCCGGTTGTCATGCAGCCCGAGCTCTTCGAGCACCTCGTGGCAGGTCTCGCGCATCAGCTTCGCGCGCGGATCGTAGTTCTTGTAGACGCGGTGGCCGAAGCCCATCAGCTTGAAACCGTCGTTCTTGTCCTTCGCCCGCGCGATGTACTGGCCCACCCGCGACACGTCGCCGATTTCCTCCAGCATGTTCAGGCAGGCCTCGTTGGCGCCGCCGTGCGCGGGACCCCACAGGCAGGCGATGCCCGAGGCGATGCAGGCGAACGGATTGGCGCCCGACGAGCCGGCCAGCCGCACCGTCGAGGTCGAGGCGTTCTGTTCGTGATCGGCGTGAAGGATCAGGATGCGATCGAGCGCCCGCACCAGTACCGGGTTGGGCTCGTACTTCTCGCACGGCGTGGCGAACATCATGTGGATCAGGTTCGCCGTGTAGCCCAGATCGTTGCGCGGATACATGAACGGCTGGCCGACGCCGTACTTGTAGGCCATCGCGACGATGGTCGGCATCTTCGCGATCAGCCGGTGCGCGGAGACCTCGCGGTCGGTTTCGTTGGAGATGACCATCGCCTCGTGATAGAAGGCGGACAGCGCGCCGACCACGCCGACCATGACGGCCATCGGATGCGCGTCGCGGCGAAACCCCGAGTAGAAGCGGATGAGCTGCTCGTGCACCATCGTGTGCTGCTTGATGATGTTCTCGAACGCTTCCTTCTGCGCGGCATTGGGCAGCTCGCCCTGCAGGATCAGGTAGGCGACCTCCAGGAAGTTGCAGCGATGCGCGAGCTGCTCGATCGGGTAGCCGCGGTACAGCAGCACGCCGGCATCGCCATCGATGTAGGTGATCGACGACTTGCAGCTCGCCGTGGCGACGAAGCCGGGGTCGAAGGTGAACACTCCGGCCTGGGCGTAGAGCTGCCGGATGTCGACGACGTCCGGACCGACGGTGCCGGAGTACACCGGCAGTTCATAGGTCTTTCCATCCAGCGTCAGCGTGGCCGTGCGTTGTGCGTTCATTTGCCCCTCTTGGTCGATGGTTGCCGATGGTTGTGTCGGATTGGTTCGCGCTGGATCGGGTTGCGCCGCGTCAGGCCGGCGCAACAGCTCGACGAGTCCCCTCAGGCGGGCATCGTCGCATTCGCGGCGCCCGCACACGATGGCCCACAGCTCGATGTCCTCGTAATCGAGCAGCTCGTCCAGGCAGCGGCGGCCGTGCGCGTCGAGTCCGTCCAGATGCCGGTCCGCGAAACGCTGCAGGACCAGATCGAGCTCGAGCAGGCCGCGCCGCATGCAGCGCCAGCGCAGCCTGCCCAGCGGGACGTCGGCCTCGGCCACCGCGATCGCTCATACCGTCCGCGTCAGCATCATCGCCTTGATCTTGCCGATCGCGGCGGTCGGATTCAGCCCCTTCGGGCAGACATCGACGCAATTCATGATGGTGTGGCAGCGGAACAGCCGGTAGGGATCGTCGAGATCGTCGAGCCGCTCGCTGGTCGCCTGATCGCGGCTGTCGGCAATGAAACGGTAGGCCTGCAGCAGCCCGGCGGGGCCGACAAACTTGTCCGGATTCCACCAGAACGACGGGCATTGCGTCGAGCAGCAGGCGCACAGGATGCACTCGTACAGCCCATTGAGTTCCTCGCGATCCTCGGGCGATTGCAGCCGCTCGGTGTTCGGCGCCGGCGTGTCGTTGATCAGGTACGGCCGGATCGAGTGGTACTGCTTGAAGAACTGCGTCATGTCGACGATCAGGTCGCGGATCACCGGCAGGCCGGGCAGCGGACGCAGCACGACCGGCTGCTTGAGGTCCTTGACCTCGGTCAGGCAGGCCAGCCCGTTCTTGCCGTTGATGTTCATGCCGTCCGAGCCGCACACGCCCTCGCGGCACGAGCGCCTGAAGGCGATCGAGTCATCCTTGGCCTTGACCTTCACGAGCACGTCGAGCAGCTTGCGATCGGCCGGATCGACCTCGACCTCGATGTCCTGCATGTAGGGCCGCTCGTCGCGTTCCGGGTCGTAGCGGTAGATCTTGAATTGCATGGTGGCCATGGCTTCGTTTCCTCAGTACACGCGTTTCTTCAACTCGATGGTGTCGACGGTCAGCGGCTTCAGATGCACCGGCCGGTAATCCATGCGGTTTCCTTCCCGGTAGTACAAGCTGTGCTTGAGCCAGTTCACGTCGTCGCGCTCCGGAAAATCGGCCCTCGCCTGGGCGCCGCGCGATTCCTCGCGCGTCGCGGCTCCGACCATGACGGCCTTGGCCGCCTCGATCAGGTTCTCGACCTCGAGCGCCTCGATCCGCGCCGTGTTGAAAACCTTCGAGTGATCCTTGATCTGCATCCGGCCGACGCGCTCGGCCACTTTCATGATCTTCTCGACCCCCTGCCTGAGCTTGTCCGGAAAGCGGAACACGCCGCAATGCTCCTGCATCGTGCGGCGCATCGCGAGCTGGACTTCATGCACGGATTCGCCGCCCGTCCTGGACTCCAGCGCCGCGAGCCGCGCGAGCGATCGATCGGCGGCGTCGGCCGGGAGGTCCGGTTGCGCCCTGGGCAGGGCGCGCACGTCCTCGACCACCGAATCGCCGGCCGACTTGCCGAACACCAGCAGGTCGAGCAGCGAATTGGTGCCGAGCCGGTTGCCGCCGTGCACCGAGGCGCACGCGCATTCGCCCGCGGCATAGAAGCCCGGAACCACCGCATCGGGATCGCCGTCCTTCGGCGCGAGCACGCGCCCGCTGTAGTTCGTCGGAATGCCGCCCATCTGATAGTGCGCCGTGGGCACCACCGGTATCGGGTCCTTGACCGGGTCTGCGCCCGCGAACTGGATCGAGATGTCGCGGATGCCGGGCAGTCGCTGGATGATGACGTTCGGGTCGAGGTGCGACAGGTCGAGCAGCAGATGGTCCTTGTTCGGGCCGCAGCCGCGTCCCTCGTTGATCTCGGTGGCCATCGCGCGCGAGACGACGTCGCGCGAGGCGAGGTCCTTGGCGTTGGGCGCATAGCGCTCCATGAAGCGCTCGCCCTGTGCATTGCGCAGGATGCCGCCTTCGCCGCGCACGCCCTCGGTGATCAGGATGCCCGCGCCATACACGCCGGTCGGATGGAACTGGAAGAACTCCATGTCCTGGATCGGCAGCCCCGCGCGCGCGACCATGCCCAGCCCGTCTCCGGTATTGATGAACGCGTTGGTCGAGGAGTAGTACATCCGCCCCGATCCTCCGGTGGCGAACACGGTCGCCTTGGACCGGAACAGGCTGACCTCGCCGGTTTCCATCTCGATCGCCGTCACGCCGAGCACCCTGCCGTCGGCACCGCGCACGAGATCGAGCGCCATCCATTCGACGAAGAACCGGGTGTTCGCGCGAACGTTGCGCTGGTACAGCGTGTGCAGCATCGCGTGCCCGGTGCGGTCGGCGGCGGCGCAGGCTCGGCGCACCGGCTTCTCGCCGAAATTGGACATGTGGCCGCCGAACGGGCGCTGGTAGATCTTGCCGTTCTCGAGCCGGTCGAACGGCATGCCGAAATGTTCGAGCTCGATGACGACCTCGTTCGCCTTGCGGCACATGAATTCGATCGAATCCTGGTCTCCGAGCCAGTCGGAGCCCTTGACCGTGTCATACATGTGCCAGTGCCAGTGGTCCTCGTCGGAGTTGCCCAGCGAGGCGGCCACACCGCCTTGCGCGGCGACGGTGTGCGAGCGCGTCGGGAACACCTTGGTCAGCACGGCCGTTTCGAGTCCGGCCTCGGCCAGTTGCAGCGCCGCGCGCAGCCCCGCTCCGCCTGCGCCGACGATGACGGCGTCGAAAGTCCTTTTCGTGACGTTCACTTACAGCCTCCCCAGGATCAGCGCCGCCCAGCCGAGATAGCCGACGAGCACTGCGATGACGACGACATGAAGGGCCAGCCGGACGCCGGTCGGCTTGATGTAGTCCATGAAGATGTCGCGCACGCCGATCCACGCGTGATAGACCAGCGCGACGAAGAACAGGAAGGTCGCGAAGCGCATGAATCCGGAGGCGAACAGCGCACGCCATTCCTCGAAGCCGGGCCGTTCGAGCGATGCCGTCCCGACCGCGAACACGACCGTATAAAGGATCATCACCACGGCGGTGATGCGTTGCGCCAGCCAGTCACGGAACCCGTAATGGGCGCCGACGACGATGCGCTTCACCATAGCAGCTTGCCTCCCAGGATCAGGGTCGCGGCGATGCTCACGACCAGCACCGCCACCGCACTGCGGCGCGATGCGTTCTTTTCGACGCCCATGTGCATGTCGAGTAGCAGGCAGCGGATGCCGCAGCACAGGTGGTGCAGGTAAGCCCAGATCAGTCCGAGCAGCACCAGCTTCGAAAGCGGATGGGACACAACGTCCCTGAACCGCTCGAACGATTCCGCGCTGGCGAGGCTGGAACCGAGCAGCCACAGCAGCACCGGCAGGAACAGGAACAGCAGCGCGCCGCTGACTCGATGCAGGATTGACACGAAACCGGCCAGAGGCAGCCGTATCTGTATCAGATCGAGATACTTGGGTCGCGTCTTCGCGATGGTCGTTTCGGGCATTGCGGTCCTCCCTCTGGTTTCGCGGCGTCGCAACATCGCGCCGCATGGTCAGGATTATAGCCAGTTCCCCGTGACGGCTAAAATCCGCTTATCTACGCATCAGCCGAGCCGGGTGTGCATCAGCTCAGCTCGTTGAGATAGTAGTGTCCGGTCGTCCGGTACAGTCCGCGCCGCCACTCCACCGGCTTGTCGCCATACGAATACGCCACCCGCTCCACCGACAGCAGCGCGGTGCCCTGCGCGACGTCGAGCAATTCGGCGCTGCGGCGGTCGGCGGCCACCGCCCGCAGTCGCTCCTCGGCGCGAACCATGCGCACGCCGAACCGGCTTTCGAACAGGCCGTACAGCGAGCCGCGGTTGCCGCGCAGCACCTCCAGCGTCAATCCCGGAAAAAGCTCCCCGCGCAGATAGATCTCGTCGAGGACGGTCGGCTGGTCGTCGAACCGCAGCACGCGCCGGATCAGCAGGACGGGCGCGCCCGGCTCGATGCGCAACACACGCGAGACCTCCTGGCCCGCCTTCGCTCGCAGGCACTCGAGCGGAACGCTGTCCGGCACGGCGACCGATCCCGAGTTCGGCACGAGGCGCAGGAAGCGGAAGCGCGTGCGCGGATCGCTGTGCGACGCGACATAGGTTCCCTTGCCCTGCCTGCGCACGAGCAGGTTTTCCGCGGCCAGTTCGTCGATGGCCTTGCGCACCGTTCCCTGGCTGACGCGGAAACGCTGGGCCAGTTCGACCTCGCTCGGGATCGAGGCGCCGGGTCGCCATTGGCCGGATTCGAGCGCACGCGTGATCAGGCTCTTGATCTGGCGGTACAGCGGGCTGAAGGTGGGCGACTCGCGAGGCATGCCCGCATTTCAGCACGAATCGCCAGTCTTTGTCTAGATATGATATGTCTTATATAAGATAGCTTATAGGATCGTTGACAGCGCACGAGCAGCCGCCTACTATGCACCGCAGCACGAACGGCCGGTTCCGCTCGTTCGTTGCCCAGGCCGACGCGCGAGCCGACCGACCGTCCGACCCACTGTGCGAGGAGTCATTGCATCATGGCCAAGCCCCCTGTCCGTATCACGATCACCGGCGCCGCCGGCCAGATCGGTTATGCACTCGTGTTTCGCATCGCCGCCGGCGAGATGCTCGGCAGGGATCAGCCGGTGATCCTGCAGATGCTCGAGCTGCCGATGGAGAAGCCGCAGAAGGCGCTCGCCGGCGTGATGATGGAGCTGGAGGACTGCGCGTTCCCGCTGCTCGCCGGCATGATCGGCACGGGCGATGCGAACGTGGCGTTCAGGGACGCCGACTATGCGCTGCTCGTCGGCGCGCGGCCGCGCGGACCGGGCATGGAGCGCAAGGATCTGCTGGCGGAGAACGCCAAGATCTTCACCGCGCAGGGCCGTGCGCTCAACGAGGCCGCCTCGCGCGGGGTGCATGTCATCGTCGTAGGCAATCCGGCCAACACCAATGCCTACATCGCGATGAACAGCGCGCCGGATCTGCCGCGCGCGAACTTCACGTCGATGATGCGGCTCGATCACAACCGTGCGCTATCGCAGCTCGCCGCGAAGACCGGCAGGCCGGTCGAGAGCATCGAGAAGATGGTGGTATGGGGCAATCACTCGCCGACGATGTACCCGGATTACCGCTGCGCCACCGCCGGCGGCGAGCCCGTTGCGAAGCTCGTCGGTGACCAGGCGTGGTACCGCAACGAGTACATCCCGAAGATCGGCAAGCGCGGCGCCGCGATCATCGAGGCGCGCGGCGCGTCCTCGGCCGCCAGCGCCGCGAACGCCGCGATCGGGCACATGCGCGACTGGACGCTGGGCACGAACGGCAAGTGGGTCACGATGGGCGTGGCCTCGGACGGATCGTACGGCATCCCCGAAGGCATCCTGTACGGCTTCCCGGTGGTGTGCACGCCGGGCCGCTACGAGATCGTACGGGGTCTGGAGATCGACGAATTCTCGCGCCAGAAGATGGATGCCACGCTGAAGGAACTGCTCGAGGAACGCGACGCCGTCAAGGCACTGCTCGCCGGATGAGCGCAGGCTCGCCGCCACGCACGGCGCTGCATCCTTCCGGCGTCCTGTACCGCGACGCCGCGCCGTTTCCGGCACTGCCCGCGTGCGAGCATTTCGCCGGGACCGCCGAGCGGATCGCGAAGGCGCTGGCGCTGCAACGCACGCTCGGTCCGGTATTCGACGTCACCTGCGATTGCGAGGACGGAGCGCCGGCCGGCGCGCAACGCGAGCATGCGCAGCGTGTGGCCGCCGCCATCGCCGGCGCCGATTGCGGGCGCGCGGGCGTGCGCATCCACGACCTCACGCACCCGCACTGGAGGGCCGACCTGGAAATCGTCGTCGGCGGCGCCGGACACCGGCTCGCCTACGTGACGCTGCCCAAGGCGCGCGGTGCGGCCGACGTCCGGATCCTGCTCTCGGCATTGTCGGACATCGCGGCGGAGCACGGCATCGAGCGACGCATCCCGGTCCATGTGCTGATCGAGACCCACCGCGCGCTGCGCGAGGTGCACGACATCGCCGCGCTACCGGGCATCGAGACGCTGGACTTCGGCCTGATGGATTTCGTCGCCGCGCATCACGGCGCGATCCCCGCGAGCGCCATGTGCAGCCCCGGGCAGTTCGAGCATCCGCTCATCGTGCGGGCCAAGTGCGAGATCGCCGCGGCGGCGCTCGCGAACGGCGTCGTGCCCTCGCACAACGTCACGACCGAACTGCACGACGCGAACCTCGTCTACGAGGACGCGAGACGCGCCCGCGAACGCTTCGGCTACCTGCGCATGTGGAGCATCCACCCGGACCAGATCCGGCCCATCGTCGAGGCGATGCGCCCGGATTTCGCCGAACTCGGGCAGGCCGCCGAAATCCTGCTCGCGGCCCAGGCCGCAGGCTGGGGCCCGATCCGCCACGCCGGACGCCTGCATGACCGCGCGTCCTACCGCTATCACTGGGAACTGCTGTCCCGCGCGCGGGCGATCGGCATGGATCTGCCGGCCCAGGTGCGGCAGCGGTTCTTCGATGCAGGCGCATGACCGACCTTTCGACTCCCACGCCAAGGATGACAACGTGCTAGAAGCGTATCGCAACCATGCCGCAGCGCGCGCCGCGCTCGGGATCCCCGCCCTTCCCCTGACCGCTGCGCAGACCGAAGCGCTGGTCGCGCTGCTGAAGAACCCGCCCGCGGGCGAGGAAGCCTTTCTGCTGGATCTGTTCACGCATCGCGTGCCGGCCGGCGTCGATGACGCCGCCCGCGTCAAGGCCGCCTTCCTGGCCGCGCTCGCGAAGGGCACCGAGCGCTGTGCGGCGATCTCGCGTGAGAAGGCGGCGGAACTGCTCGGCACGATGCTGGGCGGCTTCAACGTCCAGCCGCTGGTCGAGCTGCTCGACGACGCGCAACTGGGCGCCGTCGCCGCGGCCGGACTGAAGAAGACCCTGCTCGTGTTCGACTACTTCCGAGACGTGAGGCGGAAGGCGGACGCCGGCAACGCGAACGCCGCGGCCGTGATGAAATCCTGGGCCGAGGCCGAGTGGTTCACGTCGCGGCCCGAAGTGCCGCAAAGCCTGACGGTGACCGTCTTCAAGGTCACCGGTGAGACCAACACCGACGACCTGTCGCCCGCGCCCGACGCGTGGAGCCGGCCGGACATCCCGCTGCATGCGCTGGCGATGCTCAAGAACCCGCGTGCGGGCATCGACCCGGACGAGCCCGGCGTACGCGGTCCGGTGCGACAGATCGAGGCACTGAAAGCGCGCGGGGCGCTCGTCGCCTATGCCGGCGACGTGGTCGGCACCGGTTCCTCGCGCAAGTCGGCGACGAATTCGGTGCTGTGGTGGACCGGCGAGGACATCCCGTTCGTGCCCAACAAGCGCTTCGGCGGCGTGTGCCTGGGGGGCAAGATCGCGCCGATCTTCTACAACACGATGGAAGACGCGGGCGCGCTGCCGATCGAGCTCGACGTCTCGAAGATGGAATTGGGCGACACGATCGAGCTGCGCCCCTACGAAGGCAAGGCGCTCAAGGAGGGACGGGTCGTCGCCGAATTCGGCGTCAAATCGGATGTCATTTTCGACGAAGTGCGCGCCGGCGGCCGCATCCCGCTGATCATCGGGCGCGCGCTCA
The DNA here is from genome assembly GCA_037440385.1 of Rhodocyclales bacterium. Lineage (GTDB taxonomy): Bacteria > Pseudomonadota > Gammaproteobacteria > Burkholderiales > Rhodocyclaceae > CG2-30-68-42. Next base: position 10,310 of record JBBIUI010000028.1, on the reverse strand, counting down.
CTGCCCGGGCGCGCGACGCGCTCGGCCTGCCCGCGGCGACGGTGTTCCGGCGCCCGCGCGCGCCGCGCGACACCGGCACGGGATACACGCTGGCGCAGAAGATCGTCGGGCGAGCCTGCGGCCTGCCCGAAGGCACGGGCGTGCGGCCGGGCAGCTACTGCGAGCCGCGCATGACCTCCGTCGGATCGCAGGACACGACCGGCCCGATGACGCGAGACGAGCTGAAGGACCTCGCCTGCCTCGCCTTTTCGGCCGATCTCGTGATGCAATCCTTCTGCCACACCGCGGCCTATCCGAAGCCGGTGGACGTGAAGATGCATCACGAACTGCCAGGCTTCGTCACCGCGCGCGGCGGCGTCAGCCTGCGGCCCGGCGACGGCATCATCCACTCGTGGCTCAACCGCATGCTGTTGCCCGACACGGTGGGTACCGGGGGCGACTCCCACACGCGCTTCCCGATCGGCATTTCGTTCCCGGCCGGCTCCGGCCTGGTGGCATTCGCGGCGGCCACCGGTGTGATGCCGCTCGACATGCCCGAATCGGTGCTGGTGCGCTTCCACGGTGCGATGCAGCCGGGCATCACGCTGCGCGACCTCGTCAACGCGATCCCGTATCACGCGATCCGGCAGGGACTGCTCACCGTCGAGAAGAAGGGCAAGAAGAATGTCTTCTCGGGCCGTATCCTCGAAATCGAGGGGCTGCCGAAGCTCAAGGTCGAGCAGGCGTTCGAGCTGACCGACGCCTCCGCCGAGCGCTCCGCCGCGGCCTGCACGGTTCGCCTGGACAAGGAGCCGGTCGTCGAATACCTGAATTCGAACGTGGCGCTGCTGCGATGGCTGATCGCGAACGGCTACGAGGATCGCCGCACGCTCGAGCGGCGTATCGAGGCGATGCGCGCGTGGCTGGACCATCCCGCGCTGCTCGAACCGGATGCCGACGCGCAATACGCCGCCGTCATCGAGATCGACCTGGCCGGCATCACCGAGCCGATCCTGGCCTGCCCGAACGACCCCGACGACGTGAAGCCGCTGTCCGCGGTCGCCGGCGAGAAGATCGACGAAGTGTTCATCGGCTCGTGCATGACCAACATCGGCCACTTCCGCGCGGCCTCGAAACTGCTCGAAGGCAAGAGCGATCTTCCGGTGCGCCTGTGGATGGCACCGCCGACCCGGATGGATCAGCAGGTGCTCAAGGACGAGGGCCATTACGGCGTCCTCGGGCGCACCGGCGCCCGCATGGAACTGCCCGGCTGCTCGCTGTGCATGGGCAACCAGGCCCAGGTGCGCAGGGGTGCGACGGCGATCTCGACCTCGACGCGCAACTTCCCCAACCGGCTGGGGCTCGACAGCCGTGTCTATCTGGGCTCGGCCGAACTCGCGGCGGTGAGCGCGCTGCTCGGCAGGATTCCGACACCGGCCGAATACATGGCCGCGATCGGCGCCATCGAGCGCAACGCCGCGGACATCTATCGCTACATGAATTTCGACCGGATCGAGGAGTTCTCCGGGGCGGCGAAGCGCGCCGCCGCCTAGAGCGCCGGCGGGGCCGTCGCGCCGCTCAAAGCAGCGGGGTGATGGCCCGCTCGAGCGCCTCGTAACCCATCGCACCGACGTGGCGCACCCGAAGCGTGCGCGACCGGTCGAGGATCACCGTGGTGGGAGTGCCGCGCACGGAGCCGAATGCCTCGCGCGCCTCGTCGCTGCGCATCGCGACCGGAAAGCCGAACCGCGATTTCTTCCAGTAGGCCGCGACGACCGCCTCATCCTCGTCGAGCGACAGCGCGAGGATCTGCAGGCCCTTCTTCCGGTAGGCCTGATACAGGCGCTGCATCTCTGGCAGCTCACGCATGCACAGCGGACACCAGGTGGCCCAGAACACGACCAGCAGAACCTTGCCGCGGGTCGTCTCGGGCGCGAGAGCGCGGCCGCCGAGCAGCTCGATGTCGAGCGGCGGGATCTTGTCGCCGATCTCGGGCTGTGCCCGCGCGGGCATCGAGACGAACTGCATCAGCAGCATCGCAAACACGAGCATCGATCGCGCGAACGCATTTCTCATTCGTGACCTCCCGGGTCGTTACGACTTTGCAGGAACGGAAAGCCCCGCGGCCGGCCTGCGCCGCCCGCGGGGATGAACGTCGCGGGCTTACGGCTTACGCTCCGTAGCCGCCCCAGCCGTAACGCTCCTGCAGGTTCCTGAAGCCCTTGTTGACTTCCTCGAAGGTGCAGTAGCCCTTGGCGCCGGCCGACTCGTCGAACGCCTTGCCCATGAAGGCGAGATATTCCTGCTTCGAGATCTTGCCGTCCTTGTTCGTGTCCATGACGGCCACATTGGCGACGGCCTTGGGGACATCCGCATACGCGCTGTTTGCGGCAAGTCCGGTTGCAAGCGCGAACGCCAGTGCGGTGGCGGGCAGAGCGTGTTTCAGTTTCATCGTGGTCTCCTTTCGTGGTTGGAAAAAACTCGTAGCTCCCGCGCCGCGGTATCGGATCGGCGGTTGCCGCCGCATCGCGATCGCCGCAGCAGTCGGCCTACGAGGGTAGGACAGCCAATCGTCATTCATCATTCATGCGTACTGCCCGCGATCGCAATGTGGGTTTTACGCGGGTCGCGCTCGGCGGGCAGCGGGGCCAGGCGATGCTCGGTCACCATGCGCACCAGTTGCGCGAGCGAGTCGGCCTGCATCTTGCGCATGACCCGCGCGCGATGCGCCTCCACCGTCCGCGTGCTCAGGCCGAGATGGCGCGCGATCAGCTTGTTGGGTTCTCCCTGCACCACGAGCGCGAGCACCTCGCGCTCGCGCGCCGTGAGCCGCACCAGCCGCTGCGCGACTTCCTGGCGGGGCGGAATCGTCAAACCGCCCTGCGGGTCGGTCCGGACGGCGCGCTGCACGGTGTCGATCAGTTCCTGATCGTCGAACGGTTTCTCGATGAAATCGGTCACGCCGGCTTTCAGCGCGCGCACCGCGAGGCGCACGTCGGCGTAGCCGGTCAGCAGGATGAACGGCGAACCGTTGCCGGCGGCCCGCAGCGCATCATGCAGCTCGATGCCGTTCATGTCCGGCATCCTCATGTCCGAGACGACGCACGCCGGCGGCGCGTTGAGCGCTCGTGCCAGGAGTTCCTGCGGCGAGCCGAAGCCGACCACCGCCAGCCCGACCGAACGCAGCAGGCTGCGGATCGCGTCGCGCACCAGCGCGTCGTCATCGACGACATACACCGTGGCGAACGGCTGCACATGTGAATCACTCATCGCCGCAAGCCGGAAGCACGAACCGGAAGCTCGCTCCGCACACCGTGCTCTCGGCCCAGATGCGTCCGCCGTGGTCCTCGACGATGTGCCGGCTGATCGCGAGCCCGATCCCCCAGCCGTCACCCTTGGTCGTATACAGCGGCTCGAACACGCGGCCGATGTCCTTCCCGGAAATTCCCGGGCCGGTGTCGCGAACGACGAATTCGGCGCAGCCGTCCTCGGCCCGCAGCGCCTCGATCGAGACCTCGCGTCGCGTCGCGGGCGACGAGCCGATGCTGTCGATGCCGTTGATCACCAGATTGACGAGGACCTCCTGGATCTGCACCGCATCGGCCAGGATGCACGGCGCGCCGATGCCGGTCCGCGCACGAAGCACGACACCGGCCTCGCGCGCACGCGGCGCGACGATCGCCATCACCCGTTCGACGAGCGTGTCCGGATGCACCGGATGCCTGACGCCCGGACGGTGCGATGCGAATTCGCGCAAGCGGGTGACGATACCCTGCGCCGCAGCCGCCGCCGCGACGATGCCGCGCAGCGCTTGCGCGAGATCGCGGCCATTGCCACTGCCGCGCGCGCGGTGGCGCATCGCGGAATCCGCGTAACTGCGGATCGCGCTCAGCGGCTGCGCCACGTCGTGTACCAGCGCTCCGGCCATCGCGCCCAGGGCCTGCAATCTGGAGAGCTGCGCAAACGGATTCCACACACGGTCTGCGTGCGCGCCGGCCGAGACGCCGTCCTCGATCGGTTGTCCGATGGCGCAGCCAAAGGCCGCACGGTCGTTCGCACCGCAAGGCCGCAGCGGTGCCGGCGTATCCGAACGTCGCACGGACACCCGCCGACCGGCAATGTGCGAGGAGCCGTGATCGAGACCCGTCCGGCTGCTGCACCGTTCACCGTCGCCAAGTGTCGTGCTCGTGCCCTTGCCGCTTCCAGCCAGGCTCATCGTCGGCTCCCGTTGCACCTAGTACCTGCCACACGAAATCCACGCAATTTCCGTGACCCTTGGACGACGTGAGGGCGCCTGTGCTTACAGCGAGTGTCGCGCGGGCCGCGCGCGTTCGACTGGCGCACGTGAAATGGCGCCGGATACGATTTCCGATGCGCGATTTCGGCGCGATCGTAATCGGATCGTGATGGTGTCTGACCCCACGTGACGCGAGGGGAACGCCGCGGACATCTACCGCGACATGCGCTTCGACCGGATCGAGGATTTCCGCGAAGCGGCGGAGTCGGTTCAGGTCTGAAAACGCGCCGCCGCGCCCCGGAACCGGGGAGCCGGCGGCGCCTGCCTTCGCGACCGCGCCGCAGCATGCAGCGTTCGCCGATTGCGGCTATAGTGGCCATGCGGGGATATTCCCGATCCGGAGGAGGCAATGATGACATCGGTGCAAACGTCCGGCAGGGCGCATACCCTGCTGTTCCTCGGGATTTCGCTCACGCTCTGGTCCGGCATCGCGCTGCTTTTCCTGATCGTGGCCTGGCTGGCGGGCGGAACCGCCTACAAGGATTCGATCTACGGCGACTATGCGTTCGTCGCGCTTGTCGCGGTACTCATCGCGGGCATCCTCTGCGGGCTCGCGTGGCGTCGCGTGAGATGACCGCGACGGTGTAGCGTCGCGGCCGGCGGCTCTCAGGTATCATCGCCACGTCCCTGATTCGCGCCCGATGGCGCGCGTTCGAAGGGGGTCAGATACGATTTCGATGCGCGATTTCGGCGCGATCGTAATCGGATCGTGATAGCGGTGTCTGACGCCATTTAGCGTATCGAGGCCGAGGGACTGCGGCGAGCAGTTCGGCAGGCAGCCGGGGCCGCGCGTGTCCGGCCCGCTCGGCGGCTCGTCCGCGCCGCCCTCGAGATTGCGGCGATACGCGTCGACATTTTTTACATTTCACGCAACGCGGAATTTCGCGGTCACGTTCGATCAATCGCTTAGCATATTGGCGCGACTCTTGCTTCGTATCGCCGAAACGTTTGATTGGTGGATTTGCCCCACCGACACCTCAGGAGACGAAGCATGAAAACGAAATTCCTGGCTTGCCTGGCGCTGGTCTCGGTCACGCCCGCGGCGCTGGCCAACATCGATATCCAGTTCGATTATTCGTACGACACGGGCAGCTTTTTCTCGTCGCACGCGGGAAGCACCACCGCACTCGAAGCCGCGGCCGTGGTTTTCGAGTCGCGCTTCGCCGACAGCCTGACCGCGATCACTTCCTCCGGCGGCAATCATTTCGACACGAGTTTTTTCAACCCGTCGGATCCGTCCGGGGCCGATATCTCGCTTTCCGATCAGAGCATCGCCGCCGATGTGCTCCGAATCCATGTGGGCGGCGCCAGCCTCGGCAGCGGCACGCTGGGACTCGGCGGACCGGGTGCGTGGAGCTGTTCGGGTTTCGGCAGTTTCTGCAGCGACGCGGGGTCGCGCGGTCAGGGCGTCACCAGCGGAGCGGGCGCAACCGATTTCGGTCCCTGGGGCGGCTCGATCAGCTTCAACAACACAGCCACCTGGCATTTCGGTCTCACGACCGACGGGCTGGGCTCCGGCGAAGACGATTTCTACTCGGTCGCGCTGCATGAGCTCGGGCATGTGCTCGGCTTCGGCACGGCCGATTCCTTCGATGCGCGGATCAGCGGAAGCAATTTCCTCGGCACCGAAGCAGGCACCGTCGCGTTGAGTGGCGACCTGGCACACTGGGCGGAGGGTACGACGAGTTTCGTCGCCGGACTGTCCCAGGAGGCCGCAATGGATCCCACGATCACGGTCGGTACGCGCAAGGCGTTCACGGACCTCGATTTCGCCGCCATGAAAGACATCGGCTGGGAGGTCACGCCGGTACCCGAGCCCGGCACCTGGGCGATGCTGCTCGCAGGCCTGGGCCTGATGGGATTCGCCGCACGGCGGCGCGCGGGGGCGTAGCGGGCGCTTTCCGTGCGGTTAATGGCGGCAAAGGGGCAGATGGGGTCAGAAACGAATTCCGATGCGCGATTCCGGCGCGATCGTGATCGGATCGTGATGGTGTCTGACCCCATGTAGCGCTTCCTGCGGCCCGGTGCAGCAATGACTCGATTCTGACGATCACCGGGACACCTCGTTCAGACTATTCTCCAGCGCAGCCAGGATGGCGCAGCCGTCGGTGGCTGCCTGGCCGCCTTCGCAACGCTCGATCAGGTCGTCAAGGCCGTCCGCCATGGCCTGCAAGGCCCTGAGCTTGTATTCGATGCGCAGCTTCCTCGCGATAGCCAGGCTGCGCACGTCTTCGCAACAGGCGCGATCGGCCTGCTTCAGCGCCAGCAGCTCCTGAATGTCCGACAACGAGAACCCGCAATGCTGGGCCGTTTTGATGAAGCGGATGCGGCGCACGGCTGCATCGTCGTATAGCCGGTAGCCGGCAGCGGTTTTTGCGGCGGACGCGATCAGATGCTCCTTCTCGTAGTAGCGCAGCGTGTCGGAACTGACCCCCGCCAGCGTTGCTACCGTGCCGATACCCTCCCGCGTCAGAATAGTTGTCGCCCCGATAAGATCCGGTTCTGTGCGGCTTGGCCGCATCTCGCTTTGCGAGACCGGCCTTCGGCTGTCCTGCGCCCTTCGGGCTGGTCGCAATCGGCCCGTCCCCGGTAGGTGCGCCAGCCCTCCACCATCGGAGAATCGAGGCTGGTCACAAAGGCGCGAGGATGACGTCGGCGAACTCGTTCCAGCGCTCTTCGGAGGTAAGGGTGTCGTACTCGAAGATGTGCGGGTCGGTGAAGCCGTGCAGGTAGAGGTTCACCAGCGAGAGCCGCACCATGTCGGGCGAGATGTCGTAGCCCTTGATGTGGGTGGCGAGGCGGCCCTTGTCGTCGGGCGTGAGCGTGCCGTGGCCCTTGGCGTCGGTGTTGCCGCGCAGGATGTGCTTGTAGGCGGAGATGAGAAAGCCGGCGGTGCCGCAGGCGGGGTCGAGAATGGTCTCGTCTTTTCGCGGGGCAAGGACTTCGACCATGAAGTCGATGATGTGGCGCGGGGTGCGGAACTGGCCGGCATCGCCCTGCGAGCCTAAGACGCTGAGCAGATACTCGAAGGCGTCGCCGAGGCGTTCGCTGTGGTCGTAGCTGAATTCGTCGATGATCTTGAGGAAGGCCTTGAGCGTTTCGGGGTCGCGGTAAGGCAGGTAGGCGTTCTTGAAGATGTCGCGGAAGAGCGGCGGGATGCCGGGGTTTTCGGGCATCTTGGCGATGCCTTCGCCGTAGAGGCCGAGCATTTCGTGGCCGCCGAGACTCGGCGCCATGAGCTTGGCCCAGCCGTAGCGGGCGTAGCCGCCGGTGAAGAACTTGCGTTTGCCGCCGAGCTCCTCACTCTCGGCGTCCATGTCGTCCATGAACTTGTAGATGAGGGCGATGGTGATCTGCTCGACCTGCGATTTGGGGTCGGGCACCTTGCCGACGAGGATGTCGCGGGCGGTGTCGATGCGGCGTTTGGTATCGGTGTCGAGCACGGGAATTCCTGAAACGGATTATTCGGGCGGGAACCGCAGCTTCGAAAAGCTGCGCCCGGCCTGGATGGCTCGGCGCTCGATATCCACCGCCGACTCAAGCCAGCCTTGCTGCTCCAGAAACAACAGGTAGGCGCGCGTGCTGATCTTGCGGCAGTTGTCCGGCAGCAAAAAGCTGGCGCGGGCGATTTTGTGGTCCTCGAACAGGAACACAGCCGTTCGTTGCGGCTGGTCCAGGGCGAAGTCGTTCATGGCCTCCTGGATCGCCAGTTCGCCGAGATGGGCGCTGCGCGCGGTGGGGTCCGCGGCCAGCCGTTGCTGGTAATGCCGGAACGTGCGGGTGGCGCGCACCGATACCCGGCCGGCGGCGGCCCACCGCACCAGTTTCTCGCTGGTCGGCGTCTGGTTGCGCGTCACTTCGTGCAGCACCATATCGACCAGCACGATCGGCCAGCCGGGCTTGAACAGCAGGTCGAGCGCATCCGCATAGGCGAGCGTGATGAGCGGCCCGGCGTCGGGCAGCAGTGCGACGTTCGCGGCCATCGTGCGCGGTTCAGCCGGCCAGCGCTTTCAGTTGATCGACCATGTCGCGCGTGTCGGCCTCCGGCAATCGCGGCATCGGCAGGTGGGCTTGGGCCATCAACAGGAAGAGGTCTTCCTCGCTGTCGATTCCCAGTTCGCGCATGACTTCGTCGCCCGCGAGCCGCCCCAGCGAAAAGTCGAGCAGCCGCCGGTAATTCTGGTTGCCTGTCGCTTCGGCCGCCTCGAAAGTTTCGACCAGATGGCGAAGCTCGGCGTTGAACAGCGCATTGACCGAGGTGTCGGTCTTGGCGGCAATGATTTTGGCGCGCTTGAGCAGATCGCGATCGACCGCGCCGGTGAAATTAACGGTGCTTGCCATTTCTTGACTCCACGGGATTAACACATGAATAAGTGTATCACATCAATCTGTGTGCTCGGAAGCGTCTCGGCATGTCTTGCCTGCTCAGGGCGCGAACTGGTTCATGGATACGTAGTCCTTGACGTATTCGGGGACGAGCGTGCGGTACGGCGGGGGCACGGCCCTGAAGTCGTGGGTGGTGAAGTAGGGGTTGGTGGCCAGATCGGTGAACTGCCGGCTGTCGATGATGTCGCGCACCCGGTTGCTGGTGACGTAGGCCTTGAAGTAGGTTTTGATCGCGGGAATGGCCGTGATGGTCGAGGGCGACGCGGGCACGCGGTCGGCGACGAATTTGGAGAACTCTTCTTCCAGCAGCTCATCGCTGGACTTGAAGCGCGGGATGAGGCCGAAGACCTTCTCCAGGATTTCGCGCAGCGTCAGGCGGCGGTCCACGGCGGCGGCTTTGCGCAGCTTGTCGAGGGTGTAGTACTCCTCGGGCTTGTCGAAGACTTCGCCGCTACCGCTACTACGTGCCTCAGCGCGAGAACAAGGAGCACGCGGGCGCGTCTGGGCTGCCACGGCTGCCGGCTGCAGAGCTTGAGTCCGCCGTACTGGACCAACTGCGCGCGGTCCTGCGATCCCCGGATCTACTGGGTGACGTCCTGCCGCGCGCGATCGAGCTCGACCCCAGCCTCGACGAGGCCAAGGTCATCGTCGCCATGACGCGGCTCGACACCATATGGGACCAGCTCTTCCCAGCCGAGCAGACGCGCATCGTCAAGCTGCTGGTCGAGAAGGTGATCGTGTCGCCCAACGACCTTGAGGTTCGGCTGCGCGCCAACGGCATCGAGCGCCTGGTGCTGGAACTGCAACCAGCGGGCACAGACCAGCCCGAGGAGGCATTGGCATGAGCGAGATCCGCATCCAGAAGACCGGCGAGCCCGACGTCATCGAGGCCAGCGATGGGCGCGTGACCTTGTCGGTGCCGATCCAGATCAAGCGGCGCAGCGGGCGCAAGTTGGTCACGCTGCCGATCGACCCGGAGACGGGCGAGCCCGCCAAGGCCAGGCCCTGGGACGGCCACCCCACGCCGCTGCAACTGGCGCTGGCCAGGGGTCACCGCTGGCTAGGCATGTTGGAGTCGGGCGAGGCCAAGTCCCTCAAGGAGATCGCCGCCCGGGAAGGGATCGACAACAGCTACGTCAGCCGGATGGTCAACCTGACCACGCTGGCGCCGGACATCGTCGCCGCCATCCTGGACGACGCCATGCCCAACCACGTCACGCTGTTTGACCTGGCGGTGGATCCGCCGGCGCTGTGGGATGACCAGCGCGCCCGGCTCAAGTAGGCGCACGGGGACCATGCCCGGCTTGAGCGGGATGCTTCCGCCAGCGGCGTTGTCCCCTCCGGGTAGGCGATGACGCAATCCAACCGCTTGAACGGTCCGCGCGTAACCCGTTGATTTGAACGGGGCGCTGGACCGGGCCTTTGCGGACTTCGGGCCATTCGCGGAGAGCGATGCCGGAGAGAAGAAGGGCCAGGAGAGAGCGAAAGGTGGCCGAGAACGGGCCACAAGGCCGACTGGTGAAGTCCGCAGGTTTCCGCAAGAACCTGCGCGAACACGCGGGAACCGGCGCGATCGGCCAAGAAAAAACCCCAACCGAGAACGGTTGGGGTTTCGTTATTGGTGGTGCTGACGCGACGCCACGAAACC
>JBBIUI010000027.1:0-26222 GCA_037440385.1 Rhodocyclales bacterium | reverse complement strand
ACCTCGACGGCTCGCTGCTCGTCGCGAACTCGGGGTGCTCCCAGGTCCTGCGGATCGGCACCGACGGGCGGATCCTGCTCGCGGCCGGCACCCGGTTGCGGCCGCAGGACGTCGGCCTGGCCGCGTCGGTGGGCGCGGCGCGCCTCACGGTGTGGCGCCGGCTTCGGGTCGCGCTGTTCTCGACGGGTGCCGAGCTGGTGATGCCGGGCGAGCCGCTGCCAGAAGGAGCGATCTACAACTCGAACCGCTACACGCTGCGTGCGCTGCTCGAGCGGCTGGGCTGCGACGTCCATGACCTCGGCATCGTGCCGGACCGGCTCGACGCCACCCGCGCGGCGCTGCGCGCGGCGGCCGACCTCAGCGACCTGATCCTCACCACCGGCGGCGTGTCGGTGGGCGAGGAGGACCATGTGCGCCCGGCGGTCGAGGCCGAGGGCCGGCTCGACCTGTGGAGGATCGCGATCAAGCCGGGCAAGCCGCTCGCATTCGGTCGCATCGGGCAGGCCGCCTTCATCGGACTGCCCGGCAATCCCGTGTCGAGCTTCGTCACCTTCGTGATGCTGGTGCGGCCGTTCATCCTGCGTGCGCAGGGTGCGGCGGCGAACACTGCGCAGCGGCTGCGGCTTCCCGCGGCTTTCGACTGGACGAGGCCCGACGCCCGCAGGCGCGAGTTCCTGCGGGCGCGGCGCTCGTCCGAGGGAACGCTCGACCTGTTCCCGAATCAAAGTTCCGCGGTGCTGACCTCCACCGTGTGGGCCGACGGGCTCGTCGACGATGCGCCCGGACAGCCGATCCGGCGCGGCGAACTCGTGGACTTCATTCCCTTTTCCGAACTGCTCGACTGACATGGCGATCCGGGTCCTGTACTTCGCGGCGCTCAGGGAGTCGCTCGATTGCGCCGGCGAGACGCTGGAACTGCCCGAGGGCATGCGCACGCTGGGCGCGCTGCGCGAGCACCTTCACGCCCGCGGCGGTGCGTGGAGCGCGCTCGCGCAGACGAAGAACCTGCGCGCAGCGGTCAATCGATCGATGGCGCAGCCGGACAGCACGCTTGCCGACGGTGACGAGGTCGCGTTCTTCCCGCCGGTGACCGGAGGCTGACTTGGGCGTGAGGGTGCAGCGGCAGGACTTCGACGTCGGCGCCGAGATCGAGGCGCTGACCGGCGCGCGCACCGACGTCGGTGCCTGCGCGAGCTTCGTGGGTCTCGTACGCGACCGCAACGACGGCAGCGGTGTCGCCGGCATGTCGCTCGAGCACTATCCCGGCATGACCGAGCGCGCGCTCGAGGAGATCGTCGCGCAGGCGAAGCGGCGCTGGCGGCTGTTCGATGTCACCGTCATCCATCGCCACGGTGCGCTGCGGCCGGGCGATCGCATCGTGCTGGTGGTGGCTACCAGCGCCCACCGCGCGGACGCCTTCGCCGCGTGCGAGTTCGTGATGGATTATCTGAAGACGCGGGCACCGTTCTGGAAGAAGGAGCGAACGCCCGAAGGCGAGCGCTGGGTGGACGCGCGCGAGGCCGACGACACTGCGGCCTCGCGCTGGGACTGAGCGCGGCGCGCTCAGCCTTAGGCCTTTCCGCCGCGCTTCGAGGAGGCTGCCGCCGGGCGTCCGGCGCCCAGGTTGGCGAAGGTCTCCGTCGAAGCCTTGGTCAGTTGTTCGAAGGCGCCGCGCGCCGTCGCGATGGCCTGTTCGAACGAGCCGAGCGCGCCTTCCGCGCCCGGAGCCGCGGCAGGGTCGAAGGCGAACACGCGCTGCATCGCTTCGATCATCTCCTTGCTGCCGCCGGCGAGCTGCTCGCCGACCAGCCGCGCGAACTCTCCCTGGGTCTCCGCGGCGATGCGGGCGATCTCGCCGGCCGTTTCCATCATCTTCGCGGTGCTCTCGCGCGAGTACTCCGCGCGCAGCTCGAGCGCCGCCTGAGGGTCCTTCGCTTCGGCCAGCGTGCGCGCGCTTCGCACGCTCGCGTCGAACAGCGCGCGGGCGGTCTCGCCCTGGAGCGCCATGATGCGCTGCGCGTTTTCCATCGACAACCGGGCGAGCCGCATCGCGGCATCCAGGCTCTTGCGTTGCAGGTCGCTGACTTGGTTGCGTGGCGTGCTCATGTCATCTCCTCGGGTCGAACGCGGTAGCGCAGGGGGGCCGCTGCGCGAAGAATAGTCCCGAACGGCTGCGAATTCCAGCCGGGACATCGGCGGCCGGGGACCGCTTGAAATCGAAGGGGCGCCCCCCCATTTCCATCCCAGCGCTGAACTTCGCGGAGCCCGCAACCATGCGTTTCGACAAATTCACCACCCGTTTCCAGCAGGCGTTCGCCGATGCCCAGAGCATCGCGGTCGGGCGTGAACACGCCTACATCGAGCCGCAGCATCTGCTGCTGGCGCTGATCGACGAGGCCGACGGCGGCAGCGCGTCGCTGCTCGCGCGCGCCGGCGTGCAGGTGGCGGCGCTCAAGGCGGCACTGGAGAAGTCGATCGAGCGCCTGCCCAAGGTCCAGGGCACCGGCGGCGAGATGCAGATCGGGCGCGATCTCGCCAACCTGCTCAACGTCACCGACCGCGAGGCGCAGAAGCGCGGCGACCAGTACATCGCCTCCGAGATGTTCCTGGTCGCGCTCGCCGAGGACAAGGGCGAGACCGGCCGCCTGTGCCGCGAGCACGGATTGCAGCGCAAGGCGCTGGAGCAGGCGATCGAACAGGTGCGCGGCGGGCAGGCGGTGACCAGCCAGGAGGCCGAAGGCAGCCGCGAGGCGCTCAAGCGCTACACGATCGATCTGACCGAGCGCGCGCGCGCCGGCAAGCTCGATCCGGTGATCGGGCGTGACGACGAGATCCGCCGGGTCGTCCAGATCCTGCAGCGGCGCACGAAGAACAATCCGGTGCTGATCGGCGAGCCGGGCGTGGGCAAGACCGCGATCGTCGAAGGGCTCGCGCAGCGCATCGTCAATGGCGAGGTGCCCGAGACGCTCAAGGGAAAGCGGGTGCTCTCGCTCGACATGGCCGGCCTGCTCGCAGGCGCGAAGTACCGTGGCGAGTTCGAGGAGCGGCTCAAGGCCGTGCTGAAGGAGATCGCGCAGGAGGAAGGTCGCATCATCGTGTTCATCGACGAGCTGCACACGATGGTCGGCGCGGGCAAGGCGGAGGGCGCGATCGATGCCGGCAACATGTTGAAGCCCGCGCTGGCGCGCGGCGAGCTGCATTGCGTGGGCGCGACCACGCTCGACGAATTCCGCAAGCATGTCGAGAAGGACGCCGCGCTGGAGCGGCGCTTCCAGAAGGTGCTCGTCGACGAGCCGTCGGTCGAATCGACGATCGCGATCCTGCGCGGCTTGCAGGAAAAGTACGAGCTTCACCATGGCGTCGACATCACGGACCCCGCGATCGTGGCCGCAGCCGAACTGTCGCACCGCTACATCACCGACCGCTTCCTGCCGGACAAGGCGATCGACCTGATCGACGAGGCGGCGTCGCGCATCAAGATGGAGATCGACTCCAAGCCGGAGGCGATGGACCGGCTGGACCGCCGGCTGATCCAGCTCAAGATCGAGCGCGAGGCGGTCAGGAAGGAAACCGACGAGGCTTCGCGCAAGCGGCTCGACGCGCTCGAGCAGGAGATCGCGAAGCTCGAACGCGAGTTCGCCGATCTCGACGAGATCTGGAAGGCCGAGAAGGGCCAGGTGCAGGGTGCGCAGTCGGTCAAGGAACAGATCGACCGCCTCAAGGTCGAGATGGAGGAGGCGCGGCGCAAGGGCGACTGGCAGAAGATGAGCGAACTGCAGTACGGAACGCTGCCGCAGCTCGAAGCCCGACTCCGGCAGGCATCGGATTCCGAAGGCAGGCCGCGCAAGTTCAAGCTGCTGCGCACGCAGGTCGGCGCCGAGGAGATCGCCGAGGTGGTCTCGCGCGCCACCGGCATCCCGGTGTCCAGGATGATGCAGGGCGAGCGCGAGAAGCTGCTCGAGATGGAAAGCCGCATCCACCGGCGCGTGGTCGGCCAGGACGAGGCGGTGCGGCTGGTGTCCGACGCGATCCGGCGCTCGCGCGCGGGGCTCGCGGACCCGAACCGCCCCTACGGTTCCTTCCTGTTCCTCGGGCCGACCGGCGTGGGCAAGACCGAGCTGTGCAAGGCGCTCGCCGAGTTCCTGTTCGATTCCGAGGAGCACCTGATCCGTCTCGACATGAGCGAGTTCATGGAGAAACACTCGGTCGCGCGGCTGATCGGCGCGCCGCCCGGCTACGTCGGCTACGAGGAGGGCGGCCATCTGACGGAAGCGGTGCGGCGCAAGCCCTACAGCGTGATCCTGCTCGACGAAGTCGAGAAGGCGCACCCGGACGTGTTCAACGTGCTGCTGCAGGTGCTCGATGACGGACGCATGACCGATGGCCAGGGCCGCACGGTCGATTTCAAGAACACCGTGATCGTCATGACGTCCAACCTCGGCAGCCAGATGATCCAGAGCATGGCCGGGGACGACTACCAGGTCATCAAGCTCGCGGTGATGGGCGAGGTGAAGAGCTATTTCCGGCCCGAGTTCATCAACCGCATCGACGAGGTCGTCGTGTTCCACGCGCTCGACGAGAAGCACATCGAGTCGATCGCCCGGATCCAGCTCGGCTATCTGGAGCGGCGTCTGGCCAGGCTGGAGATCGGCCTCGAAGTGGGCGACGAGGCGCTGTCGCAACTGGCCAAGGCGGGGTTCGACCCGGTGTTCGGCGCGCGCCCGCTCAAGCGCGCGATCCAGGAGCGGATCGAAAATCCGCTGTCGCGGGAGATCCTGGAGGGCCGTTACGCGGCCGGGGACACCGTGAAGGTCGATGCGTACGCCGGCCGGCTGGTCTTCGAGAAGCGCGCCGGTACCTCCTGAGCCGGCGTCACGCGCCGCGCATGCGCCGGATCGCTTGCATCAGCCCGGCGCTCGATGCGTCCGGCGCGGCAGCGCCGGGTTCGGTCGCGGCGAGCGAGCGGGCCATCTGCTTGCCCAGCTCGACGCCGTACTGGTCGAAGCAGTCGATGGCCCAGATCCAGCCCTGCACGAACACCTTGTGCTCGTAGAGCGCGACGAGCTGGCCGAGCGTCGAGGGCGTCAGCTCGGGCAGCAGCACCGTGGTGCTGGGCTGGTTGCCCGGGCACACGAGGTGCGGCGCGAGCCGGTTCACCTCCTCGGGCGGCAGCTTGCGCGCCGCGAGCTGCGCGCGCGCCTCGCCCTCGGTCCTGCCCAGCATCAACGCGGCGCTTTGCGCGAGCGCGCTGTCGACGAGCGCGTCCTGTGCCTGGCCCGCGCGACCGGCGGGAACGACGAAGTCGATCGGCGTGAGGCGCGTGCCCTGATAGAAGAGCTGATGGAACGCGTGCTGGCCGACCGTTCCCGCGCCGCCCCACACGATCGGGGCGGTGGCACAGCCGACCGGGTCGCCGGCCGCGTTCACGCGCTTGCCGTTGCTCTCCATTTCGAGCTGCTGCAGGTACGCCGGCAGCTCGCCCAGCGCGTGGCTGTAGGGCAGCACGGCCAGCGTTTCCGCGCCGAGGAAGTCGATGTTCCAGATCCCGACGAGCGCCATCACCACCGGGAGGTTGCGCTCGAAGGGCGCGCCGAGGAAATGCTCGTCCATCGCGCGCGCGCCGGCGAGCAGCTCGCGGAAGTGTTCGGCGCCGATCGCGCAGGCCAGCGGCAGGCCGATCGCAGACCACATCGAGTAGCGTCCGCCGACCCATTCGGGCAGTTCGAAGCAGCGCGCGGCGGGAATGCCGAAGCGGGCCGCCGCGGCGAGATTGTTGGTGACGGCCAGAAAATGCTCGCCGATCGCCGGCTCGGAGCCCAGCCGCGCCGCGAGCCAGGCGCGTGCCGTGCGCGCATTGGTCAGCGTCTCCACCGTCGTGAAGCTCTTCGAGGACGCGATGAACAGCGTCTGTTCGGCTTGCGCGGTCTCCAGAACCGCGGCCAGTTCCGCGGGATCCACGTTGGCGACGTAATCCACCCGCAGGTCGGGTCGGGCGAAGGGCGCCAGCGCGCGGGCCGCCATGCGCGGCCCCAGATCCGACCCGCCGATGCCGAGGTTGATCACGTGGCGGATCGGCTTGCCGGTCGAACCCGTCATCGACCCGGCGCGGATCTGCTCGGCGATGCGGCACACGCGATCGAGCGTGGCGCGCACGCCTGCCGTGACCTCCGCGCCATCGACGAACATGGCCGTGGCGGCGCGCAGCGCGATATGCAGCGCCGCGCGATTCTCGGTGAAGTTGATCCGCTCTCCGGCCGCCATGCGGCGGATGCCCTCGGCCAGATCGCGCGAGCGCGCCAGCTCGAGCAGGGCCGCGAGGGTCTCGGCGGTGATGCGCTGCTTGGAGAAGTCGGCGAGCAGGTCCCCGGCGGCGAACGACAGGCGCTCGAAACGCTGCGGATCCTGCGCGAAGAGCTCGCGCAGGTGTCGCGGCGCGAGGCCGTCGCGATGACGCGCGAGGGCTTGCCACTGGGGCGTGTGCTGCAATGCATCCATCATGATCGTCCCCTGGCGAAAAGACGGAACAGCTCGTACCGGTCGCCCGGCCGGCGGCCCTCCCACAGTTTATGCCAACCCGCGCCGGGGCCGGGATCGGGTTTGCGGCCCGTCTCGTGCATCAGCAACAGGCGGCAGCGCGCGCCGGCCGGCGACCCGGCCGGAAGCGTGCGGATGCCGGCGAAGTAATCCAGCGAAGCGCGCTGCGCCGCGCCGAGGTTCGCGCCACCGATGCAGCCGTGGCCTGCGGGAAGCGAGTTTTTCAGCGAGACGGCGACCGCCCGGTAGCTCTTGCCGTAATCGATCCAGGGCATCCACAGCAGCATCAGCAGCGTCCAGAACGTCGTCATGCCCGCCGCCCAGCGCACCACCGCCCGGGCGCGATGGCGGGGCAGCGCGACGAGCAGCCACAGCCACGATGCGCTCATCGCAACCGCGGCGCCGGTCCACCAGGGCGAGACGGTCATGACGAAACCCGGTTCGAGCCTGAGCGCCTGCCGCGCGAGCCGCGCCGGCACGCCGAAGCTCATCGCGACCCAGCCGAGCCAGGCGAGCCCCGCGAGCAGCGTGAAAGTCATCATGCCGAACCAGTCGAGCGCGTTTGCCGCGCCGCGCCGCAAGGTCGTGGCCGCAGGCACCGCGAGCAGCGTGAGCGTCACCAGCAGGGGCAGCGCGGCGAGGTTGCGCGCAGTGTCGATGTAGGCCAGCACGAATGCGAACCACAGCGTTGCGCCGAGCGGCAGCGCGACCGGCGCTTCGGCGAGCGCCTTGCGCCTGCACCACAACGTCCACAGCGCGAGCGGCGCCGCGGGCCAGGCGAACCAGGGCAGTTGCGCGAGGATCCCGCCGAGGCGTGCCGCCGAAAATCCGGCCGTGGCGAGTCCGAGCGCCAGGCTCTCGCGCCACGCTTCGGCGAGCGCCGGGTCGGCGGCGGCCAGTGCGAGCGGCCACGCCGCGGCGAGCCCCGCCGCGCCGACCGGCGCGAGTGCGGCTGCGAGCACGGCGGGCAGGCGGCGCGCCGCCGCACTCGTCAGCGCAGGCAGTGCGGGCAGCGGTGCCAGCAGCGCGAAGGCCGGCCAGCCTTGCGCGAGCACGCCCATCGCAATCGAGACCGAGGCCAGCGCTGCGCTGCCCGCGGGGTGCGCCGGCAGCCGGGCGGCCGCGAGCAGCGCGAGTGCGGTCGCGGCGAGCAGCGCGATCGCCGGCTGGGACTCGTGGACCGGAACGACGAGTCCGATGCAGCCGATCGCCAGCAGCACGGCGATCGGCCCGCTGCCTTCGCCATCGAGCGCGCGGGCGCAGGCGCCGGTCGCGGCCAGCAGCATCGCCGCGAAGAACACGCTGGCGAGCCGCGCGGCGTCGTGCAGCGGCAGCGCCCAGCCGAACAGCCGTGCGAATGCGATCGAGACCCAGTAGTACAGCGGCGCGGTGCCGGGCAGCGGCTCGCCGGCCAGTTGCGGCACCCACCAGTGCCCGGAGCCGAGCATCGCGAAGGTGATGCCGAAGTGCGCCGCATCCTCCGGCTTCCACGGGTCGTGGCCGATCGCCCCCGCCAGCAGATAGACGAGGCACAGCGCCGTCGCGGCGGCCCCGCCGGGAGGCAGGGTCCAGGCGGGGCGGAAATTCCAGGCCATGCGCGTCGCGCTGTTCGGCGTTGCGCCCCGACGCGCCCGGCTGGTCAGGCGGCTCTCACCGGGATCTTGCCGATCCGCGCCTGCCATTCGCGCGGGCCGGTCTCGTGCACCGAGACGCCCTTCGTATCCACCGCGACGGTCACCGGCATGTCCCTGACCTCGAATTCGTAGATCGCCTCCATGCCCAGATCCGCGAAGGCGGCGACGCGGGCCGCGCGGATCGCCTTCGAGACGAGATAGGCGGCGCCGCCGACCGCGACCAGATAGACCGCCCGATGGTCGCGGATCGCCGCGATCGCCTCCGGACCGCGCTCGGCCTTGCCGATCATGCCGATCAGTCCGGTGCGCTCCAGCATGCTGCGCGTGAACTTGTCCATGCGCGTCGAAGTCGTCGGGCCGGCCGGCCCCATCACTTCGTCGCGCACGGGATCGACCGGTCCGACGTAGTAGATGAAGCGGTTCGTGAAATCCACCGGCAGCGGCTCGCCGCGATCGAGCAGGTCGGTCAGCCGCTTGTGCGCGGCGTCGCGCCCGGTCAGGATCTTTCCCGAGACGAGCAGCACATCGCCCGGCTTCCACGACGCGATGCTCTCGCGGGTGACCGTGTCCAGATCGATGCGCGTTCCCTTCGATGCGTCGCGGGTGATCTGCGGCCAGTCTTCGAGCCGGGGGGGGTCGAGGCTGACCGGGCCCGAGCCGTCGAGCACGAATCTCGCGTGGCGGGTCGCGGCGCAGTTCGGGATCATCGCCACCGGCAGGTTGGCCGCGTGGGTCGGGTAATCGAGGATCTTGACGTCCAGCACCGTCGTCAGGCCGCCCAGCCCCTGCGCGCCGATGCCGAGCGCATTGACCTTGTCATAGATCTCCAGGCGCAGTTCCTCGATTCGGCTGGCCGGGCCGCGTGCGATCAGTTCCTGGATGTCGATCGGTTCCATCAGCGCCCGCTTGGCCAGGAGCATCGCCTTTTCGGCCGTGCCGCCGATGCCCAGCCCGAGGATGCCCGGCGGGCACCAGCCGGCGCCCATCGTGGGCACCGTCTTCAGCACCCAGTCCGAGATCGAATCCGAAGGGTTCAGCATCGCGAACTTCGACTTCGCCTCGGAGCCGCCGCCCTTGGCCGCGAGTTCCACCTCCACCGTCGATCCGGGCACGAGCTCGCAATGGACCACGGCCGGGGTGTTGTCGCGGGTGTTGCGGCGCGCTCCGGCCGGATCGGCGAGGATCGATGCGCGCAGCTTGTTGTCGGGATCGAGATAGGCGCGCCGCACGCCTTCGTCGACCATGTCCTGGAGGCTGGTACCGCCCTCCCAGCGCACGTCCATGCCGGCGCGCACGAACACGGTGACGATGCCGGTGTCCTGGCACAGCGGCCGGTGACCCTCGGCGCACAGGCGCGAGTTGATGAGGATCTGCGCCATCGCGTCGCGCGCCGCGGGCGATTGCTCCCGTTCGTAGGCGAGGCTCATCGCGCGGATGAAATCGGCCGGATGGTAGTAGGAGATGAACTGCAGCGCGTGCGCGACGCTCTGGACGAAGTCCTGCTTGCGGATGGTGGTCATCGGTCGCCTTTCGGGTCAGTGCTTCTTCGCCATCATGACCGAGCTGGTCATGACCTTGTCCGTGTAGGCCATCGCGAACGCCGACACGACGAAGGTCAGGTGGATCGTCACCTGCCAGAAGATCGCCCGGTCCGGAAGGTTCGCCGAATTGATGAAGGTCTTCAGCAGATGGATGGAAGAAATGCCGATCAGCGCGACGGCGAGCTTGACCTTGAGCATTCCCGCATTGACGTGCGAGAGCCATTCCGGCTGGTCGGGATGGTGTTCGAGGTCGAGCCGCGAAACGAAGGTTTCGTAACCGCCGATGATGACCATGATCAGCAGATTCGCGATCATGACCACGTCGATCAGGCCGAGCACCATCAGCATGATGTCGGTGTCGGCGAGCGTTCCGGCCTTCTCGACGAGGTGCGACAGTTCGATCATGAACTGATAGACATACACGCCCTGCGCGAAGATCAGCCCGACGTAAAGCGGCGCCTGCAGCCAGCGGCTCCAGAAGATGAATCCTTCCAGCGCACGCAGGAAAAGAGGGTTGGTCGGGGTGGTCGGGTTCGCCATGGTCTCGCGCCGGTCGCCTTGCCGGGACGGCGGATTTTACACCGGTGTTGCGAGGCAGCATCGGCGCAGTAAGCCCTTTGTAAGGAAACTGCCGTTAAATTCCCGCAGTTCCCATAGAATCACGGATCGCCGGAAACCTTGCGCGGTGGCGCGTGCGACGGGTGAGCGCGCGCGTTGCCCGCAGACCGAGGCTCGCAGTTCGTTGAACCCAGCAAAGGAGTGACGATGGCCGAAATCAGCTCAGTGATGCATGAATCCCGGATCTTTCCCCCATCGCAGGAGTTCGCGGCCAAGGCAGCCGTTTCGGGGATGGCGGCCTACGAGGCACTGCGCGCGGAGGCCCAGCGTGATTTCACCGGATACTGGGGCCGTCTCGCGCGCGAGCACGTCGTCTGGAAGAAGCCCTTCACCCGGGTGCTCGACGAGAGCAATGCGCCGTTCTACAAGTGGTTCGCCGACGGCACGCTGAACGTCTCGTACAACTGCCTCGAAGTGCCCATCGAGCGCGGCAACGGCGACAAGGTCGCGATCATCTTCGAGGCCGACGACGGGCAGGTCTCCAAGGTGACCTATCGCGAGTTGCTCGCGCGGGTGTGCCGGTTCGCCAATGCGCTGAAGGCGGCCGGCATCGGCCCGCACGATCGCGTCGTCATCTACCTGCCGATGTCGATCGAGGGCGTGGTCGCGATGCAGGCCTGCGCGCGCATCGGCGCCACCCACTCGGTGGTGTTCGGCGGTTTCTCCGCGCAGTCGCTGCGCGATCGCATCAACGACGCCGGCGCGGTGGCGGTCGTCACCGCCGACGAGCAGTGGCGCGGCGGCAAGAAGATCGCGCTGAAGGCCGTCGTCGACGAGGCGATCGCTCTGGGCGGCTGCGAATCGGTCAAGGACGTCATCGTCTACAAGCGCGGCGCCGGCGCGTGTGCGATGAACGCGGGGCGCGACCACTGGTGGCATGACGTCATCGAGGGCCAGGCCGAGACCTGCGAGCCCGAATGGGTCGATGCCGAGCATCCGCTGTTCCTGCTCTATACCTCGGGGTCCACCGGAAAGCCGAAGGGCGTCCAGCATTCCTCCGGCGGATACCTGCTGCAGGCGGTGCTGACGATGAAATGGACGTTCGACATCAAGCCGACCGACGTGTTCTGGTGCACGGCCGACATCGGCTGGGTGACCGGGCACACCTACATCACCTACGGCCCGCTCGCATGCGGCGCCACCGAGATGGTGTTCGAAGGCGTCCCGACCTATCCGGACGCCGGCCGATTCTGGAAAGTGATCCAGAACCACCGCGTCAGCGTGTTCTACACGGCGCCCACGGCGATCCGGGCGCTGATCAAGGCCGCCGACGGCACGCCGGCCTGCCATCCGAAGAAATACGACCTGTCGAGCCTGCGGCTGCTCGGCACCGTCGGCGAGCCGATCAATCCGGAAGCCTGGATGTGGTACCACCACAATGTCGGCGGCGAGCGCTGCCCGATCGTCGATACCTGGTGGCAGACCGAGACGGGTGCGCACATGATCACGCCGCTGCCCGGCGCGACGCCCACGGTGCCGGGTTCGTGCACGCTGCCGTTCCCGGGAATCATGGCCGAGATCGTCGATGAGACCGGCCACGACGTCGAATGGGGCAAGGGCGGCTTCCTGGTGATGAAAAAGCCGTGGCCGGGCATGATCCGCACGATCTGGGGCGACCCCGAACGCTACCGCAAGTCCTATTACCCGGAAGATTTCCAGGGCAGGCTTTACCTGGCCGGCGACGGCGCGGTGCGCGATCCCAAGACCGGGTATTTCACCATCATGGGCCGCATCGACGACGTGCTCAACGTCGCCGGCCACCGGCTGGGCACGATGGAAATCGAATCGGCACTGGTCGCGAATCCTATCGTCGCCGAGGCGGCGGTGGTCGGGCGGCCCGACGAGCTCACCGGCGAGGCGGTGGTGGCCTTCGTCGTGCTCAAGCAGGCGCGCCCCGGCGGCGAGGCGGCCAAACAGGTGGTCCGGCAGCTTCAGGATTGGGTGGCCAAGGAGATCGGGCCGATCGCCAAGCCGAAGGACATCCGCTTCGGCGACAACCTGCCCAAGACGCGCTCCGGGAAGATCATGCGCCGCCTGCTGCGCTCGATCGCGAAGGGCGAGGACATCACCCAGGATGTATCGACGCTGGAGAACCCGGCCATCCTCGAGCAGCTCAAGCACAGCGTGTAGCGGCGAACGAGTCCACCCCGGGCAGCCGCGCCGCGGCGGGTGCCCGGGGCGGCGGCGCCTATAATCGCCGCGTCGATCCGGTCAGCAAGGGCGGACATGATTTTGCGTGGATCACTGACGGGGCAGCGGCTGGCGGGCATCTTCCTGTTCGGCTGGGCATTGTTCAACTACCCGCTGCTCTACCTGTTCAATCGCCCGCTCGCCGTGGCGGGCGTCCCGCTGCTGTACGCGTACGTATTCACCGTCTGGGCCGCGCTGATCGCGCTGATGGCCTACGTGATCGAGAAGCGCCGCGACAAGTCCTGAACAGGACGACACGACATGCTTCAGGGATGGGTGATCGTAGCCTGCTCGATCGCTTACCTGAGCGTGCTCTTCGCGATCGCCTACATCGGGGACAAGCGCGCCGATCAGGGCCGGTCGATCATCGCCAATCCCTACATCTACGCGCTGTCGCTCGCGGTGTATTGCACGACGTGGACCTATTACGGCAGCGTCGGGCGCGCCGCATCGACCGGCATCGGGTTCCTGCCCATCTACATCGGCCCGACGCTCGTGGCGGCGCTGTGGCTGTTCGTGATGCTGAAGCTGATCCGCATCACCAAGACCCATCGCATCACGTCGATCGCGGACTTCATCGCGTCGCGTTACGGCAAGAGTCAACTGCTCGGCGGGCTGGTCACCGTGGTCGCGGTGATCGGCGTCGTGCCCTACATCTCGCTGCAGCTCAAGGCGGTGTCCAACAGCTTCACGATCCTGTTGCACTATCCCGAGATCGTCATGCCGGCCCGTTCCGCGGCGCTGCCGGTGATGCAGGACAACACGCTGTACATCGCGCTGATCCTGGCGGCATTCACGATCCTGTTCGGCACCCGCCATCTGGATGCGACCGAGCGCCACGAGGGCATGGTCGCGGCGATCGCGTTCGAGTCCCTGGTCAAGCTGGTCGCGTTCGTCGCGGTGGGCGCGTTCGTGACCTTCGGCATCTATGACGGGCCCGGCGACATCTTCGGACGCGCCGCGCAGGTGCCGCGGCTCGCCTCGCTGATGACCTTCAGCAACGACGCCGCGAGCTACGGCTCGTGGACCTCGCTGACGCTGCTGGCCATGCTCTCGGTGATGCTGCTGCCGCGGCAGTTCCAGATCGGCGTCGTCGAGAACGTCAACGAAAACCACCTGCGCAAGGCGATCTGGCTGTTCCCGCTGTACCTGCTCGCGATCAACGTGTTCGTGCTGCCGATCGCGCTGGGCGGGCTGCTGCACTTTCCGGACGGCAGCGTCGATGCGGATACGTTCGTGCTGACGCTGCCGATGGCGCAGCACCAGGAGCTGCTCGCGCTGTTCGTATATATCGGCGGGCTGTCGGCGGGCACCGGCATGATCATCGTCGAGACGATCGCGCTCTCGACGATGGTGTGCAACGATCTCGTCATGCCCGGATTGCTGCGCCAGCGCTGGTGGCCGCTGCATCAGGAACGCGACCTGTCGGGCCTGCTGCTCGCGATTCGTCGCGGCGCGATCGTCGCCATCCTGCTGCTCGGCTACACCTATTTCCGGGCCGCGGGCGAGGCGTACGCGCTGGTCGGCATCGGGCTGATTTCCTTCGCCGCGGTGGCCCAGTTCGCGCCGGCGCTGATCGGCGGCATGTTCTGGAAGGGCGGCACCCAGCGCGGCGCGGTGGCCGGCCTGTGCGCGGGATTCGCGCTGTGGCTCTATACACTGCTGCTGCCTTCGTTCGCGAAGTCCGGATGGCTGCCGGTGGAGTTCCTGCGCACCGGCCTGTTCGGGCTCGACCTGCTCGCGCCGCAACGGCTGTTCGGGCTGGACGGCATGGACGAGACGACGCACTCGCTGTTCTGGAGCCTCGCCGCCAACATCGGCGCCTACATCTGGGTGTCGCTGGCGGCGCGCCCGGACGTCGTCGAGGCGAGCCAGGCGACGCTGTTCGTCGATGTGTTCCGGCATACGCAGTCGAAGGCGGGCGCCCAGTTCTGGCGCGGCAGTGCGCAGGTCGAGGACCTGTTGCCGCTGATCGGGCGTTTTCTCGGCCCGGCCCGTGCCCGGGTCGCGTTCGAGCGTTATGCGCGCGCGCATGGCGCGCCATCCGTGGATGCGCTGCATGCGGATGCCGATCTGGTGCATTTCGCCGAATCGCTGCTCGCCGGCGCGATCGGAGCGGCCTCCGCGCGCGTGATGGTCTCGTCCGTGGTCAAGGAGGAACCGCTCGGCATGGACGAGGTGATGAACATCCTCGACGAAGCCTCGCAGGTGCGTGCCTACAGCCGCCAGATCGAGCAGAAGTCACGCGAGCTGGAGACCGCGACGCGGGAGCTGCGTTCGGCCAATGCGCGCATGCAGGAGCTCGACCGCCTCAAGGACGATTTCGTGTCCTCGGTGACCCATGAGCTGCGCACGCCGCTCACGTCCATCCGCGCGTTCTCCGAGATCCTGCTGGAGGATCCCAGGACCGCGCTGGCCGAACGCAAGCGTTTCCTCGGCATCATCTCGGCCGAGAGCGAGCGGCTCACCCGGCTGGTGAATCAGGTGCTCGACATGGCGAAGATCGAATCCGGGAAGATCGACTGGCAGTCCGCCGAGCTCGATCTGCGCACCGTGATCGAACAGTCGGCGGCCGCCACGCAGGCGCTGTTTCGCGACCGCAACGTGTCGCTGGCGCTGGAGCTGCCCGACGAGGTGCCAGTCGTGCGCGCCGATCGCGACCGGGTCATGCAGGTGATGCTGAATCTGCTGTCGAATGCGGTGAAGTTCGTGCAGCCGGTAACCGGAAGGGTGCGCGTGAAACTCTCGGTCGCGCTCGACGGGCTGCGGGTGGACGTGATCGACAACGGTCCCGGCATCCGCAAGGACGAACAGATCCTGGTGTTCGAGAAATTTCGCCAGGGCGGCGACGCGCTGACCAGCAAGCCGCAGGGCACCGGTCTGGGACTGCCGATCAGCCGCCAGATCGTCGAGCACTTCGGCGGCAGGATCTGGGTCGAAAGCGAGCCCGGCAAGGGCGCGACCTTCTCGTTCACACTGCCGATTCATCCGGAGCGCGGGGCGAAGGAAGGCGTGCGCCGGACCGGGCCATGACAACGGAGGGCACATGCCGAAAAGGATCCTGATCGTCGACGACGAGCCGAACATCGTGATCTCGCTGGAGTTCCTGATGAAGCGCGAAGGCTTCGAGGTATCCGTGGCCGGCGACGGGGATGCCGCGCTGCGCGCGGTGGAAGCCGAGCGGCCGGACCTCGTGCTGCTCGACGTGATGCTGCCCAAGCGCAACGGGTTCGAAGTCTGCCAGCAGATCCGCGGCAATCCGCAATTGCAGTCGGTCAAGGTGATCATGCTGACGGCCAAGGGCCGTGACACCGAGATCACCAAGGGCATGGCACTGGGCGCGGACGGCTACATGACCAAACCCTTCTCGACCCGTGACCTGGTCAACCAGGTGAAGGCGACGCTCGGTCTCGCGTGATCCCGGAAACGATGCGCGTCGGGATCCGATACGCGCTGGCGCTCGCGGGCGGCCTCGCGTTTCTCGCGGCGACCCTGGCCGGGATCGCGGCGGCCTTCTGGGCCGGTGCGCCGGCGAACCACAAGGCGGTGATGCTGGAACTCGTCGCGGATCGCGTCGGGCTGGCGATCTACGTCGTGCTGGTCGTCGCGGTCGCGCTGGGCCTCGTGCTTCGCCGCCTGTTCGACACCTACGTGCGCGCGCCGTTGCGGCTCGCCGAACAGGCGCGCATCCTGACCGGGCCGAACCGCGCGCACCGGCTCGCATGCGAGGGTGCCGCCGAACTGTGCGTGCTCGCGCAGGCGATCAACCGGCTCGCAGACCAGCGCGATGCGCTCGAGCGCGACGTCGAGCAGAGGGTAGAAACGGCGGGGCGCTCGCTCGCGGAGGAGCGCAACCGGCTCGCGGCGCTGATGTCGGAGCTCACGCAAAGCGTCGTCGTGTGCAATCTGGACGGCCGCATCCTGCTGTACAACAACCGTGCACGGCTCCAGTTCATGGCGCTCGCCGACGGCGCCTGCGGCCCCGTGCTGATCGGGTTGGGACGTTCGATCTTCTCGGTGGTCGACCGCGCGCTGATCACCCATGCGCTCGACAATGTGCAGCACCGGCTCGGCCGCGGCAGCGCGCATCCGGTGGCGCAGTTCGTCACGGCGACGCGAGCCGGACAACTGATCCGCGTGCAGATGGCGCCGGTGCTGGGCGAGGCGGGCGATGCCGGCCCGGCGCAGGGTGCGCGCGCGGTGCGCGGCTACGTGCTGATCCTGGACAACATCACGCGCTCGTTCGAGACCGAGAGCCGGCGCGACCAGATGCTGCACGATCTGACCGAAGGCAGCCGCGCGTCGATCGCCAGCGTGCGCGCCGCGGTCGAGACGCTGATGTCCTACCCGGACATGGAAAGCGCGCAGCGCGAGCGTTTCGTCGGCATCATCGCCGAGGAGATCGGCGTGCTCAGCACCCGGCTCGATCGTACCGTCAGCGAGCATGCCGATTCGCTGAAGGCGCGCTGGCCGCTCGAGGAGATGCTGGCCGCCGATTTCCTCGATGCGGCGGCGCGCCGTATCGGGCAGCGGGTGGAACTCGCGGCCAAGATCGAGGAGGCGGCACCGGAATTGTGGATCAAGGTCGATAGCTTCTCGCTGCTGCAGGCGCTCGGTTATCTCGCCGCGCGGCTCAAGGAGGAATTCGCGGTGCGCGAGGTCCGCCTGCGGCTCGCTCCGGCCGGGCGCCTCGCGCACCTCGATCTGATCTGGTCCGGAGCGGTGGTCGGCACCGAGACTGCGATGTCATGGGAGCTCGAGCCGATGCAGTTCGGCGGCGAAGCCACGCCGCTGACGCTGCGCGACATCATGGACCGGCACGGCGGCGAGATCTGGTTCCAGCGTGACAAGGCGGCGCATCGCGCGCTGTTCCGCTTCCTCGTGCCGGTGGCCGCGCCGCCCGCCGGCCTCGAGGACGGCAGCGCCGCGTCGATCGAGAGCCGCCCCGAATACTACGACTTCGATCTGTTCCGCACGACGGGCGAGTACGCGCAGCTCGAGGATCGCCCGCTCGCGCAGCTCGCCTACACGGTCTTCGATACCGAGACCACCGGGCTGGAACCGTCCGCCGGCGACGAGATCATCCAGATCGGCGCGGTGCGCATCGTCAATGGCCGCCTGCTCGGGCACGAGAGATTCGAACAGCTCATCGATCCGCGACGGGCGCTGGCAGCCGAGTCGGTCAAGATCCACGGCATCACCGAGCAGATGCTGCGCGGCCAGCCGACCCTGGACCGCGTGCTGCCCGGTTTCCATGCCTATTGCGAGGACACCGTGATGGTCGCGCACAACGCCGCGTTCGACATGCGCTTCCTGCAGCTCAAGGAGGAGGCGACCGGTGTGCGCTTCACGCAGCCGGTGCTCGATACGCTGCTGCTGTCGCCGGTCATACATCCGAACCAGGAATCGCACCGATTGGAGGCGATCGCCGCGCGGCTCGGCGTCAAGGTCATCGGCCGGCACACCGCGCTCGGCGACGCGATCCTGACGGCGGAGGTGTTCCTCAGGATGCTGCCGCTGCTCGCCGAGCAGGGTATCGTGACGCTGCGCCAGGCACGCGCGGCCGCCGAGAAGACCTATTACGCGCGCATTCGCTATTGACGGGAAGAACGAACCGAATGCTGCCATGAGCCAGGAAACGCTCCGGAGCATCCTCCACGGACAGTACCAGTCGATGTACAGCCCGCTGTCCTCGATCATCCGGCGCGCGCCGGTCACCGTCGGGCCGCAGGCGAGCGTGCGCGATTCGCTGCAGGCGATGGACGCGAACGGCGTCGGCTCGGTCATCGTCGTGCTCGGCGACGGGCAGGTGCCCGTGGGCATCTTCACACTGCCCGACCTGCTGCGCCGGGTCGCGCTGAAGGGCTGCCATCTCGATACGCCGGTCGTCGACGTGATGACCTCGGGGCTGGTGACGCTGCGCCCGGGCGCGAGCGCCTACCAGGCGGCCGTCGCGATGGCCCGCCACGGCATCCGTCACGTGCTGGTCGTCGACGACCAGGGACGGCTCACCGGCATCGTTTCGCAGAACGACCTGTTCGCGCTTCAGCGTGTGGGGGTCAAGGAGATCAGCGAGCAGATCCGCCGTGCGTCGGACATGTCCGTGCTGGAGCATGCCGCGCACGACATCGCATCGCTGGCCCACAACCTGCTCACGCAGGGTGTGGGCGCCGAACCGCTCACCAACCTGATCTCGACGCTCAACGATCTGCTGACGCTGAGCGTCATCGAGCTGACGATGGCGCAGTTCCGGCTGCCGGTCGTCCAGTGGTGCTGGATCGCGCTCGGCTCCGAAGGCCGGCTGGAGCAGACGCTGAGCACGGATCAGGACAATGGCATCATCTTCGAGGCCGACTCGGCCGAGCAGGCCGACGGGTACCGCGCGGCTTTCGTCGCGTTCGCGCAGGAGGTCAACCGCAGGCTGGACCGGTGCGGCTTTCCGCTGTGCAAGGGCAACATCATGGCGGGCAATCCGCAATGGTGCCTTTCGCTCGCGCAATGGCAGCATACCTTCGCGGACTGGATGGACCGGGCGCAACCGCAGGCGCTGCTCAACGCCGCGATCTTCTTCGATTTCCGGTCGCTGTACGGCGACGAGGAGCTGGCCTCCAGGCTGCGCGAGTGGCTGCTCGCGCGCACCGCCGACCATCCGTTGTTCCTGCGGCAGATGGCGACGAATGCGCTGCAATGTCAGCCGCCGCTCGGACTGATCCGCGACTTCGTGTTCGACGGGTCGGGCGAATTTCCGCACACGATCGACCTGAAGATGTACGGCTCGCGCCCCTTCGTGGATGCGGCGCGCATCTTTGCGCTGGCGAGCGGCGTGCCGGCGACCGGCACCGTGCAGCGCCTGCGGTCGGTGGCCGATCGCATGTCCTTCGGCGGAGATGACGTCGCCGCGATCATCGACGGCTTCCACTTCATCCTGATGCTGCGGCTTCGCCAGCAGCACCGGGCGGGGGAAGGCGCACGGGGCGCCAACCGGGTCGATCCGGACGAGCTCAACGAACTCGAACGCCACATCCTGAAGGAGGCGTTCAAGCAGGCGAAGAAACTGCAGACGCGGCTGCAGCTCGAGTACCGGCTGTGAGCCGTTCGCGGCCTCGTTCAGGCCGTGTTGCGGTGGTCGAGCTGGTAGCCGATGCCGTGGAAGGTCTTCACTTCGACCGGTGCGGGTGCGAGTTTCTTGCGCAGCCGGTGGATGAATACTTCGATCGCATTGACGCCCGGCGTGTCGTCGTAGCTGTAGAGCTGCTCGATCAGCCGCTCCTTGCGCACGACGCGGCCGAACTCGCGCAGCAGGACTTCGAGCACGGCGGCCTCGCGCGCAGACAGGTGCAACGGCTTGCCGTCCAGGCTCGCCGTGCGCGAGACCATGTCGAAACACAGGCCGCCTTGCGCGATCTGGCCGCAGCCGCCGCTGCCCGCGCGACGCAACAACGCGCGCACGCGCGCCTCGAGCTCCCGCACGCTGAACGGCTTGACGATGTAGTCGTCGGCCCCCAGGTCGAGCCCATGCACCTTGTCTTCGTCGGATGCGCGGGCGGACATCACCAGCACCGGCAGGCCGGCGTTGCGTGCGCGCAGCCTGCGCAGCACCTGGAAGCCGTCGAGCCGGGGCAGTCCGAGATCGAGGATCAGCAGGTCGAACACGTCATCATGCAGCGCGGAATCCGCCGCGGCGCCGTCGGCCACACAATCGACGGCGAAATGGTTCAGCGTCCCCAGCGCATAGACGATGCCGGCCGAGATGTTCGGATCGTCCTCGGCGATCAGGATCCGCACGTGGCCTCCGCGCCCGCCGGCCCGCGCCGGGCCGCGCCGCCATCCCGGATCCGGCAAGGCCGCATTCCCGTCGCGTACGCCGTCATTGCATCGGTTCCCTGTCCGCCCGATCGTTCGGAGCCTTTCCGGCTCCCCGCGAGAAAGGATTTCGTAAGCCGCGCTCGCTAGTATAGGGTGTCCCGGGGAAACCCGCGATACCGGGGAAACCCGGCAATACCCCGCGTGACGGAACGTTCAACCGAGGAGGGGCAGGCATGGAGCTGACACAAAAGCACAAGGAGTACTGGTCGAGAAACCTGAAAGTGACGGCGGTACTGCTGGCGATCTGGTTCTTCGTCACCTTCGTCATCGGCTGGTTTTCGCGCGACCTGGCGGGCATCACCGTTCTGGGTTTCCCGTTCCCGTTCTACATGGCTGCCCAGGGGTCGCTGATCACCTACGTCGTGATCATCTGGTACTACGCGCACTACATGAACAAGCTCGACCATGAGTACGGCGTACACGAGGGGGAGGAATAATCGATGGCTGCCCAGACGCAAAAACAGTTCGCCGCCTCGCTGAAGAAATATTACAGCTTCTACACGGGCGGCTTCATCGGCTTCGTCATCTTCGTGGCGATCCTCGAGCAGATGGGAGTACCCAACAAGGTGCTCGGTTACCTGTTCCTGTTCGCCACGATCGGCCTGTACGCCGGCATCGGCATCATGGCACGCACGGCCGATGTCGCCGAATACTACGTCGCCGGGCGCCGCGTGCCGGCGTTCTTCAACGGCATGGCGACGGGCGCCGACTGGATGTCCGCGGCTTCCTTCATCGGAATGGCCGGAACGCTCTATGCGACCGGCTATGACGGGCTCGCGTTCGTCACCGGCTGGACCGGCGGGTACTGCCTGGTGGCGCTGTTCCTGGCACCCTACCTGCGCAAGTTCGGCCAGTTCACCATTCCGGACTTTCTCGCCGCGCGCTATGGCGGCAACGTCCCGCGCCTGATCGGCGTGTTCGCCGCGATCATCTGCTCCTTCACCTACGTGATCGCGCAGATCTACGGCGTGGGCCTCATCACCAGCCGGTTCACCGGACTGGAATTCGGAGTGGGGGTGTTCGTGGGACTCGGCGGGATCATGGTCTGCTCGTTCCTCGGCGGCATGAGGGCGGTCACCTGGACGCAGGTCGCGCAGTACGTCATCCTCATCGTCGCCTACATGATTCCTCCGGTATGGCTCGCGGTCAAGCAGACCGGGGTTCCAATTCCGCAGCTCGTCTATGGCTACCAGCTCGAGAAGGTGACGCAGCGCGAGAAGGTCCTGAACGACGCCAGTTCGCCCGATGGCCAGAAGGAGGCCGAGGTCCGCAAGATCTTCAAGGCCAAGGCCGACGCCGCGACCGCGGCGCTGAAGGATCCGGCCAAATCGTATGCCGACAGCAAGGCAGCCGCGGAGAAGCAGTTGAGCGATCTCCGGGCGGCCAATGCGCCGGCCGATCAGGTGAAGAAGGCCGAGGATGCGCTCGCCAAGCTTCCGAAGGACGAGGAGGCCGCCAAGGCGCAATGGGCCAAGGAGGCGAAGCTCGCCGCGCGCGCGGCGCCGATCAAGGCGCACGCGGAGATGTTCGGCGGCAAGGATGAAAAGGCGCGCGACGCCGCGAGGTTGAACTTCCTGGCCCTGACCCTCTGCCTGATGGTGGGCACGGCGGCGCTGCCGCATATCCTGATGCGCTACTACACCACGCCCAGCGTGAAGGAGGCGCGCATTTCGGTGTTCTGGTCGCTGTTCTTCATCTTCCTGCTCTACTTCACGGCGCCGGCGCTCGCGGTGCTCGCGAAGTTCGAGGTCTATCACAACCTGGTGGGCAGCGCGTTCTCGGCGCTGCCCACCTGGGCGGCAGCCTGGGCGAAGGTCGATCCGAAGCTGATGAGCATTTCCGACATCAACGGCGACGGCATCGTGCAGCTGGCCGAGATCGTGATCGGCGGCGACCTCATCGTGCTGGCGACACCGGAGATCGCGGGCCTGCCCTACGTCATATCGGGTCTGGTCGCCGCCGGCGGTCTGGCGGCGGCGCTGTCGACCGCCGACGGGTTGTTGCTGACGATCGCAAACGCCCTGTCGCACGACGTCTATTACAAGATAATCGACCCGAACGCGCCGACCACCCGCAGACTGACGGTGGCCAAGACGCTGCTGCTGATCGTGGCGGTGCTGGCGGCGTACGTGGCCTCGCTCAAGCCGGGGGACATCCTGTTCCTGGTCGGCGCGGCGTTCTCGCTCGCAGCCTCGGCTTTCTTCCCGGCGCTGGTCGCGGGCGTGTTCTGGCGCCGGGCGAACCGGACCGGATGCATCGTCGGCATGCTGGCCGGGCTGGGCATATGCATGTACTACATGTACATGACCTATCCGTTCTTCGGTGTCAGCGACCCCCTGTGGTTCGGCATCAAACCGATCTCGGCGGGCATCTTCGGGATTCCGGTCGGCTTCATCGGCGTGATCCTCGGCTCGCTGATCACTGCGGAGCCCGCGAAGGAAGTGCAGGAACTGGTCGACCACGTGCGCTACCCGGTGCTCGCAGGCGACATCGACACGCGCGGCAACTGATCGGAGGCCGGACGGACGACAGATCCGGAGGAGGAGGATGGAACCTGGCGGCCCGCGACAGCGGGCCGTTTTTTTTCGGGCGCGCCCGCCAAGGCGGCCTCACGGGCTGCGGGAGGTGCTCTGCTCGCCGGGAACGGGGAGCCCGGCGGCGAGACCGCGCGACGGACGCGCCGCCCCGCCCGGTCGGTCCCCGGCAATCCGATGCAGGCTCAGCTCGCGATCAGGCCGGAAAGGTCGGTGCGCTGCGCGTCGAGGACGAGCCGGCGGGTCATCCTCGGGTCGAAGCGATGCAGGTGCCGGATGACCTCCTCGACCTTTTCCGGCCTATGCAACGTGTGGTAGGCCATGCCGAGAGCATACCAGGCATGTGGGTTCATCGGCTGCAATCGGGCGGCCTCCTCCAGCGCGCGCGCGGCTTCCTCGTGGCGGCCGAGCGCCGCCCGGGACATTCCCATGCCGTACCAGGCGCGGTCGATCGACGGATTCAGCCGTACCGCGTTTTCGAACGCCTCGACAGCCTCGGCGTGGTGCGCCTGCTCGGCACAGGCGAAACCCAGATCGAACCAGACGAATGCATCGTCCGGGTTGCGCCGGAGCGAGTCGCGGAACAGCGTCTCGGCCTCGGCGTAACGCTTCTCCCCGGCGAGCGCAAAGGCCAGCGCGTTCGCGGTCTTGCGTGAATCGGGCGCGTGGTGCAGGGCCAGCCGGTACTCGTCGATGGCCTCGGGGCGCTTGCGCCGCAGCTCGTACAGCCGGGCCCGGATCAAATGTCGGAGTTGGTCGAAGTTCATGGCGGCCGGCCCGCGGGATGGAGGACGGATTGTCCGCACGGACCCGCTCCCGTGCAAGCGCCGCGACGGGCCCGCTGTTACAATCGGGCAGCAGCCGGGAACGCGACATCCAATTCCAGTGGAATATACCCTCGTCCTCGTCGCACGGGCGCTCGTCGAAGTCGCCGGCTATGCGTTGATCGGCCAGGGCGTCCTGTACGTCTTCGCCGGCGCGTCGCGTCACAAGAACTTCGTCTATCAGCTCTTCGTCGCGGTGACTCGGCCGGTGCTGCGCGCGGCCCGCTGGTTGACGCCGCGTTTCATCGACGACCGTTTCATCGGCCTCGTGGCGTTCTTTCTCGTGTTCTGGCTGTGGATCGCGCTGACCGTCGCCAAACGCTATCTGTGCGTGACCCAGCAGTTGGGCTGCTGAGAGTGCGAGGAGCGTTCTGCTAGAATCGGCCGCTCCTGCAGCGAGACGGAGAGATGGCCGAGCGGTCGAAGGCGCACGCCTGGAAAGCGTGTATACGGCAAACCCGTATCGAGGGTTCGAATCCCTCTCTCTCCGCCACCCGGATCGTGACGCGGGCCGGCGCTCCTCGGCGAGACCGTCAGCGCAGCCAGGCCGCCGCCGCGATGGCCGCCGCCAGCGCGCCGCCGCCGACGATCAGCGTGGCGGTCAGCGTTTTCACCTTGCCCTCGAGCCGCGCCACCTCGGCGCGCAGCCGCTCGTTCCAGGTCTCGCCGATGCGCGCGGCGATGCGTTCCTCGCGTTCGCCGCCGACATCGATGGCCGGGCGCACCGCCCCGACGGCATCCGTGATGCGCTGCTGGGCTTCGCTGAGCTGACCGCTCAGCGCACCGATCTTCGCTTCGATGCTCCGCAGCAGCGCCGCGCCCGGGCCTTCCTCGGCGAGCGGTGCGGGCACGAGGGCGGGAACCGCGTGTTCGAACACTTCGCCTTCGCGCGCCGCAGCCGGCCACGACGGTCCGCCTGGATACTCCGGCTGCAGTACGGCACTGACGGCCTCGCGCATCTGGGCGATGCGCCGTTGCAGGATCCTGCTCACGCCTTCGTCGATCCCGGCATCGGCGAGTTGCCCCACTCGCTGCTGCAAGTCGTCGAAGCGCTGCGCCCAGTCCTCGTTCTGTGTTGCGATTCGCGCCTGTTGCGCATCGAGCGCGGAACTGCGTTGCGCCCGCTCTTCGTCGATGCGCTCCTGCAGCCGTTCGCGCTCCTGATCGAGCCGCGCCGCCCACTGCTCCCGCTGTCCGGCAAGCTCCGCCTCCAGCGTGTCGCGCAGCTTTTCCATCGCCTGCACCTGGGCGCGTTGCGCCTCGATCTCGGTGCGCAGCTCCTCTCGCTGTTCCTGGAGCTGGGCCGACAAGCGTTCGCGCAGCGCTTCCACGAGCGGCGTGGGCGACTGGTCCTCGAGCTGGGTCTGGAGCTGCACCTGGACCTCGGCGAGGCGCGGTGCGATGCGCTGATCCACGGCGGCCACGAGCGTGTCTAGGTCGGGAGCCGGCGCGGGCGGCTCGACCGCCTCGAGCGCGGCAAGCCGCTGTTGCATGAGCTCGAAACGCTGGTCATGGGACGCATCCGAGGAAAGCGTCGCATCCGAGAGCTGGGACAGCTCTTCGGACAGGGAATCCGCGCGCGCCACCAGGCGGTCGAGGGCCTGTTCGGATTGCGTACGCAGCTCGGCGATGCCGGCGCGCGATTCCTCGCGCAGCGTTTCGATCTGCGGTTCCTGCCGCCGCAGCACGGCCTGAAACTCGTCGAGCCTCGGCATCACGCGCGCGTCGATGGCGGAATGGATGACATCGACATCGGCGACCGCCTGCTCCATCGCGTCGAGCCGCGCCGAATACCGTTCCGCCTGTTGCGCCTGCCTGCTCTCGGCCGCCGCGAGGCTCGCCGACAGCGACGCGAATCGCTCGGACATCTCCTCGAGGCGATGCTCCACGCCGGATTGCGCCTGGTCGATCGCCGAGCGCTGGGACTGCGCCTGCTGCGCGAGCTCGGCGCGCAGCGCTTCGAGTCGCGGATCGGCCGCTTCCAGGCGCTGCTCGAATTCGCGCCGCAACTGGTCGACTCGCGTTCCGAGCTGGCGCTCGACCGACTCGGTGATGTCGCTCGGATCCGGCCGCGAGCCTGCGCTGGCGAGGGCCTCCACCGCATGCAGGCGTTCTTCGAGTCCCGCGATCCGCGCCGCGGCCGCGCGCTGTTCGATCTCGCCGCGAAGCCGCGTCGCGAGTTCCGCCAGCCGCGGGGCGATGCATGCATCGACCGTCGCGGTCATCGACTCGATGTCCGGCGCCCGAGCCTGCGGCACGGCGCGCTCCAGCGCGTCGAGCCGGCCGGCGAGCGAATCGAGCCGTGCGCCTGCCGTGCTCTCGATGCGCCGATCCTGGCTGCCGGCCAGTTCCGCCGAAAGTTCGCTTCGCAGGTGCTCCATGTACTCGCCCAGCATCCGCTCGACCAGGGCATGCACGGCGGCCGAATCCGGCGCCTGCGCCGCCGCGACCTCGCGCCGCGCCTCCGGCTGCGCTGCCGCG
>JBBIUI010000026.1:0-26413 GCA_037440385.1 Rhodocyclales bacterium | reverse complement strand
CATCGCCAATACCCCGGTTCGGATCGATTGCCCCAGGACCGCCTCCGCTTCACCCACGCAGCACGTCCTTCCGTGTGAGCCCATCCAGGCACCCACACCTATCGGTCGTCTGTGTTGTTAAAGAACGGGGCGGGAACCCCGGTAGTGCGGGTTTCGCCAAGAGGTCGGATTATATCGGGTCGCCGAACGCATGTAAACCTTAGCGCCAATACCTCAGCGCGCAACCGGGCAGCCGCCCCATCCGTCCGTGACCGCGAGCGCTTGAGCCCGGCTCGCGCATGTGCCATCCTTGTCCGGCACCTTCCGTCCGGTCGCAAGTTCGGCGCCATCCATGAGCCCCACACCCAAACCGCGATTTCCGGCCGAACACTTCCTCAACCGGGAACTGTCGCTGCTCGCCTTCAATCGCCGCGTGCTGGCGCAGGCGGCCGATCGCTCCGTTCCGTTGCTCGAGCGGTTGCGCTTCGCCTGCATCGTGTCCAGCAATCTGGACGAGTTCTTCGAGATCCGCGTCGCCGGGCTCAAGGAACAGATCCGCTACGGCGCGGCCACGCTCACCGCAGACGGACGCACGGCGCTGGAAACCTTGCGGCTGGTGGGCCAGGAGGCGCACCGGCTGGTCGCGGACCAGTACGCGCTGCTCTATGACGTCATCCTGCCCGCACTGGCCGGGCAAGGCATCGTGTTTCTGCGCCGCAGCCAGTGGAACGAGCCTCAGCAGGCGTGGATCCGCGACTATTTTTTCCGCGAGGTCATGCCGGTCATCACACCGATCGGGCTCGACCCGTCGCATCCGTTTCCGCGCGTGCTCAACAAGAGCCTGAACTTCGCGGTCGAACTGGAAGGCCGCGACGCCTTCGGGCGCAGCAGCGGCGCCGCGATCGTTCAGGCGCCGCGCGCGCTGCCGCGCGTGATCCGGCTGCCGAAGGAGCTGACCGGCCTGGACTACGCCTTCGTGCTGCTGTCCTCGGTGCTGCATGCCCATGTCGGCGAGCTGTTCTCGGGCATGAACGTGCACGGCTGCTACCAGTTTCGCGTCACCCGCAACAGCGAACTGTTCGTCGACGACGAGGAGGTCAAGAACCTCCGCACGACGCTGCAGGGCGAACTGCCCCAGCGGCGCTTCGGGGACGCCGTGCGGCTCGAGGTGGCGGACAACTGCTCCGGTGCGATGGCCGATTTCCTGCTCCAGCAATTCGGGCTGTCCGGGGAGGACCTCTACCGCGTTTCGGGCATCGTCAATCTCGTGCGGCTGATGGAGGTCTCCGATCGCGTGGATCGCCCCGACCTCAAGTACCGGCCGTTCCAGCCCGGGCGTCCCAGGCGTCTGGACAAGCGCTACGGCATGTTCGACGCGATGCGCAAGGGCGACATCCTGCTGCACCATCCCTACGAATCGTTCGCGCCGGTCATCGAGTTGCTGCAGCAGGCGGTCGACGATCCCGGCGTCGTCGCGATCAAGATGACGGTCTATCGCACCGGCACCGATTCCGTGTTGATGGAATATCTGGTGCGCGCCGCACAGAAGGGCAAGGAGGTGACCGTCGTCGTCGAGCTGCTCGCGCGTTTCGACGAAGAGGCCAACATCCGGATCGCGTCGCAGCTCGAGGAGGTCGGTGCACACGTCGTGTATGGAGTGTTCGGCTACAAGACCCACGCCAAGATGATGCTGGTGGTGCGGCGCGAAGACGGCATGCTGAAGCGTTATGTCCATCTCGGCACCGGCAACTACCACACGCGCACCGCGAGCCTGTACACGGATTTCGGCCTGTTCACCTGCGACGACCGGATCGGAGAGGACGTCAACGAGGTCTTCAAGCAGCTCACCGGACTGGGGCGCGCCAACGAGCTCAAGCACCTGTGGCAGGCACCCTTCGCGCTGCACACGAACGTCCTGAAGGCGATCGCGCGGGAAGCCCGCGTCGCACGCGCCGGAGGCAAGGCGCGCATCATCGCCAAGATGAATGCACTGGTCGAACCGGAGGTCATCGAGGCGCTCTACGACGCGTCGCGGGCCGGGGTTCGCATCGACCTCGTCGTGCGCGGTGTTTGCGCGCTCAGGCCGCGGATCACCGGACTGTCCGACAACATCCGTGTGTACTCGATCGTCGGCCGTTTCCTGGAGCATTCCCGCATCTTCTACTTCCACGCCGAAGGCGATGCGCAGGTCTATCTGTCCAGTGCCGACTGGATGGATCGCAATTTCTTCCGCCGCATCGAAGTGTGCTTTCCGGTGCTCGATCCCGCGCTCAAGCGGCGGGTCCTGCGTGAGGGCCTTCAGCCCTACCTGCGCGACAACACGCAGAGCTGGGAGATGGACGCGGAAGGCGAATACCGGAAGCGCGTCGCACGCCGCACTCACCATTGCGCCCAGGACCGGCTGCTCCAGATTTTTCCATGTTCTCGCTGAGGACGGCTCAGCCGCGCCGCACCGCCAGCACGCTCGGCAGTTCGCGGATCAGGTCGAGCACTTTCTTCAACCGCGGCACATCGTCGATCTCGACCGTGAAGTTCATCCTCGCGAGACCGGCTCGCGAGCGCGTGTCCGCGGCGGTCACGTTGATCTTCTCGCGTGTGAGCACTTCCGAAATGTCGCGCAGCAGGCCCTGCCGATCGTGGGCCTCGACGACGATGTCCACGGGGTAGCGGGTACCGGACGGCTCTCCCCAGCCGGCCTCGATGACGCGCTCCGGGGAATGCGCCGCCATGCGCACGAAACTGCGACATTCGCGCCGGTGGATCGACACGCCCCGGCCGCGGGTGACAAACCCTGCGATGGCGTCCGGCGGGACCGGCTTGCAACAGCGGCCCAGTTGCGTCAGCAGCTTTCCTACCCCGACGATCAGGATCTCGCTGCGCTCGTGCGCGCCGCGCGCGCTTCCGGTCACGATTTCCTGCTGCGCCTGCGCAGGTGCCGGGCCGGCGTGCAGCGCAGCGCGCAACTGCGCGCCACCGATCTCGTCGCGTCCCGCCGCCAGGTAGAGCGCACCGGCATCCGCAAACCCGAGCCGCCGGGCGAGTTCGTCGATGTTGGCCTGTGTTGCGCCTTCCCGCTGGAGCTCGCGCGCCAGTGCGGCGCGCCCGCGCGCCACCGTCTCCTGTTCGTCGCGCAGGGCGAACCAGCGCCGAACCTTGGTGCGCGCATGTGCCGTCGTCAGGTAGCCCAACTGCGGCTGCAGCCAGTCGCGCGAGGGACCGCCCTGTCTGGCCGCAATGATCTCCACCGTCTGTCCGGAGCGCAGCGGCGTGTTCAGCGGCACGAGCTGGCCATCGACGCGCGCGCCCCGACAGCGATGCCCGAGCTCGCTGTGCACCCGGTAGGCGAAATCGACGGCGGTGGCGCCGCGCGGCAGGTCGATCACCCTGCCCTGCGGGGTGATGACATAGATCGTGTCGTCGAGATCCGCCCGCCTGAACTGCGCGACCCAGCCGGCCGAATCGGCGATCTCGTCTCGCCACAACAGCAGGCTGCGCAGCAGGGCGATCTTCTCGTCATACGCACTGTCGGCCTTCGCCCCCGAGCCGGACTCCTTGTAGCGCCAGTGCGCCGCCACGCCCAGTTCCGCATGCCGGTTCATGTCGTGCGTACGGATCTGCACCTCCAGCGGTCGACCGTCCCAGGCGATGACCGCCGTATGCAGCGACCGGTAGTCGTTTCGCTTGGGATGCGAGATGTAGTCGTCGAACTCGTTCGCGATCGGCTGCCATAGATGATGCACGACGCCGAGCGCCGCGTAACAGTCCCGGACCTCGTCGACCAGCACACGCAGCGCGCGGATGTCATGCACCTCGGAAAAGTCGAGCCCCTTCGCGCGCATCTTGTTGTAGATGCTGTAGAGATGTTTCGGCCGGCCGACGACTTGCGCGCGCACGCCGGCCGCCGCGAGCTCGCGGCCGAGCCGTTCGATCGCCTCGGCGATGAACCGTTCGCGCTCGCTGCGCCGCTCGTCGAGCAGGCCGGCGATGCGCTTGTAGGTGTCCGGCTCGATGTAGCGGAAGCTCAGGTCCTCCAGCTCCCATTTGAGCTGCCAGACGCCGAGCCGATTGGCCAGCGGCGCGTACAGTTCGAGCGTTTCATGCGCGATCGCGGTGCGCTCCTCGCCGGGACGATCGGCGAGGAAACGCAGGGTCTGGGTGCGCGAGGCCAGGCGCAGCAGCACCACCCGGACGTCTTCCACCAGCGCGAGCAGCATCTTGCGCAGGATCTCGCTGTACTTCTTCGCCGCCGGCGCGCGCTCGTCGGCCGCGGGTCGCGCGACGAGTCTGAGCGCCTTGAGCCGGTCGAGGCCCTCGGCGAGCCGCGCGACGCCTGCGCCGAACCGCTCGGCGATCACGGTGCCCGACGGGTCGACGAACTGGGATGCCGCGAACAGGATGGCCGCGGCGCGCGCATCGGCATCGAGCCGCAGCGAAGCCGCGATCAGCGCCATGCCGAGCGCATGCCGGCGCACCTCCTCGCCGGTGCCGAGCACCTGCCCCGGATAATGCGGCCACGCGATCTCCAGCGCGTCTTCGACCCGCCGCCGGCCCGCGTCGTCCAGCCCTTCACCGAGCAGACCCCACGTCGCCGCGTCGAGCCCGGCATCGGAAACCGAATGCGTCACTGATACCATGCGCGGATTATCCCAGATCGAAGCCACGCGACCCTTGCCCGATCCCGCCGCCCGGCCCGACGCGCCCGAACCGCGCGCGGGCGCGCACGTCTCGCCCTACCTGTTGCTGACGCTCACCAGCCTGTTCTGGGCAGGCAACTGGGTGGTGGGGCGCGGCATTCGCGCCGACGTCCCGCCGATCGCCCTGTCGTTCTGGCGCTGGGCGATCGCCTTCGTGCTGCTCGCTCCGCTGGCGTGGCCGTACGTGCTCGAGCAGCGCGCCGCGATCGTGCGCCACTGGCGCGTGCTCGCCGTGCTCGGACTGACCGGCGGCGCCTGTCACAACGCGCTGACCTACACCGGGCTGGCCTACACGACCGCGGTCAACGGCGTGCTGCTCGCCTCCGCCACGCCGATCATGATCATCGCACTGTCGCGGCTGATCCTCGGCAAGCGGATACGGCCGATCGAATGGATCGGCGTCCTGACGTCCTTCGGCGGAATCCTCGTCATCGTCTCGGCCGGCGACCCGTCACGCCTCGCGGCGCTTCGTGCGAATGCGGGCGACCTGTGGGTACTGGCGGCCATGCTGTTCTGGGCGTTGTACACGGTACTGCTGTTCTGGCGTCCCGGCGGCCTGCACCCCTATGCCTTCCTGGCCTCGATCACGATCACCGGCCTGGTCGGCCTGCTGCCCTTCTATGTCTGGGAGATCGCTTCGGGCCGGCTGATCGTGCCCGGGTTCGCCGCGTTTGCCGCGATCGGCTATGCCGGCGTATTCCCCGCGCTGATCGGATTCGTGTTCTGGAACCGTGCCGTGGCGGAGGTGGGCGCCAACCGGGCCGGCGTGTTCATGCATCTGATGCCGCCGTTCGGCATCGGGCTGTCGATGCTGTTCCTCGACGAGCAGCCCGCGCTGTACCACGCCGCCGGGATCGTCCTGATCTTCGGCGGGATCTTCCTGACCACCCGCGCGAAGGCACCGGGCGCATGAGCCTGTTCGATGCCTACAGGCGATGGCGCCGCGAGCGCGCGGCGAGCCGCTGGCACGTGTCCGAAGCGCAATGGAGACAGGCCGAGTCGGCGCTTGTGTTTCTCGAGTGGCTCCCGGCCGCCGACCGTGCGCGGCTGCGCGAGCTCGCGCTGCAGTTGCTCGCGGAAAAGCAGATGACCGGGGCGCGCGGGTTCGAGTTGACCGACGCCGTCCGGCTCGGCATCGCGCTGCAGGCCTGCCTGCCGATCCTGAACCTCGGGCTTCGCTACTACGAGGGCTGGGTCGGCATCGTCGTGTATCCGGGCGATTTCATCATCCCGCGCCGGGTGACCGACGAGCACGGCATCGTGCACGAATACGACGAAGCGGCGCTCGGCGAAGCCTGGGAGGGCGGACCGGTACTGGTGTCGTGGGACGATCGGCCCGGTGCGCAGGACGATGTCAATGTCGTCCTCCACGAGTTCGCGCACAAGCTCGACATGGCGAACGGTGCGACC
This sequence comes from Rhodocyclales bacterium, assembly GCA_037440385.1. GTDB lineage: Bacteria > Pseudomonadota > Gammaproteobacteria > Burkholderiales > Rhodocyclaceae > CG2-30-68-42. The sequence continues at coordinate 20,330 of JBBIUI010000026.1, read as the reverse complement.
GACGGCATGCCGCCGCTGCATCCCGGCATGGATCGCAAGGAATGGGCCCGCGCATTCGAGGAGGCCTACGCCGGATTCCGCCGTTTCCTCGACGCGGGCGGCGAGCCCTGGCTCGACCCCTACGCCAGCGAGAATCCGGCGGAGTTCTTCGCGGTCGTCAGCGAGGCGTTCTTCGAAACGCCGCTGCTGGTGCGCGAAGACATGCCGGCGGTCTACGAACAGCTTCGCCGCTTCTACCGGCAGGATCCCGCGCGCTGCGAACAGCAGTGGCGCGCGGCGCGGCCTGAACCCGTCACCCGCCGCGGGGCGTCCCGCGCGTCATAGCGCCGCGACGAACCGCACGATGGCCTCCAGCGTCGCCTGCGGCTGGTCGCGATGGGCCGAGTGCCGGCAGTCGGCCAGTTCGAGCAGCTCGACGTTTCGGCATTTCGCCGCGATCGTCTCGATCTGTGCCAGCGTGCCGTATTCGTCGTCCGTCCCCTGGATCGCGAGGATGAGGCAACGGATGCCGGGCAGGTATTCCTCGATGTTCCACGCGCGGAAATCCGGATGCAGCCAGATGTCGTTCCAGCCCCAGAACGTCGCGCCGGCATCCTCGTGGTAACGGGCGAGCTTTTGCCCGAGATCGGTCGTCAGATATGCCTCGCGCGCCATCGCGATGCTGTCCACCGAGACGTTCTCGACGAACACGTGAGGCGCCAGCAGCACCAGCCCGGCGACCTCCCGGCGAGCGCCTCCGGCGTGGATCAGCGCGATCGAGCCGCCGTCCGAGTGCCCGATCAGCACCGGGCGCACGATGTGAAGCTTGTCCAGCAGCTCCGGCAGCGCGGTGAGCGCCTCGTCGTGCATGTAGCGCGTCGTGCGCGGCGCATCGAGCACGTCGGAGCGGCCGTAGCCGTAGCGCGAATAGACGAGCGCGGCACAGCCGGTCGCGGCCGCGACCCGCCCGGGGAATTCGCGCCACATCGCGACGCTGCCCAGACCTTCGTGCAGGAACACCAGCGTCGGTCGGTTGACCTGGTGTGCGGCATACAGCCGGTACTCCAGCCTGCGGCCGGCCACGCGCACGAACTCGGTAGGCACCCGTGGCAACGGCTCGGTCGGCTTGCCCGGATCCCCGATCGTCATCGTCGGCTCACACACCGAGACAGTTCTGGATCAGCTCCGGCTTCGCCGACAGCGCGGCCGAAGATCCCTCGAACGCCACCTGCCCCTTGACCAGGATCACCGCGCGATCCGCGAGGGCCATGACGGCCGCGTAATTCTTGTCGACGATCACCGTCGCGATGCCGGTCGCGCGGATGCCGCGGATGATCGACCAGATCTCGCGCGCGATCAGCGGCGCCAGCCCTTCGGTGGCCTCGTCGAGGAACAGCAGGTCCGGATTGGTCATCAGCGCGCGGCCGATCGTCAGCATCTGCTGCTCGCCGCCGGACAGTTGCCCGCCGCCGTGTGCGAGCCGCTCGGCGAGCCGCGGGAAGGTCTTCAGCACCCGCTCGCAGGTCCAGTCGCGACGCCCATCGACGCCCTCGCGCGCCGCCATCACGAGGTTCTCGCGCACCGACAGGTTGGGAAAGATGCCGCGGCCCTCCGGAACGTAGGCGAGCCCGCTGCGCGCGATGCGGTACGGCTCGGCCGCCGTCATGTCGCGGCCGCACACCCGCACGGATCCGCTACGCGGCCGGACCAGCCCGAGCACGCTGCGGATCAGCGTCGACTTGCCCATGCCGTTGCGGCCCATCAGCCCCACCGTCTCGCCGCGCGATACGCGGAAGTCGACGTCGTGCAGCACGTGGCTCTCGCCGTAGAACGTGTTCAGCCCGCATGCGTCGACCATCGGTTCACTCATGTTCCACGGCCCAGGTAAGCCGACTGCACCGCGGGGCTCGCCCGCACCGCCTCGGGCGGTCCGGACTCGAGCACCTCGCCATTGACCATCACCGTGAGCCGGTGTGCCACCGCGAACACGGCATCCATGTCATGCTCGATCAGCAGGATGGCATGCTCGGCCGTGAGCTGCCGGATCAGCTCCACCATCCGCTGCGACTCGATCGCGCCCATGCCGGCGAGCGGCTCGTCGAGCAGCAGCACCGCCGGCTCGGTCGCGAGGCACATCGCGATCTCGAGCTGGCGCTGTTCGCCGTGCGACAGGTTGGCCGCGATCTCGTCCCGCCGCGCGGACAGTCCGGCCAGCTCCAGCGCGCGCTCGGCCCGCGCCGCGATGTCGCGAAAGCGCACGATCGGCGAGAACACCCGGAATGCGTGCGGCGTGCGCGACTGCGCCGCCAGCCGGCAGTTTTCCAGCACCGAGAACGGCTTGAAGATGTTCGTCTTCTGATAGCTGCGGCCCACGCCCAGGCGCGAGATCCGGTGCGGCGCCAGCCCCGCGAGCTCGCGCCCGCGGTACAGGATGCGGCCGGAGCTCGGCGGCAGGTCGCCAGAGAGCAGATTGGTCAGCGTCGACTTGCCCGCGCCGTTGGGTCCGATCACGGCATGGACCTGACCCACGTGCAGCTCGATGCGCACGTCCGACACCGCGGTCAGGCCGCCGAAACGCCTGGTCAGCCCTTCGGTGCGCAGGATCGCCTCAGCGGCCACCGGCATCCCCCTTGCGCGCGCGCCCGGCGACGCCCGCCAGACCGTGCGGCAAAAACAGCGCGACCAGCATGATCACCACGCCCATCGCGAGCTGCCAGTGCTTCGCCGCCTCGCCGAACCAGGCCTGGTTGGCGAGCACCTCCTGCAATGCGACCAGCGCGAACGCGCCGATGATCGCGCCGTGCAGCGTGCCCATCCCGCCCAGGATCACCATCATCAGCACCGCGCCCGACTGGTGCCAGGACAGGATCTCGGGATTGACGAAACCGAACTGAAGCGCCGCGAGATAGCCCGAGACGCCCGCCAGCGCGCCGGCGATCGCATAGGCGGCGAGCTTGTAGCGAAACGTCGCGTAGCCGAGCGAGCGCATGCGGTGCTCGTTGACCCGGATGCCCGCGAGCGCGTGGCCGAACGGGGAGCGCAGCACGCGGTGCAGGAACAGGTAGACCAGCACCATCAGGATCAGCACGAGGTAGTAGAACTGGTCGAGCTTCTCCAGGTCGAGCAGCGCGAAACCGCCGAGCTTCATCTGCGGCTTGACGTAGATGTAGATGCCGTCCGAGCCGCCGCCCAGCCCGGTATCGTGGAACACGAAGTAGGCCATCTGGGCGAATGCGAGCGTCACCATGATGAAATAGATGCCGCTCGTGCGCAGCACCAGCGCGCCGGTCGCGAGCGCGAACAGCGCGCACGCCGCCATCGCCGCGGGCAGCGTCAGCCACAGGCTCGCCGCCTCGTACTGCGGCGACATCAGTGCCACCGTGTAGCCGGCCAGTCCGAAGAAGGCCGCATGCCCGAGGCTCACCAGTCCGGTGTAGCCGACCAGCAGGTCCAGGCTCATCGCGAAGATCGCCATCACCATGATCTTGGTCAGGAGCTGGACGTAGAAGGTCGATCCGGCCAGCGGAAACAGCGCCAGCACGACGGCGCCGGCGAGCAGGGCGATACGGATGCCGCGAACGGGCCGGCTCATCGCTTGAACAGCCCTTCGGGCCGCCACAGCAGCACCAGCGCCATCAGCAGATACACCGTCGCGCCGGCGAACTGCGGCATCAGCACCTGGCCGAAGGTGTGGGCCAGGCCGATCAGGATCGCCGCGGCGAGCGCTCCCCACACCGATCCGATGCCGCCGATCACGACGACGACGAACGAGATGATCAGCACCTGCCCGCCCATGCTGGGGAACACCGACGAGACCGGCGCGGCCAGCATGCCGGCGAACCCCGCGAGCGCGACGCCCAGCGCGAACACCACCAGATAGACGACGCGGATGTTGATGCCCAGCGCCTGCACCATCTCGCGATTCGAGGCTCCCGCCCGGATCATCATGCCGATGCGCGTGCGCCGGATCAGGAAGTACATCGCGCAGGCGATGCCCAGGCAAACGGCCGACATCGCCAGCCGATAGACCGGGTAGCTCAGCGTCTCGTTGAGCGGGATCGAGAAGTCGAGCGCGGCCGGCACGGCCACCCCATGCACGTCGTCACCCCAGATCATGCTGCGCAGCTCGTCGAAGACCAGGATCAGGCCGTAGGTCAGCAGTACCTGATACAGGTGGTCACGCGCATAGAGGTGGCGAAACAGCAGCCGCTCGAGCACGAGCCCGAGCACGACGGTCAGCACGAAACCGAGCGTGATCGCGCCGAGCAGGCTTCCGGTGTACTGCACGAGCGACCAGGCCAGATAGGCGCCCACCATGTAGAAGCTGCCGTGGGCGAGGTTGATGATGCCCATGATGCCGAAGATCAGCGTCAGCCCGCTCGCGACGAGAAACAGCAACAGCCCGTACTGCAGGCCGTTGAGCAGCTGGATCAGGAAGAAATAGAAATCCATTCGTGCGTGGTCTGTCCGGTCACTGCGCGGTCCGTCGCGCGACGCGTACAGGCATTATAGTGCCATCTTCGGTGTTTACTGGGATTTATACTGCATCCCGCTCGCTGCCGCTCGCTTCGCCGTAGCCGCCCCCGCCGGGCGTCTCGATGACGAACACATCGCCCGCAGCCATCTCGACCGAAGCCGTGGCCGCCAGATCGACGCGGGTGCCGCCGGCGCGGATCAGGTAATTGCATCCCGGCGCGCCGCTCGCCCCGCCGGCGAGGCCGAACGGCGGCACGCGGCGGCGCCCCGACAGGATGGATGCGCTCATCGGCTCGAGGAAGCGGATCGCGCGCACGACGCCGTCCCCGCCATGCCAGCGCCCCGCACCGCCGCTCGCGCGACGGATCGCGAAGCGCTCGACCAGCACCGGAAAGCGCCACTCGAGCACTTCCGGATCCGTGAGCCGGGAATTGGTCATGTGGGTGTGCACCGCCGTCGCGCCGTCGAAACCGGGGCCCGCACCGGCACCGCCGCAGATCGTCTCGTAATACTGGTAGCGCTCGTTACCGAACGTGAAGTTGTTCATCGTTCCCTGCGCGGCGGCCATCACGCCGAGCGCACCGAAGAGCGCATCGGTGATGCACTGCGAGGTCTCGACGTTTCCGGCCACCGTGGCGGCCGGAGGGCGCGGAGCGAGCATCGAACCCTCGGGGATGATGACACGCAGCGGCTTCAGGCAGCCGGCGTTCATCGGGATCTCGTCCTCGACCAGCGTGCGGAACACGTAGAGCACCGCCGCCATGCATACCGCCGAGGGCGCGTTGAAGTTGTCGGGGAGCTGCGCGCTGGTGCCGCCGAAGTCGATCTCGGCGCTGCGCCGGCCGGCATCCACGCGCACCGCGACCCGGATCACGGCACCGTTGTCCATCGCAAGCTCGAACGAACCGTCGTGCAGCACGCCGATCACCCGTCGCACCGCTTCCTCGGCGTTGTCCTGCACGTGTCCCATGTAGGCGCGCACGACCTCGAGGCCGAACTGCGCGACCATGCGCCGCAGCTCCTGCACGCCGCGCGCGTTCGCCGCGATCTGCGCGCGCGCATCGGCGAGGTTCTGGTCCGGATTCCGCGCCGGATGGCGCGCCCCGCGCAGCCTCTCGCGCAGCTCGCGGCTGCGCATGCGCCCGTCCGCGACGATCTTGACGTTGTCGAGCAGCACGCCCTCCTCTTCGACCGTGTGCGAGTCCGGCGGCATCGAACCCGGCGTGATGCCCCCGATGTCCGCATGGTGACCGCGCGAGGCGACGAAGAACAGCAGCTCGCGATCGGCCTCGTCGAACACCGGCGTGACCACCGTGACGTCGGGCAGGTGGGTGCCGCCGTGGAACGGATCGTTCAGCACGTAGGCATCGCCCGGGCGGATGCGGCCGGCATTGCGCCGGATCACGCTGCGGATCGACTCGCCCATCGAGCCGAGATGCACGGGCATGTGCGGTGCGTTCGCGATCAGGTTGCCGGCCGCGTCGAACAGCGCACAGGAGAAATCGAGCCGCTCCTTGATGTTGACGGAATGCGCGCAGTTGGCGAGCGTCGCGCCCATCTGCTCGGCAATCGACATGAACAGGTTGTTGAAGATCTCCAGCATCACCGGGTCGGCCCGGGTGCCGAGGGCTCGCCGCGCGGGGCGCGCCCGAACCCGCGAGAGCAGCAGTTCGCCGCCGGCGAGCACCTCGGCCTGCCAGTCCGGCTCGACGACGGTCGTCGCGAGCGACTCGGCGAGGATCGCCGGGCCGCAGACCCGCGCGCCGGCGACGAGCCGATCCCGCTCGAACACCGGCGCGTCGTGCCACGCCTGCCCCGAGAACATTCTCGTCATGCCAACGGGCTGCGCCGCCACGCCGCCCGCAACGGCGCCCGGCGATCCGCCGGCAGACGGCGCGCCGCTCACGCCCGAAGCTTCCACGGACACCGCCTCGATCACCAGCGCGCGATCGGGCATCAGGAAGCTGTAGCGCTGGCGGTAGGCCTGCTCGAAGCGGCTGCGCATCGTGGCGGCATCGCCGGCCTCGACGACGAGCGCGGAGTCGGTACCCTCGTAGCGCAGATGCGCGCGCCGCGCGAGCCGGATGCGGCTGCGCGCCACGCCCTGTCCGGCGACCTCGTCGATCGCAGCCTCGCCGAGCCGCGCGAGCGCCTCGTCGCAGCGGGCGATCCCATCGTCATCGAGCGCCCGCTCGATGCTGCGACTTCGCATCGCGGTGATGTCCGCGAGCCCCATGCCGTAGGCCGACAGCACGCCGGCCAGCGGATGGATCAGCACCCGGGTCATGCCGAGCACGTCTGCGACGCGGCAGGCGTGCTGCCCGGCGGCGCCGCCAAAGCACACCAGCGTGTAACGCGTGACGTCGTACCCGCGCTGCACCGAGATCTTCTTGATCGCGTTGGCCATGTTCTGCACCGCAATGTCGACGAAGCCCTCGGCCACTCGCTCCGGCGAGCGGTCGTCGCCCGTCGCCGCGCGGATCTCCCCGGCCAGCGCCTCGAACTGCGCGCGCACCGCGCCTGCGTCGAGCGGCTCGTCGCCGCTGGGCCCGAACAGCTTCGGGAAGTATGCAGGCTGGATCTTCCCCAGCATGACGTTGCAGTCGGTCACCGTCAGCGGACCGCCGTTGCGGTAGCAGGCCGGGCCCGGATCCGCGCCGGCGGAGTCCGGCCCCACCCGCAGCCGCGCGCCGTCGAAATGCAGGATCGAGCCGCCGCCCGCCGCGACCGTGTGGATGCTCATCATCGGCGCGCGCATGCGCACGCCGGCCACCTGCGTGTCGAAAGCGCGCTCGAACTCGCCGCTGAAGTGCGATACGTCGGTCGACGTGCCGCCCATGTCGAAGCCGATCACGCGATCGAAACCGGCCGCCTGCGCGGTGCGCACCATGCCGACGATGCCCCCGGCCGGCCCCGAGAGGATCGAATCCTTGCCCTGGAAGCGATCGGCCGACGTGAGCCCGCCGCTCGACTGCATGAACATCAGCCGCACCCCCGCGAGTTGCGCCGCCACCCGATCGACGTAGCGGCGCAGGATGGGCGACAGACAGGCATCCACGACGGTCGTGTCCCCGCGCGAGACCAGCTTCATCAGCGGGCTCACCTCGTGCGAGGTCGACACCTGCGGAAAGCCGATCTCGCGCGCGGCCGCCGCCACCGCCCGCTCGTGCTGCGGGTAACGGTATCCGTGCAGGAAGACGATCGCCACCGAACGGTAGCCGGCGTCGAACGCGCTTCGCAGTTTCGCGCGCACCTCGTCGGGATCCGGTGCGCGCAGCACCTCGCCGTGCGCGCTGATGCGCTCGTCGACCTCCTCGACCGCGCCGTAGAGCAACTCCGGCAGCACGATGTGCCGGTCGAAAAGCCGCGGGCGGTTCTGGTAGCCGATGCGAAGCTGGTCCGCGAACCCGCGGGTGATGACGAGCACGGTCGGCTCGCCGGTGCGCTCGAGCAGCGCATTGGTCGCCACCGTGGTACCCATTTTCACGGCCTCGATGCAGCCGCCCGGAATCGGCGCATCCGGTTCGATCCCGAGAATGTCGCGGATACCGGCGAGCGCCGCGTCGCGATAGCGGGCCGGGTTCTCCGAGAGCAGCTTCCTCGTCACCAGACGCCCCTCGGGGCTGCGCGCGACGATGTCGGTGAAGGTTCCGCCGCGGTCGATCCAGAACTCCCAGTTTTCCGCCATGTCCCGTTCGCGCGGCGCACAGTGCGCCGGGCACTCCCGGCCGGAATCTTACCGGGTCTGCGCCGCGGCCGTCACGGCGAGCGCGGCCTCGGCTAGACTGCGGCATCTCGCACGTACAGGGCAGCGTCGCGCATGGCGGACTATCCCGAGGAACTGGTACGCACGCACCGGCTGTTCGACGGCACCGAGGTCGTGATTCGGCCCGTGCGGCCGGCGGACGTGCCGCTCGAAGGGGAATTCGAGCGGCATCTGTCCGGGGACTCGCGCTATTTCCGCTTCATGCGGATGTTGTCCGGCATCGCGCCGGAGAAGATCAGGTTTCTCGGCGAGGTGGATTACGACCGGCGCATGGGGCTGGTGGCCACACTCGCGCGCGAAGGAGGCGAGATCGAGATCGGCGCCGCGATGTACAGCGCGCCCGCGCACGGCGAGAGCTGCGAATTCGCGATCGCGGTCGACGATGCCTGGCAGGGTACCGGGCTCGCCGGGCTGCTGATGGCGCGGCTGATCGAGGCCGCCCGCGCGCGCGGATTCCGCACGATGATGGGCCTGGTGCTGGCGGACAACCACCGCATGCTCAAGTTCGTGCGCCAGCTCGGCTTCACGTGCGAGCGCGACGCCGGGGATGCGCACGCGTTCGCCGTCGTCAAGCAGTTGTGACGGTCGTACGTCCGCTTCAGGCCACGTACAGCGCGATGGCGAAGTAGTGAATGGCGCTGCCTGCCACGACGAACAGGTGCCAGATGCCGTGCCAGTGTCTGAAACGCTCGTCGAAGACGTAGAACAGGATGCCGGCGGTATAGACGAGCCCGCCGGCCGCGACCCAGGCGAAGCCCGCGGGCGTCAGCGCCTCGATCAGCGGCACGACCGCGGCGGCACCGATCCAGCCCATCAGCAGGTAGATCGCCAGCGACAGCACGCGAGCGCCCCTGCCGAGCCAGAACTCCTGCACGATCCCGACCAGCGCAAGCGCCCACACGATGCCGAACAACGTCCAGCCCCACGGCCCGCGCAGGCTGACCAGCGCAAAGGGCGTATAGGTGCCCGCGATCAGCAGGTAGATCGAATGGTGGTCGAGCTCGCGCAGGATGCGCTTGGCCCGGCCGCGCGTGCTGTGGTAGAGCGTCGACACGCTGTACAGCGTGACCAGCGTCGCACCGTAGATCGCGAAGCTGACGATCTTCCAGGCATCCCCGTGCAGTGCGCCGAGCACGATCAGCACCGCCGCGCCCGCGGCCGCGAGCACCGCGCCGGCGAGATGGCTGTAGCCGTTGAAGCGTTCCCCGTAATACATGGCGCCCGGCAATCGTGCGCAGGCTCGGCCGACCAGCGCGTGGCGTAGTCTAGTCTAGCGCGTCTCTTCGATCCAGGCCGACTGGATCGCCTCCAGGATCTTCTCGCCGCAGTGTTTCGGATCGTCGTCGAAACCGGGAAGCGCGATCACCCATCGCATCAGGTCGACGAAATTGACGTGCCCGGGATCGGCCTGCGGATGGGCTTCCGCCAGCGCGATCGCGATGTCGCCGATATCGGTCCACTTCATCGCTTGTTCTCCGAGGCCATGTTGATCGTGTATTTCGGAATCTCGATGGTCAGCGGCTCGTCCTTCACGTGCGCCTGGCAGGACAGGCGCGAGGTCGGCTCCAGTCCCCACGCCTTGTCGAGCAGATCCTCTTCGTTCTCCGCGGCCGGATCGAGCGACGAAAACCCCTCTCGCACGATGACGTGACAGGTCGTGCAGGCGCAGGACTTCTCGCAGGCGTGTTCGATCTCGATGCCGTTTCTCAGCAGGCTGTCGCAGATCGAATCGCCGGGGGTCGCGTCGATCACGGCACCCCCGGGACACAGCTCCTCGTTCGGCAGCACGATGATGCGCGTCATGGCCGGATCTCGTCGATGCGACGCCCGGCCAGCGCCGCGCGTATGCTGCGGTCCATGCGCCGCGCCGCAAACTCGCCGGTCGCGCCGTTGAGCGCGTCGATGGCGGCCTTGATCCTGCGCGGATCGGTGCCCGCCGCGGCGTCGTGCACGGCGGCGACCGCGGCATCGATCCTTTCGCGCTCGCCGCGCTCGAGCAGGCCGCCGTCTTCGCGCAGCGCCGCTTGCGTCGCCTCGATCACGCGCCCCGCCTCCACCTGCTGCTCGCGAAGCGCGCGCGCATGCATGTCGTCGCCTGCATGCTCGAAGGACTCGCGCAGCATGCCGGAGATCTCCTCGTCGCCGAGCCCGTAGGAGGGTTTCACGATCACCGAGGCCTCGACACCGGTCGACATCTCGCGCGCCGACACCGCAAGCAGGCCGTCGGCGTCGACCTGGAAGGTGACGCGCACGCGGGCCGCGCCGGCCACCATCGGCGGAATGCCGCGCAGCTCGAAGCGGGCGAGCGAACGGCAGTCGGACACCAGCTCGCGCTCGCCCTGCACGACGTGGAAGCTCATCGCGCTCTGCCCGTCCTTGAACGTCGTGAATTCCTGCGCGCGCGCGACCGGGATCGTGGAATTGCGCGGGATGATCTTTTCGGTCAGCCCGCCCATCGTCTCCAGTCCGAGCGAGAGCGGAATCACGTCGAGCAGCAGCCAGTCGTCCTCGGCCTTGCGGTTGCCGGCCAGCACGTTGGCCTGGATCGCCGCGCCGATCGCGACCACCTTTTCCGGATCCAGGTTGTTCAGCGGCTCCTGCCGGAAGAATTCCGCGACCGCCCGCTGCACGTGCGGCATGCGCGTCGCGCCGCCGACCATGACGACGCCCTTGATGTCGGCCACGCTCAGGCGCGCGTCGCGCAGCGCCTTGCGGCACGGCGCCAGCGTCTTGGCGATCAGATGTGCGGTCATGTCGGCAAACGCGTCGCGCCCGAGCATCAGGTTGATGTTCTCGCCGGTGGACAGCCGCGCGACCAGCGCGGTCTCCTCGTGCTGGGTCAGGTCCTCCTTCGCTTCCCTGGACTTGAGCAGCAGTCGCCGCGCATCGCCGGCGTTCAGCGGCGCGAGCGCCGAGTGATCGAGGATCCAGCAGTACAGCCGCTGGTCGAAATCGTCGCCGCCGAGCGCCGCGTCGCCGCTCGTCGCGAGCACCTCGAACACCCCGCGCGAGAGCTTCAGGATGGAGATGTCGAACGTGCCTCCGCCCAGATCGTAGATCGCATAGACGCCTTCCGCGGCATTGTCCAGCCCGTAGGCGATCGCGGCGGCAGTCGGCTCGTTGAGCAGCCGCAGCACGTTCAGCCCCGCGAGCCGCGCCGCGTCCTTGGTCGCCTGGCGCTGCGCGTCATCGAAGTAGGCCGGCACGGTGATCACCGCCCCGGCGAGCTCGCCGCCGAGGCTGGCTTGCGCACGCGCGCGCAGCACGCGCAGGATCTCCGCCGAGATCTCCACCGGGCTGCGGATGCCGGCCACCGTGCGCAGCCGTACCATGCCGGGAGCATCGATGAAGTCGTAGGGCATGGCCTCGACGTGCGCGACATCCCTGAGGCCGCGTCCCATGAAGCGCTTGACCGAGACGATGGTGTTGCGCGGATCGGCCGCCTGGGCACCCTGCGCGGGGTAGCCGATCTCGACGCCGCCGTCGCCGCGGTAATGCACGATCGAGGGCAGCAGCGCCCGCCCGCGCTCGTCGTTGAGCACGACCGGCACGCCGTTGCGCACCGTCGCGACCAGCGAGTTGGTCGTGCCCAGATCGATGCCGACCGCGAGCCGGTGGGCGTGGGGCGCCGTGGATTGTCCGGGCTCGGAAATCTGCAGCAGCGCCATCAGCCCTCCAGCTCGGCGAGCGCCTCGTCGACGTCCCGGCACAGCTTGTCGATGAACATCAGGCGCCGCGCGGTGTCGGCGGCCTGCACGTAATCGCCCTCGTCGTCGATGCTCCGTGCGAGCGCTTCGGCGAGCGTGCGCGCTTCGCCGCGCAGCCGTTCGAGCAGATCGTCGAGGGCGCGCGCGTCGCGCCGCCCGGCCGCCTCGGCGAGCGCCTCGCGCCACTCCATCTGTTCGGCCAGGAAGTCGTTCGCGAGCGCCGGTGCGGCCGGATGCTCGACGTCGATGTGCTGGAGCGCGAGCAGGTAGCGGGCGCGCGCGAGCGGTTCGCGCAGCGTCCGGTACGCCTCGTTTACCCGCGTCGCCCACTGCATCGACACGCGCCGTTCGGCCTGCGAACGGCTCGCGTAACGATCGGGATGCACGCTCGCCTGCAATTGGCGGTAGGCACCTTCGAGCGCGCCCTCATCGAGCCGGAAACGCCGGGCGAGCCCGAACAGCGCGAAATGGTCCCGGGAGAAATCCATCGGATCGCGGATCGTCGATCGTCACCCGCCGCGGGCGTGCGCGCGCGCCGCGAGACCGGCGATCAGACGCTGAAGCTCTCGCCGCAACCGCACTGGTCCTTGACGTTCGGGTTGTTGAAGCGGAAGCCCTCGTTGAGCCCGTCGCGGACGTAATCGAGCTCGGTCCCGTCGAGATAGGGCAGGCTCTTCGGGTCGGTGACGACCTTGACGCCGTGACTCTCGAAGCAGACGTCCTCCGGTTGCAGCTCGTCGACGAACTCGATCTTGTAGGCCATCCCCGAACAGCCCGAGGTGCGCACGCCCAGCCGCACCCCGGTGCCCTTGCCGCGCCTGGCCAGAAAGTCCGCCACGTGCCGGGCCGCATTTTCGGTCAGCGTGATCGCCATGTGCCGCCCTCAGGCATCGGCCGGCTCGGCGGCCGGCCGCTGCTCGGCGCCGTGCTTGTGCTTGTAGTCCGCCACGGCCGCCTTGACCGCGTCCTCGGCGAGGATCGAGCAGTGGATCTTCACCGGCGGCAGCGCGAGCTCCTCCGCGATCTGGGTGTTGCGGATCGTCAGCGCCTGATCGAGCGTCTTGCCCTTGACCCACTCGGTCACCAGCGACGAGGAGGCGATCGCCGAACCGCAGCCGTAGGTCTTGAAGCGCGCGTCTTCGATGATGCCGTCCTTGCCGACGCGGATCTGAAGTTTCATGACGTCGCCGCAGGCCGGTGCCCCGACCATCCCGGTGCCGACCTGCTCGTCACCCTTGTCGAAGGATCCGACGTTGCGCGGATGTTCGTAGTGTTCCAGTACCTTGTCGCTGTAGGCCATTCGAGACTCCTTTCGTCAATGCGCAGCCCATTGCACCGTGTTCAGGTCGACGCCTTCCTTGACCATCTCCCAGAGCGGGGACAGCTCGCGCAGCTTGGCGATTTGCCGGTGCAGCAGATCGACCGTGTAATCGATTTCCTCCTGCGTCGTGAAGCGTCCGATCGTGAAGCGGATCGAGCTGTGGGCGAGCTCGTCGGAGCGTCCCAGCGCGCGCAGCACATAGGACGGCTCCAGGCTCGCCGACGTGCACGCCGAGCCGCTCGACACGGCCACGTCCTTGATCGCCATGATCAGCGATTCGCCCTCGACATAGGCGAAACTGACGTTGAGATTGTGAGGCACGCGGGCATCGAGATCGCCATTGACCTCGACCGCTTCGATGTCCGACAGCCCCCTGAGCAGCCTGTCGCGCAGCATGCGGATGCGCTCGTTCTCGACCGCCATCTCCTCGCGCGCGAGCCGGAACGCCTCGCCCATGCCCACGATCTGATGTGTGGCGAGTGTACCCGAACGCAGGCCGCGCTCGTGTCCGCCGCCGTGCATCTGCGGCTCGATCCGGCAGCGCGGCTTGCGCCGCACGTACAGCGCGCCGATGCCCTTCGGCCCGCAGGTCTTGTGCGCCGAGAACGCCATCAGGTCGACCTTGAGCTCCTGCAGGTCGATCGGCGTCTTGCCGGTGGCCTGCGCCGCATCGACATGGAAGACGATGCCCCGATCGCGGCAGATCTCTCCGATCGCGGCGACCGGCTGGATCACGCCGATCTCGTTGTTGACCAGCATCACCGAGACGAGGATCGTGTCCGGTCGGATCGCCCGTTCGAAATGCGCGAGGTCGATCAATCCGTTCTCCATGACATCGAGATAGGTCGCCTCGAAGCCCTGGCGTTCCAGCTCGCGGAACGTGTCGAGCACCGCCTTGTGCTCCGTCCTGACCGTGATCAGGTGCTTGCCCTTGCCGCTGTAGAAGTGCGCAGCTCCCTTGATCGCCAGGTTGTCGGACTCCGTCGCGCCGGAGGTCCAGATGATCTCCCTCGGGTCGGCGTTGACGAGCCGCGCCACCTCCGCGCGTGCCTCCTCCACCGCCTTCTCGGCCTCCCAGCCGAACGGGTGGGAGCGCGACGCCGGATTACCGAACTTCTCGGTCAGGTAAGGAATCATCTTTTCCGCGACTCTCGGGTCGACCGGCGTGGTCGCCGAATAGTCGAGGTAGATCGGCAGCTTCAGCATCGTCTCGTCCCCGGCTCCATCGAAAGTTTGAAATCCAATGATCAGACCGCCACCGCGGGCATCCGTTTCAGGCGCGAGGCGGTATCCGCGAGCGCCACCAGAAACTGCTCGACGTGACGCTCGTCGTTGCCGCGCCCCAGGCTGACCCGGACCGCACCGCGTGCGGCCTCGCGCGCGACGCCCATCGCGAGCAGCGTGTGCGAAGGCTCGGGCGAGGCGCTCGAGCAGGCCGAACCGCTCGCGCAGGCGAACCCGGCGCGATCCAGTTGCGCGACCAGCGTCTCGCCGTCCAGTCCGGGCAGCGCGAAGAAAACCGTGTTGGGCAGCCGTTCGGCCCCGCTGCCGAAGACGAGCGCGCCGAGCGCGGCGAGCCCGCGCTCGAGCCGCTCGCGCAGCCTCCTCAGTCGCCGCGCATGCCCGTCGAGTTCGGCGATCGCGAGTTCGCACGCGCGCCCGAAGCCCGCGATCGCCGCGACGTTCTCGGTGCCCGAGCGCAGCCCGCGTTCCTGGCCGCCGCCGGCGATGAGCGGGGCGAGCTCGACCCGCTTGTCGAGGATCAGCGCGCCCGCGCCCTGCGGGCCGCCGATCTTGTGCGCGGACAGCGTCAGCGCGCTGACGCCGAGCGCGCGGAAATCCACCGGCATCTTGCCCAGCGCCTGCACCGCATCGGCGTGCAGCAGCGCACGGGCCGCGCGGGCACGTCCGGCCAGAGGCGCCACGTCCTGAAGGACGCCGGTCTCGTTGTTGGCCAGCATCACCGAACAAAGCGACGCGCCCTCGGCCAGTGCGGCGTCGAACGCGTCCGCTTCGACCCGCCCGGCGCGATCCACCGCGATCTCGCGCAGCTTCCAGCCCAGTGCGACGAGCTGGCGTGCGCTCTCGCGCACGCTCGGATGTTCGACCGCGGACACGGCCACCGCGGCCGGTCGCAGGCACGCGGCCGCACCCTTCAGGAACAGGTTGTTCGCCTCCGAACCGCCGCTGGTGAAGATCACTTCCGTCGGATGCGCGCCGGCCGCCGCCGCGACCGCCGCGCGCGCCTCGTCGATCGCCCTTCGCGCCTGGCGCCCGTATTCGTGCCGGCTCGAGGCATTGCCGAAGCGGCTGCCCAGATAGGGCAGCATCGCCTCGAGCACCCTCGCATCGAGCGGCGCGGTGGCGTTGTGGTCCAGATAGACCGGGGAGAACACGGCTGCGTACGCTCAGGCCGAAACCAGCTCGCGCGGCTTGGCGGCGGCACGCGCGCGCGGCTTGCCCCGCTGGTCCTGGAGGACCGAGGTGTGGGCGCCGCGGCTGCCGGACTTCACGAGCTGCGCAAGGCTGACCGAATCGAGGTAGCTGAACATGTGCCGGTTCAGGTTCTCCCACAGATCGTGCGTCATGCAGCGATGATCGTCCTGGCAGTTCTTCTTGCCGCCGCACTGGGTCGCGTCCAGCGGCTCGTCGACCGCGACGATGACGTCGGCCACCGAAATCCTGTCCATCGTCCGGGCCAGATAATACCCCCCGCCCGGACCGCGCACGCTATGGACCAGCCGGTGCCGGCGCAGTTTTCCGAACAACTGTTCCAGATAGGACAGGGAGATGCCGTTGCGCTCGCTGATGCCGGCCAGCGTCACCGGACCCTTGTGCTGCCTGAGCGCGAGATCGATCATCGCGGTCACCGCGAACCGGCCCTTGGTCGTCAATCGCATTTCGTTCCCCGCGTGAAGCGCGCAGCCGCGCGCAAGCCCTCAATCCGCAACGCCCGCACTATACGATTCCCGACCGTTTCAGTCAACTATTTTGCTCAGGTAATCCGGGTCGAACTTGTCCGCGGTCGCCAGCTCGTCGGACACCGATGTCCCGGAGCGCTCCAGCAGGCTCAGCACGAGCCGCAGGCGCCGGTCGGTTTCGACCGCATGGTCGAGCAGTCCGTGGATCGCCTCGGCCACCGGATCATCGACGCCGCGCACGATCGCGTACGCCGAGAAGCCCAGTTGCTCGGCCTTCTCCTCGCGCCGGCGCGCCTGCCCCGCGTCGATGATGCGCGCAGGGATGCCGACCGCGGTGCCGCCGGCGGGCACGTCGCGCACGACCACCGCGTTGGAGCCGATCTTCGCGCCCTCGCCCACCGTGATCGGGCCGAGCACCTTGGCGCCGGCACCGATGACGACGCCGCGTTCCAGCGTCGGGTGCCGCTTCCCCCGGTTCCACGAGGTTCCGCCGAGCGTGACGCCGTGATACAGCGTGCAGTCGTCGCCGATGACCGCCGTCTCGCCGATCACGACCCCCATGCCGTGGTCGATGAACACCCGGCGGCCGATGTTCGCACCGGGATGGATCTCGATGCCGGTCACCCAGCGGCCGAAATGCGAGCCGAAGCGCGCCAGCCACTTGAAGCCCTTCGCCCACAGGCAATGCGACAGGCGGTGCAACTGCAGCGCGTGTAAGCCCGGGTAGCAGGTCAGCACCTCCCAGCGGGTGCGCGCGGCCGGGTCGCGCTGGAACACGCAGGCGATGTCTTCACGCAGGCGGTCGAACATGCGCAGATTCCATTGTCAAGTTCGGGCAATGCTACAAATTCCCAGTGTTTTGGTCAACTTTTGCACGCCATGCGGCGATGACCCCGCGCAGGATGTTGACCTCCTGCTGCTCGAGGTGCGCTCGCGCAAACAGCCGGCGCAGGCGCAGCATCAGGCGCCGCGGGTTGCCCGGATCGAGAAAACCGGTATCGACCATCGACCGTTCGAGCTCGCGCATCAGGCCCTCGACCTCCTCGAAGCTCGACGGCACCGCCGCCGCGTGCGCCGCGCACGCCGACCGTTCGCCCAGCGCAGCGAGCCGCAGCTCGTAGGCCATCACCTGCACGGCGGCCGCGAGATTCAGCGACGAACAGGCGGGATCGGCAGGGATCGTCGCCGGGAACCGGCACAGCGCGAGTTCCTCGTTCGACAGGCCGCAGGTCTCGTTGCCGAGCACGATCGCGGTCTCGCCGGCGTCCGATGCCGCGACGATCTCCGCCGCCGCTTCGCGCGCCGTGCGCAGCGGCGCCGCGAGATCGCGCCGCCGTGCCGTGAGCCCCACCGCGGCCACGGTGCCCGCGAGCGCCTCTTCGAGGCTGCCGCACACGATCGCGCGATCGAGCACGTCCGCGGCGCCGCGCGCACGGGCGCGCGCATCGGCGTGAGGAAAGGCAGCCGGCGCGACCAGCGTCAGGCGGGCGAGCCCCATCGTCCTGAGCGCGCGGGCGCTCGCGCCGATGTTGCCGGCATGCACCGGATGCGAGAGCACGAAGCGGATGCGCCCGAGCGCCGCGATGCCCGTCATGTTACAAGCTACAATCTACGATTCGCGTTTGTCCGGCGACCACGCCATGCACCCAGCCCTGAATTTCGCCGTCAAGGCCGCGCGCCGCGCGGGACGGATCATCAACCGTGCTGCGCTCGACCTCGACCTGATCAAGGTCACCACGAAGCAGCGCAACGATTTCGTGACGGAGGTCGACAAGGCTGCGGAGGAGGCGATCATCGGCGTGCTGCGCGCCGCCTACCCGGATCACGCGATTCTAGCAGAGGAGTCCGGAGCGACCGGCAGCGGCGAATTCACGTGGATCATCGATCCGCTGGACGGCACCACGAACTTCATCCACGGCTTCCCGCAATATGCCGTTTCGATCGCGCTGGCCCACAAGGACACGGTCGTCGCGGCGGTGGTGTTCGACCCCACCCGAAACGAGCTGTTCACGGCCTCGCGCGGCGCAGGGGCCTTCCTCAACGAGCGCAGGATACGGGTGTCGCGCCGGCCCAAGCTGGCCGACGCGCTGATCGGCACCGGTTTCCCGTACCGCGTGTTCGGGCATGCCGATGCCTATCTCGGCATGTTCCGCGAGTTCATGCTCAAGGCCTCGGGCCTGCGCCGGCCGGGCGCGGCGGCGCTCGACCTCGCGTACGTCGCCGCGGGACGCCTGGACGGGTTCTGGGAGATCGGGCTCTCGCCGTGGGACATGGCAGCCGGATCGCTGCTGATCACCGAGGCCGGCGGCCTGGTCGGCGACCTCGAAGGAGAGCCGGGCTTTCTCGCGAGCGGCAACATCCTCGCCGGAAATCCGCACGTATTCGCGCAGATGTTGCGCGCGATCGCGCCGCACCTCACCGCGGCGCTGCGAACGGCATCCGGCACGAAGCCGGCTTGACTCAGGCCCTGCCACGGATGCGCTCCGCGCGCTGCTCGCGCTCGTAATCCTCGCGGCAGTATTCGTGCAGCACGGCCTGCGGCGCGCACGGCTCGCCGCAGAACAGGCACGTTCCCGTCTTTCGTCCTTCCTCCGCCCGCTTCGCCGAGGCGAGCGCGAGGCTCAATGCGAACTGCTCCTCGGCCGCAGCCAGATCTGCCTCGTCTGCCATGTGCCCGTGCTCCCTTCGCGAACCGGCCCGTCCGGCGGTCTACGGTCGGCCCCGCGCGCCGCTTGAGCCGGCCGCCTGCGAGAGCGCTTCGCCGACCAGAGGACGCACCCGGGCGAACCAGCCTCCGGCCGCGATCGCCGCCAGCCCGCCCAGGCTCAGCGTCGTGCGAACCCCGAGCCGGTCGGCGGCCGCTCCCGCCGCGAGCGCGCCGAGCGGCGCGATGCCCAGAAACGACATCGTGAAGATCGACATCACGCGGCCGCGCAGTTCGTCGCGCACCAGTGTCTGGATCGCGGTGTTGCCGCTCGCCACCGCGGTGATGAGGCCGTAGCCGATCGCGATCAGGCACGGCACCGCCAGCCACAGCCTGCCGCCGTTGGCGAACGCCAGCACGGCCAACCCGACGACGAATGGCGCCGCCCCGATCGCACGCTCCAGTCCGTGCACCGAGCGGCGCGCCGCCAGCGCCAGCGTGCCCAGCACCGCACCGCCTCCGGCGCAGGTCATCAGCAGGCCGAAGGTTCCGGCGCCGCCGCCGAACACCTCGCGCGCGACCGCGGGCATCAGCACCGCATAGGGCGTGGCCGCGAAACTGAGCACCGCGATCAGCACGAGCAGGCTGCGCACCGCGGCATGGCCGAATGCATACCGGAATCCGTCGGCGAGCGCACGGCCCAGTTGCACGGCCGCACGCGGCGTGTCGCGCGTGCGCACCGCAGCCAGCGCGAGCAGCACCGCCAGGTAGGAAGCGGCATTGAGCATGAAGCACACCGCCTCCCCGACGCGGCTCACGACGAGCCCCGCGAGCGCCGGGCCGACGAGCCGCGCACCGTTCATCGCGAACGAATTCAGCGCGATCGCGTTCGGCAGATCCTCGCGCCGGTCGACGAGCTGGACGAAGAACGACTGCCGCGCCGGTACATCGACCGCATTGATCGTCCCGAGGATCAGCGCCAGCGCGACGAGATGCCATGGCTGCACCGCGCCCGACACCGTCAGCACCGCGAGCAGCACCGCCTGCACGAGCGCGCCCGCCTGGGTGCCGATCAGCAGCCGTCGCCGGTCCGCACGATCCGCCCACAGTCCGCCGAGCGGCGCCAGCAGCAGGATCGGGATCTGGCCGGCGAAGCTCACGACGCCGAGCAGCAGCACCGAGCCGGTCAGCCGGTAGACGAGCCAGCTCATCGCGATCTGCTGCATCCAGGTGCCGACGAGCGAGAACATCTGCCCGATGAAGTACAGGCGATAGTTGCGGTGGCGCAGCGCGCGGACGATCTCCGGCATGGGCGTACGGGGCCGAAAGCCGCCGATCATACCCGCCTCGCCGGCCGGACATCACTGCCGCGAGTGCCTTGCCCGGATCGGCGTGACGGTCGGGAGCCTCGGCCACCGCCGGGCGCGCGCGCAGACCGCGCCCGCGGCGAGCGCGCCGCTGCGACCGGGTACCGGAAGGATCAGGAAAACAGCCACGCGGCCGCCGCAAGGGCTGG
>JBBIUI010000025.1:0-27683 GCA_037440385.1 Rhodocyclales bacterium | reverse complement strand
GTTGTAGCTGTCGTCGATCAGCGTCGCGCCGCCGCGGCCCGGCCTGACCTGCAGGCGCCCGGCCACACCGGTGAACCGTTCCAGCCCGGCGGCGAGTGCCGCGAGCGGCGCCCCCGCGGCGAGCGCCGCCGCGGCCGCGGCGAGCGCATTGCGCACGTTGTGGACGCCGGGAACCTGCAGGCGGATGCGCGCGCTGCCGGCCGGGGAGTTCAGGTCCAGAATCGAACCGAGGCCGTGCGACGTGAAGCTCGCGCCGACCTGCGCGTACTGCCCGAAGCCGAAGCGCAAGACCGGCCGCTCACCGGCCACCCCCGCCCAGTAATCCGCGAAGGCGTCCTCGGCATTGACCACCGCGGTGCCGCCCGGCTCGAGAGCGCGGTACAGTTCGCCCTTCTCGCGCGCCACCTCGCTCAACGAGCGCAGGCCCGCCAGATGCGCGCGCTGCGCGTTGGTGACCACCGCGATCGTCGGACGGCAGATCGCCGCAAGTGCGGCCATCTCGCCCGGATGGCTCATGCCGATCTCCACCACGGCCGCGCGATGATGGCGGCGCAGCCGCAGCAGCGTCTGAGGCAGGCCGATGTCATTGTTGAGATTGCCGCAGCTCGCGAGGACCGCGAGCTGCGGGTCGAGACCGTCTGCGCGGGCCGCCTCGCGCAGGATCGCCGCGCACATCTCCTTGACGGTGGTCTTGCCGTTGCTGCCGGTCACCGCGACCAGCGGCAACTCGAAGCGCGCGCGCCAGTTCGCCGCCAGCGCGGCGAGGCCGCCTCGCGGGTCGGCCACGACCAGCAGCGGAAACGCCGCGATCGGGTCGGCCCCGGCCGCCTGCGCGCGGGTGCGCTCGTCGTGCCAGTCCTGCGCGACCATCGCCGCGCAGGCGCCGCGCGCGGCGGCGGCCGCGACGAATGCGTGGCCGTCGAAGCGCTCGCCGCGCAGCGCGACGAACAGCTCTCCGGCGCCCACGCTGCGGCTGTCCGTGGACACGGCGGTGAATTGCGGATTGCCGTTCAGGGCGGTCCCGCCGGTCGCCACCGCGGCGTCGAGCAGATCCATCATGCCGCGCGCTCCCGCCACCGCGCCAGCGCGCTTCGCACCTCGCCGGCGTCGCTGAACGGACGGCGCACGCCGCCGGCTTCCTGGTAGCGCTCGTGTCCCTTGCCTGCGATCAGCACGACGTCCGCCGTGCCGGCGCTGGCCAGTGCGCGGCGGATCGCCTCGGCACGATCCTCGATGACGATCGCATCGGACCCGGCGCCGGCGCGGATCTGCTCGAGGATCGCGCGCGGGTCTTCCGAACGGGGGTTGTCATCGGTCAGGATCACGCGATCGGCGCGGCGCGCCGCGACCGCTCCCATCTGCGCGCGCTTGCCCGGATCGCGTTCGCCGCCGCAGCCGAACACGCACACGAGATGTCCGCCGCGCGCCTCGGCGACCTCCCGCAGCGCGAGGAGCGCCTGCTCCAGTGCGTCGGGCGTGTGCGCGTAGTCGACGACGGCGAGCGGGCCATCCGTGCCGCCGATGCGCTGCATGCGCCCGGCGGGCGAGGCGAGCGTGTGCAACAGCCCGGCCGCCTGTGCGAACGGCATGCCGCATGCATACAACGCCGCCGCCACCGCGAGCAGGTTGGAGACGTTGAACCGCCCGATGAGCGGCGTGTCGATCGCCGCCTCGCCCGCGTGCGCGGCCATCGTGAAGCGCGTTCCGGTCGCGCCGGTGGCGACGCAACGCGCCTCGAACCGCTCCTCGACCATGTCTTCCCGGACGGCCTCGCCGGCGAGCGTGTAGCCGATCCGGCGCACGCCCGATGCGCGCAGCCGCGCCGCCAGCTCGCGGCCGAGCGCGTCGTCCAGATTCAGCACCGCGCAACGCAGTCCGGGCGCATCGAACAGGCGCGCCTTGGCCGCGCCGTAGGCTTCGAAGCTGCCGTGGTATTCGAGATGGTCCCGGGTCAGGTTCGTGAACACCGCGCACGCGAACTCGACGCCATTCACGCGCCCCTGATCGAGGCCGACCGAGGACACTTCCATCGCGCACGCACTCGCCCCGTCCGCGAGAAAGCGTGCGAGGCTCGCCTGCAGCGTGATCGGCTCCGGCGTGGTGTTCGCCGTATCGGCGAGCGCATCGGGAAAACCGCTGCCCAGCGTTCCGATCACCGCGCAGCGCCGCCCGGCGGCTTCGAAGCCGCGCGCGATCCACTGGCTGACCGAAGTCTTGCCGTTGGTGCCGGTCACCCCCACCACGGACAGCCGCTGCGAGGGCCGGCCGTAGACGAGATGGGCCAGGTAGCCGGCGAGCGCGCGCAGATCCGCCACGGCGAGACCGGGAACGCGCAGCGGAACCTGCTGCACGCGAGGGTCGCCGTCGTCCCAGAGCAGCGCGGCGGCGCCGCGCGCCTGCGCCTCGCCGAGGTAACGGCGGCCGTCGGCATGCTCGCCTCGGTAGGCGACGAACACGTCGCCCGGCTGCACGAGGCGCGAATCGGCGCACAGTCGCTTCGCGCGAACGCCCAGACGCGAAAGCTCGTCGAGCACGCGTCGCGCCTCGGGAAGGCCCGCGCTCACAGCCGCTCCCGTTCCTCGGCCGGCGCCCGGCCCAGCACCGGCCCGGGCGTGGCCGGCGTCGCGGGCGGCGCCGCGCGCCCCGGCGGATGCGATTCGGCGTCGGGCGGGACTCCGAGCGCGCGCAGTGCGCCACCCATCACCTGCGCGAATGCCGGCGCGGCGATCTCGCCTCCGTAATACCCGCCCGCGGTGGGCTCGTCGATCATCACCGCGACGATCAGCCGCGGATCGGATGCCGGTGCCAGACCGACGAACGACGCGACGTAGCGTTGAGTGTAGTGTCCGCCGTCGAGCTTGCGCGCGGTGCCGGTCTTGCCCGCCACCCGGTAACCGGCCACCTGCGCTTTCGGCGCCGTGCCGCCGGGCTGGACGGCCATCTCCAGCATGGTTCGCAGCTCGCGCGCGGCACGCTGCGAGAACACCCGCGTGCCGGTCGGCGCTGCGGACACGCGCACGAGCGACAGCGGCAGCAGTTCCCCGTCGCGGGCGAACGCCAGATAGGCGCGGGCGAGCTGGATCAGGCTCACCGAGATGCCATGTCCATAGGCCATCGTCGCCTGCTCGATCTGCCGCCAGTTCCGGTACGGGCGCACGCGCCCTGCGGCTTCTCCGGGGAAGCCCAGGCGCAGCGGCTGTCCGAAACCGAGCCGCGAGAACATGCCCCACATGTCGGCCGGGCGCGCAGACAACGCGATCTTGGCGGCGCCGACGTTGGACGATTTCTGGATGACCTGGGCCACCGTCAGCACGCCGTTCGGATGCGAATCCGAGATCGTCGCGTTGCCGATCGTCAGCCGGCCGGGACGGGTGTCGATCAACGTGTCGAAACGGGCTCTGCCCTCGTCGATCGCCAGTGCGACGGTGAAGGGCTTGAGCGTCGAACCGGGCTCGAAGGTGTCGGTGAGCGCGCGGTTGCGCAACTGCGCGCCGGTCAGCTTCCCGCGGTTGTTCGGGTTGTAGGCCGGCAGGTTCGCCATCGCCAGCACCTCGCCGGTGAGCGCGTCGATGACCAGCGCGCCGGCCGCCTTGGCGCGGTGTCGATCGACCGCCTGCCGGATCGCCGCGTACGCGAGGTACTGGATCTTCGAGTCGATCGCCAGCGTGATGTCCGCTCCGTTTTGCGGCGCGCGAATCGACTCCACGTCCTCCACGATGTTCCCGCGGCGGTCCCGGATCACGCGACGGCTGCCGGGCTTGCCTGCGAGCCGCGCCTCGAATGCGAGCTCGATGCCCTCCTGGCCGGTATCGTCGACGCCGGTGAAGCCGAGCAGATGGGCGGTCACCTCGCCCGAGGGGTAATAGCGCCGGTACTCGCGTTGCTGGTGGATGCCGGGCACACCGAGCCGCTCCACCGCCCCGGCGACATCCGGAGGGAGCTGGCGCTTCAGATACACGAAGTCCTTGTCCGAGGACAACAGGCGATCGAGTTCCCGCTCGTCCATCTCGAGCAGCGAGGCGAGCCGGCGCGACGTCGCCGGATCCAGTTCGACGTCCTGCGGGATCGCCCAGATCGACTTCACCGGAGTCGACACCGCGAGCACGTCGCCGTTGCGGTCGAGGATGCGCCCGCGTGTCGCGGGAACCTCCAGCACGCGCGAGTAACGCGACGCTCCCTTGTGCTGCAGGAAGTCGTTGCGCACGCCCTGCAGATAGGCCGCGCGCACGATCAGCGAACCGAAGGCGGCGAGCAGCAGCAGCAGCACGATGCGCCCGCGCCACGGCGGCACCAGCCGGGACAGCAGCGGACTCTCGGTGAACTTCATCGCGACGGCCCCGCGCCCGCGTCGACGGCGATGATCCGCCCCGCAACGGGAGCGTGCATCTGCAGCCGGTCGCGGGCGATGCGCTCGATGCGCACATGCGCGGCCCAGGTGCTCTGCTCGAGCTGGAGCTGCCCCCATTCGACTTCCAGCGCACGCGCGCGCTCCTGCGCCCGTTCGAGCTCCCGGAACAGCGCCCTCGCCTCGTGCTGCGACGACACCACGGCCAGCGCGCATCCGAGCAGCACCAGCACGAGGATCGCGTTCAGACGAACCAACGCTTGCATCACGATTTCTCCAGCACCCGCATCCGCGCGCTGCGTGCGCGCGGATTCGCGGCGATCTCCGCGTCGCCCGCACGCAGCAGCCGAGTGCACAGTCTCGCCTGCGGTCGTGGCATTTCGCTGGCACGCAAGGGCAGTTTCGCGGGCACGCCGGCGGGCAGGGACGCGTCGCGCATGAAGCGCTTGACGATGCGATCTTCGAGCGAATGGAAACTGATCACCACGAGCCTGCCCCCTGTTTTCAGCAGTGCCAGCGCCCGGGGGAGCGCTAGCGAGAGCTCCTCGAGTTCCTGATTGGTGTGAATCCGTAGAGCCTGAAAAGTCCGCGTCGCCGGGTGTTGACCCAGCTCGCGCGTGCGGACGGCCTTCTCCACGATCGCGGCAAGTTGGCCAGTGGTGAGGACAGGCTGCCTTGCCCTTGCAGCAACAATCGCCTTTGCAACCGCATGAGCAAACCGTTCTTCTCCATAATCCTTCACCACCTTCCTGATTTCGTCTTCGCCGGCACGCGAGAGCCATTCGGCCGCACTCTCGCCGCTGCCGGGATCCATCCGCATGTCCAGGGGCACATCGAAGCGGAAGCTGAAACCGCGCGCGGCATCGTCGAGCTGCGGCGACGAAACACCGAGATCGAACAGGATCCCGTCGGCCGCCTCGATGCCGTGGCTGCGCGCCACCTCGCCGATCCGGCTGAACGCGGCGTGCGCGACCCGCAGCCGGGCGTCGTCGATTCGCCGCGCCGACTCGATCGCCGACGGATCGCGGTCGATCGCGAGCAGCGTTCCGGCGGGACCCAGCCGCGCGAGGATTTCACGGCTGTGGCCGCCGCGCCCGAACGTCGCATCGATGTAGGTGCCGCCGACGCGCACCGCGAGCGCATCGACGGCTTCGCGCCGCAGGACCGGACGATGCGCGCCGTCTCCATTCACAAGGCCAGGTCTTGAAGCGTGCCCGGCAGCTTGTCGCCGAGCGCAAAGATCTCGTCCTGCTGCGTACGCCAGCCGGCGTCCGACCACAGCTCGAAATGGCTCCCCTGTCCCACCAGCCAGACTTCCTTTTCCAGACCGGCCAGCGCGCGCAGTTCCGGGGCGATCAGCACGCGTCCCGCGGCATCGAGCCGCTCCTCCCTCGCATGGCCGACGAGCAGGCGCTTGATGCGCGCCGCCTGGCGGTCGAAGCTGGGCGCCGCGAGCACCTTTTCGCGGATCGGCTCCCACGCCGGCAGCGGATAGACGAGCAGGCAGTGATCGGGATGGGCGGTGATGACGACCGCACCGTTCGCGGGTCGATGCAGATCCTCGCGATGACGTGCCGGGATCATCAACCTCCCCTTTGCATCGAGATTGAGCGCCACCGCTCCCTGGAACACGCCGCCCCCTTCTGGCGTGAGGACGGCGCCGCGACGCCATTTCCCCACTTTTCTCCACTTGCTCCCACTCTAGTGGAGGAAATCTTTCGGGTCAAGCGGCTCGCCGGACTTTTTTTTCGCGCAGCGACAAGGGCTTACCTTGGTCGCCGCGGGACTCGCGCGACCGGATCACTTAAAAATTATTGGGTTGCAGAGAAAAGCGAAAGTGTTACGTGATGATGCGCCTGCGCTCCCTCCCGAACCGGGCGACCCCGGGGGGCGGCGGATGGACGGCTGCCGGTGGGGAGGAAGTCCGCCGATAAGCCGGGTTCTGTCGTGGGCAGCCATTCATCTGGGCGGCGCGTTGCCGCGCCGCTCTTGCGGCCTACCCGGAAGCAGCGCGAGCCGCGCTATCGCTTCCCTATTTGGCCTTGCCCCGGATGGGGTTTGCCGTGCCGCCCGTGTCGCCACGGACGCGGTGAGCTCTTGCCTCGCCGTTTCACCCTTGCCTGATCCTCTCGCGAGGCCATCGGCGGTCTGCTCTCTGTTGCACTTTCCGTCGCCTTGGGTCTTGCGACTTGCTGCGCCCGGCCGTTAGCCGGCATCCTGCTCTGCGGGGCCCGGACTTTCCTCTGCATGCACTTGGCATACAGCGGCTGCCTGGCGGACTTCCTGGCGCATTCTAGCATCCGCTTGCATCCGCCCGCGAATTGGCCTATAAAGGCGCTGCACGGACTTCCGAAAGGAGGGGGCGTATCGAGCAGGATACGGCGAATCCCGAGCCAGACGACGGAACCGCACCGGTTCCGCAGCGCCACACGGCGCAAGCGCAATGAGCGCAAGACCCAAGGCCCCGCACAGCGGGGCCTTTCCTTTCTCCCAGCCGGGGCCTTTCCTTCCTCCCCGCACAGCGGGGCCTTTCCTTCCTCGAACCTCCTCCGTGCCGAGGCCTTTCCCGAAGACCCGCGGTGCGGGTTCTTGCCGCTCCATGAACCAGATGCCCCGGCCCCCTCGAGCCGACGCCCGCGCGACACCGATACCCCGTCATTGCGCGCAGGCCGGAGACCGACGAAGCAATCCCGCGCGAAGCGCGTACCGGTCGCTCGCCACGCCACGAGATTGCTTCGTCGCTGCGCTCCTCGCAATGACGGAGGAAAAGTGCGCTCCTCGCAATGACAGAGGGGCAGTGCGCGCCTCGCAATGACGGAGGGAAAGTGCGCTCCCCGCAATGACGCAACCGGTGTCCTCGCGATGACGGGCGGTTCGAGGCACCGCCAGGCAGGACATTGCATTGCGCGGTCGTTCATGATCCCTGTGCGGCTGCGGCCGCGCGAGCGCAGGCGGGCATGGCGGGGTTCTTCCATCGCGTCATCGTCCTGGGTCCGCGCAGCCGCCGCGGCCGGAGGGACGTTGCGCACACGCTTTCGCACACGGGGATAATCGCGGCCTCACACGTGCCAACGCCGGCGATGTCCTCGATCTCCCCCGCCCGCCGCAATCTCGCCGGAGGCGTCCGACCCGCCGAGGTCTGGGCGTGGGCGATGTATGACTTCGCCAATTCGGGCTACACGACCGTGGTCGTCACCGCGGTCTTCAACGCCTACTTCGTCGCGGTCGTGGCCCGGCACGCTGCCTGGGCCACCCTGGCGTGGACGGGTGCGTTGTCGATTTCCTATGGGATGATCGTCGTGACCGCGCCGGTCGTCGGCGCTTATGCCGATGTGCTGGCGGCGAAGAAGGCCCTGCTGGCGCTGACGACCGCCGGCTGCGTGCTTTTCACCGCGTCGCTGTACTTCGCTGGACCGGGCTCGCTGTGGCTGGCCCTGGCCTGCGTCGTGCTGTCGAACTATTTCTTCGGAACCGGCGAGAACCTGATCGCGTCCTTCCTTCCCGAGCTCGCGGACAGCCGCGCGATGGGCCGCGTTTCGGGCTGGGGCTGGAGCCTGGGCTACCTGGGCGGCCTGCTGTCGCTGGGCGCGAGTCTGGGCTGGATCGAGCGAGCCGGCTCGCAGGGCAGGAGCGTCGCCGAGGCGGTGCCCGAGACGATGCCGATCACCGCGATGCTGTTCGCGGCCGCCAGCCTGCCGACCTTCCTGCTGCTACGCGAACGCGCCACGCCAGCCGCCCGCAGGTCCGGCATCGCCCGCGCGGCATGGTCGCGGCTCGCCGCAACGGCGCGCGATGCGAGGCGCTTCCGCGACCTGTCGCGTTTTCTCGTGTGCAGCCTCTTCTACCAGGCCGGCATACAGGCCGTGATCACGCTCGCGGCGATCTATGCACAGGAAGCCATGCACTTCACGACCCGGCAGACGCTGCAGTTGATCCTGGCCGTCAACGTCACCGCGGCGCTGGGAGCATTCGGATTCGGTTACGTGCAGGACCGCATCGGCCATGTGCGCGCCATCGCGCTGACGCTGTGCGGCTGGATCGCGATGGTGCTGCTCGCGGCGCTCGCGCAGGGCACGGCGCCGTTCTGGATCGCAGCCAATCTCGCGGGACTTTGCATGGGCGCGTCGCAATCGGCCGGACGCGCACTGGTCGGCCTGCTGGCGCCGGCCTCCCGCGTGGCCGAGTTCTTCGGCCTGTGGGGGCTGGCGGTGAAGCTGGCCTCCATCCTGGGACCGCTCACCTACGGACTGGCGAGCTGGCTCACGGGCGGCAACCACCGCATCGCGATCCTCGCCACCGGAGTCTACTTCGTGATCGGCCTGGGGCTGATCGGGGGCGTCGATATCGTTCGCGGCCGGCGCGCGGCCCTGCGCACCGGTCGCGAGGACCGGATCATCGCCGCAGCGCGGATGACGACCGATTAGCCGCCTGCGCCGGCACCGCGGCGGCGAAGGCCAGTCGGCCCGAGCCGGGGCCGAACACGAACGCGCCCACCGGCTGCCCGAGCCGTTGCGGAGGTGCCGGGAAACGCTGCACTTCGCAGTTCGCCAACCCGAGGGCATAGTGGCGCGCACCCTCGCGCAGGATCAGGATGGGTTCGGCATAGACCGCCTCGGGCGCGCGGAACACTTCGAGCCGCAGACTTCGCGCGGGCACCGCTTCCAGCCGAGTGCGGCGCTGACACTCGGGCAGCGCGCTCGCCACGATCTCGACGTCCGTCCGGTCGATCCACGGGGCATCGCGGCGCACGTTCAGCGTCAGCACACGGCCGCCCGAATCGAGCGCGACCGAAGCGCTCTCATCCACGCAGCCTGCGAGCAGCAGCGCGATCGCGGCGAGCGCCGTTTCGTGCGACAACCTCATGGCTGCGCAAGCCTCCAGCCCACCTTCCCTCCTGCGCGCAGCGGCACGAGCACGTCATCGCCCATCGGGATGCGCGCGGGTACCTGCCACGGCTCCTTCACCAGCGTCAGCCTGGAGCCGTTGCGCGGCAGGCCGTAGAAATCGGCGCCGAAGAAGCTCGCGAAGGCCTCGAGCCGGTCGAGCGCACCGGCCGCCTCGAACGCCTCGGCATACAGCTCGATCGCTGCGTGCGCGCTGTAACAGCCGGCGCACCCGCATGCGCCCTCCTTGGCCGCGCGCGCGTGCGGCGCGGAATCGGTGCCGAGAAAGAACTTCGGGTTGCCGGAAACGGCCGCGCGCACCAGCGCCTGGCGGTGCCGCTCGCGCTTGAGCACGGGCAGGCAGTAGTGATGCGGACGGATGCCGCCGGCGAGCAGCGCATTGCGGTTCATCAGCAGATGGTGCGCGGTGAGGGTCGCCGCGATGCCCGGACCGGACTCGATCACGAACTGCGCCGCCTCGGCGGTCGTGATGTGCTCGAGCACGATATGCAGCGCCGGAAAGCGTCGCGCGAGAGGCGCCAGCACGCGATCGACAAACACGCGCTCGCGATCGAAGATATCCACGTCAGCATCGGTCACCTCGCCATGAATGAGCAGCGGCATCCCCACGGCCTGCATGCGCTCGAGCACCGCCGAACAGTTCCCGATCGCGGTGACGCCCAGATCCGAGTTCGTCGTCGCGCCGGCCGGGTAGTACTTGACGGCATACACGAAGCCGCTCGCCCTGGCGCGGTCGATCTCCGCCGCAGGCGTATGGTCGGTCAGATACAACGTCATCAGCGGCTCGAACTTGAGTCCCCGCGGCAGTGCGGCCAGCACGCGCGAACGGTAGCCCGCCGCCTGTTCCGTCGTCACGACCGGGGGCTTCAGGTTCGGCATGACGATGGCGCGCGCGAAGCGCCGCGCGGTATCCGGCAGCACGGCTGCGAGCGCCGCCCCGTCGCGCAGATGCACGTGCCAGTCGTCGGGACGGGCGAGGGTCAGCGAGGAAGGCATCGTGGCCGGCGCACCAGAACGGATGTAGACGCGCCGCAGTCTAGCAGCCTGCGGCGAACGAACCGAATGCCGCACGTGGGGCGAAGGATCACCGGGATCCGGCGGTCACCGGCCGGGCAACCGGGCAGCTTGCCGTCGCGTGCGGGCGTCGGCCGCGGTTCAACGCGCATCGCGACGCGCGAGCTCCAGTGCGCGCGCATAGACGGCCTTCCGGTGCGCGCCGGTGATCGATGCCGCAAGGCCGACCGCCTGCCTGAGCGGCAGTTCGGCGAGCAGCACGCCGAGCACGTGGTCGAGCCGTGCATCCTCGGGCGGCACCGCCGGCGCCGCCGAGACGACGAGCACGAACTCTCCCCGGCTGCGGTTGGGTTCGGCCGCGAGCCAGTCCGGCGCTTCGTGCAGCGGCATGACGTCGATCGACTCGAACAGCTTCGTCAGTTCCCGCGCGACCACGAGCCGCCTGTCTCCCAGGCGCTGCGCGAGATCACGCAGCACGCAGGCGATCCGGTGCGGCGTCTCGTAGAACACCAGCCCATGGGGCAGCGCCGCGAGCCGGTCGAGCTCGGCCAGGCGTTGCGCGCGCGTCGCGGGCAGGAAACCGTAGAACAGGAAATGCGGCTCGTTCAGCCCGGATGCAGACAGCGCCGCGACGGCCGCATTCGGGCCCGGAACCGGAATGACGCGGTAGCCCGCTTCACGCACCCGCGCGACGACGCGCGCACCCGGATCGGAGACCGCGGGCGTACCGGCGTCGGACACCAGCGCGAGGCTCTCGCCGGCCGCGAGCCGTTCGATCAGCCGCTGCGCCGCCTGGCGCTCGTTGTGCTGGTGCGCCGCCAGCAACGGCTTGCCGATCCCGTAATGCTGGAGCAGCTTGCGGGTGTGCCGCGTGTCCTCGGCGGCGATGCGATCGACCGTGCGCAGCACCTCGAGCGCGCGCACGGTGATGTCGCCGAGGTTACCGAGCGGAGTGGCCACCACATATAATGCCGCGCTACCCTGTCGTTCCATGGATCCTCGTCCGTCGTCGATTCGCCGCGCCGCGAGCCCATCGCCGGGCACCGCGGCGGGCGCGGCTGCCGAGGCGCTGGCGGCGGCGTTCCTCGAAGCGCACGGCCTGAGCGTGCTCGCGCGCAACTTCCGCTGCCGCGGCGGCGAAATCGACCTGGTGTGCGCCGACGGCGACACGTTGGTCTTCGTCGAGGTACGGCTGCGCTCCGGCGAGCGTTTCGGCGGCGCCGCCTACAGCATCGGCGTGCACAAGCAGCGGCGCATCGTGCTGGCGGCCCGGCATTACCTGAACGGGCGCCGGGAGCAGCCCTGCCGCTTCGACGCGCTGTTGCTGACCGCGCTCGATGCCGGCGCCATACGCTGGATTCGCAATGCCTTCGATGCGCGCTGAGCTCGCGGCCGCGGCCGTGTTGTTCGCCTGCGCATCGGCGCACGCCGAATCGGTCAAACTGCTGGTGCAGCGCTCCCCGCTCGCCGGCTTTCAATACTACGCCGGCGCCGCGCTGTGGGACCGCATGAAACCCGGCGACCGTCTCGATCTCGTCCGCGAACCGGACAACGCCCACGACGCCAATGCGGTACGCGTCGAGTGGCGCGGCAACAAACTCGGCTACCTGCCGCGCGCCGAGAACCGAACGGTTGCGCGGGAAATGGACCGCGGCGCACTCGTCGAAGGTCGCATCGCACGGCTCGCCGAACACCGCAATCCCTGGCGGCGGCTGCGGGTCGATGTCTGGCTGGTGATGCCCTGAGCGGGTGGGCGGGCGACGCGTCGAAGGCGCGCCGCGACGGTCTGCTACAATCCTGTCAGTACGCCCGGCACGGCCGCAGCCCGACATCCCACCGCATGGAACTTCTCGCGCGCATCACCGAACAGTTTCGCGACAGCGCGCAGACGAAGCTCGCCGCGGCGCAATCGCTCGCAGAACCCATCGCACGGGCCATCGCGGTCCTGGCCGAGTGCCTGCGCGCCGACGGCAGGATCCTCGCCTGCGGCAACGGCGGCTCGGCCGCCGATGCCCAGCATTTCGCGGCCGAACTGCTCAACCGGTTCGAAACCGAGCGGCCGGGACTGGCCGCGATCGCGCTGACCACCGACACCTCGACGCTCACCTCGATCGCGAACGACTACGCATTCGAGCAGGTGTTCTCGAAGCAGATCGGCGCACTCGGGCAGCCGGGCGACGTGCTGCTCGCGATCTCCACCAGCGGAAACTCGCGCAACGTGATCGCGGCCGTGCGTGCCGCGCAGGAATGCGGGATGAAGGTGGTGGCATTGACGGGACACGACGGCGGAGCCATCCGGAAGGCGCTCACCGCGCAGGATGTGTCGGTGTGCGTGCCCGCGCAGCGCACCTGCCGGATCCAGGAAGTCCATCTGCTCGTGCTGCACTGTCTGTGCGACGGTATCGATTGCCTCTTGCTGGGAGTGGAATGATGAAGACTCGACGCTGGTTTCCCGCGGTGCTGATGCTTGCGACGCTGCCCCTGCTGCAGGCCTGTTTTCCGGTGGTCGCCACGGGAGTGGGGGCCGGTGCGCTGATGATCGCGGACCGCCGCATCTCCGAAGCCTATGTCATGGACGAGGGCATCGAACTGCGCGCGCTGGGCCGCATCAACGACCGTTACGGCGACCGCGTCCATGTCAATGTGACGAGCTACAACCGCAACGTGCTGATCACCGGCGAGGCGCCGGATGCCGCGGCGAAGGCGGACATCGAAAAGACCGTCCGGGGCGTCGACAACGTCCGCGCGGTCACCAACGAGCTGGCGGTGGCCCCGCCGACGAGCTACACGTCACGCAGCAACGACGCCTACATCACCTCGAAGATCAAGGCGCGCTTCCTCGATGCGAACCGCTTCCACGCGAATCACGTCAAGGTCGTGACCGAGGACCGCGTGGTCTATCTGCTCGGCCTGGTCACGAAGAAGGAAGCCGACGCGGCCAGCGAGATCGCGCGCACCACCGGGGACGTACGCAAGGTCGTGCGGGTTTTCGAATACCTCTCCGAAGAGCAGGCGCGCAGGCTGGACGAACGTCCGGCGAGCAGGGACGCGAAGTGAGCCGGCCATCCGGCGGTCCGGCCGTGCGCGCCGCCGCAGCGGTCGTGCGGCGCGTGCGCCCGGCGCAATGACCGAACTGCCGGCTCCGGGCTTCGAAGCCAAGATCTGCGAACCGGGGGAGCTCTCCCGCCGGCTGCCCCGGCTCGCGCGCCCGCTGGTATTCACGAACGGGTGCTTCGACATCGTGCATCGCGGGCATGTCACCTACCTGGCCCAGGCCCGCGCGCTCGGCGGCTCGCTCGTTGTCGGCGTCAATGGCGACGCCTCCGTCAGGCGGCTCGACAAGGCGGCCGGGCGACCGGTGAATCCGCTCGCCGACCGCATGGCCGTGCTGGCCGCGCTGGAGAGCGTGTCGCTCGTGACGTGGTTCGACGAGGACACGCCGCTCGAACTGATCCGCGCCGTCCGGCCGGACGTACTGGTCAAGGGCGGAGACTGGGCTCCCGAGCGCATCGTCGGCGCGGCCGAGGTGCTCGCGCGCGGCGGCTCGGTGCTTTCGATCGCATTCGTCCACGAGCGCTCGACCAGCGCGGTGATCGAGCGAATACGCAGGCGCTGAGTCCGTTCCGCTCGCCGGTACGCCGGCGGGCGGCCTCTAGAACGGGATGTCGTCCTCGATCTCGCCGATGCCGCCGGCCACGGTGCTCGCCTCCGGCGCGCTGCGGCTCGGCGCCGGGCTCGGGCTGCGCGCAGGCGCTTCCCCCATGCCCTCCCGGTGACCGAGCATCTTCATGGTGTCCGCGCGAATCTCGGTCGTGTAGCGGTCGTGGCCTTCCTTGTCCTGCCATTTGCGCGTGCGCAGGCTGCCCTCGACGTAGACCTGCGAGCCCTTCTTCAGGTACTGGCCGGCGATCTCGGCCAGGCGACCGAAGAATGCGACACGGTGCCATTCGGTGGCTTCCTTCTTCTCGCCGCTCGTCTTGTCTTTCCACGTGTCCGTGGTCGCCAGCGTGATGTTGCAGATCGCGTCTCCGCTGGGCATATAGCGCGTCTCGGGATCCTTCCCGAGGTTGCCGATCAGGATGACTTTGTTGATGGATGCCATGCACAGCTCCTCGTAGAAATGCCGCAGCCCGATGTCTTCGAACGCGCGCGGCCGTATTACACGCTCGCGGCAGCGGCGGCGTCAATCCGCCGGCCGTACTACCCGGAAAGCGCTACCGGGGCCGCTCGCGACTGGCTCGCGGCCGCACCGAGCAATTCGCGCACGCGCGCCTCGTCCCAGCATTCGAGATTCACCTTCAGATAGGCGACGCCCCGGTCGGGTACCACCAGCGCTTCGCGCACGCCGGCCACCTGGGCGAGCTCGCGCCGAACGGCCTCGGCATCGACCCCGGGCCCGACTGCGAACTCGCGCCTGGCGATCACCGGCGGCGCGCGCATCGATGAGGCCAGCGCCAGCCACAGCAGCGCGAGCAAAGCCGCGAACGAGAATACGCCGGTCATGCCGAAGTGTTTCGCGAGCAGCCCGCCGATGCCCCCGCCCGCGAACAGTCCCAATGACTGCATCGTGTTGTAGACGCCCAGCGCCGTGCCCTTGGCGCGTGCCGGCGCGATGCGCGAGATCAGCGAAGGAAGGCTCGCTTCGAGGATGTTGAACGCGACGAAGAACGCGACGAGAACCGCGACGATGCCGTAGAAACGGTCCGCCGCCCACAGGAAGGCGACGTTGCTGGCGGCGAGCAGCGCCACCGCGCCGATGAACACCGGCTTGAGCCGCGCGCGCTTCTCGGCGTACAGAATCGCGGGAACCATCAGCACGAAGCTCGCGAACACGACCGGAAGATAGACCTTCCAGTGTTCGGCGACCGGCAGGCCGCCGCGCGCGACGAGCGCCGCCGGAACGACGACGAACAGCCCCATCTGCATGGCATGAAGCGCGAAGATGCCGAAATTGAGCCGCGCGAGCTGCGGGTCGGCCAGGACCTGCCGGAAGCCGGCTTCCCCTTCACCCGTGTCGCCCGGAGCCGGTGCCGGCGGAACGACCCAGGCGACGACCGCGATGGCGCCCAGCGCGAGCGCCCCGGTCAGATAGAAGATGCCGCTCATGCCCACCCAGGCGTACAGCGCAGGCGCCAGGATCAGCGAGCCCGCGAACACGATGCCGATCGACGAGCCTATCATCGCCATCACCTTGGTGCGGTGCTCCTCGCGGGTCAGATCCGCGGCCAGGGCCGTGACCGCGGCCGAAATCGCGCCCGCGCCCTGCAGGGCACGGCCGACGATCGTCACGTAGATGTCGCTCGCCGCCCCGGCGAGCAGGCTGCCTGCGGCAAAGACCAGCAGGCCCGCGACGATCGGCGGCTTCCTGCCATAGCGGTCGGAAGCCATCCCGAAGGGAAGCTGGAAGATCGCCTGCGTGAGCCCGTAGGCCCCGAGCGCGATGCCGACCAGGGTCAGGTTGTCGCCGCCGGGAATGGATCTGGCATGAATCGCGAACACCGGCAGGATCAGGAACAGGCCGAGCATGCGCAGCGCGAAGATCGCCGCAAGCGATGCGCCGGCCCGAAGCTCCGCGGCACTGATGCGGCCGCTCGAGGGTGCTGACATCGGATCGGTTTGGCTCGAATGGAAGGGATTGCGTATATTAGCAGGTCAGGCATTCGCCCCTGGCTGCGATGGACGAGATCCGCGTACGCGGCGCGCGCACGCACAACCTGAAGAACCTGAATCTGGCGCTGCCTCGCAACCGGCTCACCGTGATCACCGGCGTGTCCGGTTCCGGCAAGTCTTCGCTCGCCTTCGACACGCTGTACGCCGAAGGGCAGCGCCGCTATGTCGAATCGCTGTCGGCCTATGCGCGCCAGTTCCTGGAGCGGATGGAAAAGCCGGACGCCGACCTAATCGAAGGGCTTTCCCCGGCGATCGCGATCGAGCAGAAGGCGGTGAGCCACAATCCGCGCTCCACGGTCGGCACGGTCACCGAGATCCACGACTACCTTCGGCTGCTGTATGCGCGCGCCGGCACGCCGCACTGCCCCGAGCACGGATTCGCGCTCGATGCACAAAGCGTCGCGCAGATGGTCGACCGGGTGCTCGCGGCGCCCGCGCTCACCCCGATGATGATCCTCGCCCCGCTCCCAGGCGTGCGGCGCGGCGATCAGGCCGAACTGTTCGCGGAGCTTCGCGCCCAGGGCTTCGCGCGCGTGCGCGTCGACGGCCGGGTGCATGACATCGATGCGGTGCCGCGGCTCGCGCCACGCGTCGCGCACCGCATCGAGATCGTCATCGACCGGCTCAAGGTGACGGCCGACATGCGCGGCCGGCTCGCCGAGTCCTTCGAGACCGCGCTGACGCACGCAGACGGCCGCGCGCTGGCCGTCGAGATGACAAGCGGCGTGCAGCACGTCTTTTCCACGCGCTACGCGTGTCCGGCATGCAGCTTCTCGCTGCCCGAACTGGAACCGCGGCTGTTTTCGTTCAACGACCCGATCGGCGCCTGCCCGCGTTGCGGCGGGCTCGGCACCGAGAGCTTCATCGACCCGCGGCGGGTCGTAGCCGATCCGGCGGCTTCGCTCGCGGCCGGCGCGATCCGCGGCTGGGATCGCCGGAATTCGTTCTATTTCCAGATGCTGGCGAGCCTCGCCGAGCACTATCGCTTCGACGTCGAAATCCCGTTCGGCGAACTGCCCGAATCGATCCGCCACGTCGTGCTGTACGGTTCGGGAGGGACGAAGCTCGCGTTCCGCCACAGGACCGAGTCCGGACGCGTCGTCACGAGCCGCCACGCGTTCGAAGGCATCGTCCCGAATCTCGAGCGGCGCGCGCGCGAGACGCGCTCGGCCGCCGTGCGCGAGGAACTGGCCCGCTACCAGGCGCTGCGCCGCTGCCCCGAGTGCGAGGGCACGCGGCTGCGGCGCGAGGCACGCCACGTCACGGTGGGCGACCGCAGTGTTCCCCAGCTCGCAGTGCTGCCGCTGTCGGACCTGCAAACGTTCTTCGGCACGCTCGCATTGACCGGCTACAAGGCCCGCGTCGCCGAGCGGGTCGTCCGGGAGGTCGCGGCGCGCATCGGCTTTCTCGTCGATGTCGGGCTCGGCTACCTGACGCTGGATCGCGCGGCGGGCACGCTCTCCGGCGGCGAGGCGCAGCGCATCCGGCTCGCCTCGCAGATCGGCTCGGGACTCACCGGTGTGCTGTACGTGCTCGACGAGCCGTCCATCGGCTTGCACCCGCGCGACAACCGCAGGCTGCTCGACACCGTGCAGCGGCTGCGCGCGCTGGGCAACACCCTGGTCGTCGTCGAGCACGACCGCGAAGCGATCGAAAGCGCGGATCATGTCATCGACATGGGACCCGGTGCCGGCGAACACGGCGGGCGCATCGTCGCGCAGGGCAGCCCCGCCGAGATCGCCGCGCATCCGCACAGCCTGACCGGCGCCTACCTGTCCGGACGCAGGTCGATCGCCGTGCCGGGCCGGCGCCGCGCGCCCGATCCCGGCCGCATGCTCGTCGTGCGCGGCGCGCGCGGCAACAACCTGAAGGACATCACGCTGGAGCTGCCCGCCGGGTTGTTCGTGTGCGTGACCGGTGTGTCCGGCTCGGGCAAATCGACCCTCATCAACGACACGCTGCATGCCGCGGCGGCGCGCCGGCTCCACGGTGCGGCACTCGAACCGGCGCCGCATGATTCGATCGAGGGACTCGGCTCGTTCGACAAGGTGGTGTGCGTCGACCAGTCTCCGATCGGCCGCACCCCGCGCTCCAATCCCGCCACCTACACCGGGCTGCTCGCGCCGATCCGCGAACGGTTCGCGCAGGTGCCCGAGGCGCGCGCGCGCGGCTACGGGCCGGGCCGTTTTTCGTTCAACGTCCACGGCGGGCGCTGTGAAGCCTGCCAGGGAGAAGGCCTGATCCGGGTGGAGATGCACTTCCTGCCCGACATCTTCGTGCCGTGCGACCTGTGCCACGGCCGGCGCTACAACCGCGAGACGCTCGAAATCCGCTACAAGGGCCGCAACATCGACGAGGTGCTCGACATGACGGTCGATCAGGCTCGCGAATTCTTCTCGGCGGTGCCCGCGGCCGCGCACAAGCTGGAGATGCTGGCCGAGGTCGGGCTCGGCTACGTCAAGCTGGGCCAGCCGGCCACCACGCTGTCCGGCGGCGAGGCACAGCGCGTGAAGCTCGCCCTGGAGCTGGCGCGGCGCGACACGGGCCGCACGCTCTACCTGCTCGACGAGCCGACCACCGGCCTGCACTTCCACGACATCGACACGCTGCTGCGGGTGCTCGCCCGGCTGCGCGACCGCGGCAACACCGTCGTCGTCATCGAACACAACCTGGATGTCATCAAGTGCGCCGACTGGATCGTCGATCTCGGACCCGAGGGCGGCGAGGCCGGCGGACGCGTCGTCGCACAGGGAACGCCCGAGACGATCGCCGCGACGCCGGGCTCGCACACCGGGCGCCATCTCGCCCGGGTGCTGGGCGGTGCGCTGCGGCAGCAGGACGAGATGCGGCAGGACAAAATGCCTTGTTCCGCCGGGCCGGCCCATCTACAGTAGCGCGACCGATTTTTCCGCCACGACCGGCCGATGAGTCCCATCGCGAGCCTGCCCCCCGCCCGCCTGCCTGCCGCGCATCGATCGGCGGGCAGTGCCGGCGCGCCGCCATCGCTCGCGCGGCGGGCGAACGGACACGAACCCGGCCGCGCATCGTCCGCGCACGCCGGACAGCGCGCCGGTGCGGCGCGCGCCCGTGAGACGGACACCGCGACGCCGCATCCGGCCAGCCCGCCCGGCAAAGCCGGCTTCCTCTACGAAATCGGACCCGGCGGCAGGCTGTACGCGTCCTCCGGCGGGCTGGTGATCGAGGCCAGGCCCGGTGACGCAGCCGGCGGCTCGCCCGACGCGAAGGCGGCGTTCCCGCTCGCGCTGCGGCAAGCCGCGGGCGATGCCGGGTTCATCCCCTCCGGTACCGGTGCCGACCGCGCCGAGGCGAGCCGTGCACCCTTCCTCGCCCTGTACGCGGCCAATCAGGCAGGCTGGCCGACGCAGGCACCCCGCCGGGTGGATGTTTTCGCCTGAGCCGGTCTGGGTTATCCTTGCCCGGCCCGACGGGTGACTTTCCCCTGCACGGCGCGATCGGCGACAACCGCTGCCGGACGTCGCGCCCGTGCCGCTCGTCGGTCGAGCCAAGCCGGGACTGCGCCGTGCGATCCTTCAAACGCTTTCCCGGACTGTCGTTCCGGGCCAGGCTCATCGCCGCGATGCTGGCGATCGAGACGCTGGTCATCGCGGCGATGACGATGGTCTCGCTGCGCGATATCGACCGCAGCGTCGCCGAACAGACCCGGCTGCAAATCGAACAGGCACGGCCGCTGTTCGAAGCGGCGCTGGCCGCAGCGCTCGAGCGGCGCGATCTCGACGCGCTGGCCGACATCGTGCGCCGCACGCGCACGGGCAGCGGCATCGACTACATCGTGCTGCGCGACGAGCGCGGCGAGGTGCTCGTCACCGAAGGTTGGGACGAGTCGCAGCGCCAGCCGGCAGCCGAACGCGGTGCTGCCGGCGGGCTCGCCGATTCGGTTGCGATCACGCTGCGCGGCCGGCGTGTCGGCACGCTCGACTACGGCCGCTCGCGCGAGGTCGTCCATGCGGCGCGCCACCGCCTGGTCGTCCAGGCCGGGCAATTGTCGCTCGCGGCCTTTGTCGTCTCGGCGCTGCTGCTGGTGCCGCTGGCGATGTGGCTCACGCGTGACCTGCGCGAACTCTCCAGGACGAGCCGCCTGCTTGCCGCGGGGGATCTGAGCGCGCGCGCCGAGGTTCACCGGCACGACGAGGTCGGCGAGGTCGCCGCGGCCTTCAACGGCATGGTCGAGACGCTCGCCGAACGCATCGACGAGCTGAAGGCGAGCGAGGCACGGCTCGATCTGGTCCTGCGCGCGACCATGGACGGCGTGTGGGACTGGGACGTCGCGAACGACACCTACTACCTGTCGCCGCGTTTCAAGGAACTGCTCGGCTACCGCGAGGACGAGCTGCCAGACGAGCGCAGTTCGTTCCTCGATCATCTCCACCCGGAGGATCGCCCGCGCGTCGAGGCGGCCGTCGAGCGCCATTTCTCGCAGCGCACGCCCTACGACATCGAATACCGCCTGCGCGGCAGCGACGGCGGCTACCGCTGGTTCCGCGCCCGCGGACAGGCGGTCTGGGACCGAAGCGGCAAGGTCGTGCGCTTCGCCGGTGCGACCTCGGACGTCATGGCGCAGAAACGCGCCGAAGCCGAGATCGGAGAGCTGGCCGCGCAGCTCGAACAGCGCGTGCATGAGCGCACCGCCGAGCTGAGCGCGGCGAACCGCGAACTCGAGGCGTTCAGTTATTCCGTCTCCCACGACCTGACGGCGCCGCTGCGCTCGATCGACGGCTTTTCCAGGATGCTCGCGGAGGACTACCGCGGACGTCTCGATGAGCAGGCCGACGGCTACCTCGCGCGCATCCGGGCCGGCACCGCCCGGATGCAACAGCTCATCGACGACCTGCTGTCGCTGTCGCGCATCACCCGCAACGAGATGCGGCGCGAGACGGT
This sequence comes from Rhodocyclales bacterium, assembly GCA_037440385.1. GTDB lineage: Bacteria > Pseudomonadota > Gammaproteobacteria > Burkholderiales > Rhodocyclaceae > CG2-30-68-42. The sequence continues at coordinate 6,833 of JBBIUI010000025.1, read as the reverse complement.
CGACCTGAGCGCGATCGCGCGGCGCATCGCCGCGGAGCTCGAACAGTCGGCACCCGGGCGCGAGGTCCAGTTCGTCATCGCGCCCGACATGCTCGCGGCGGGAGATCCCAACCTGCTCGGCATCGCGCTGACGAACCTGCTGCGCAACGCATGGAAGTTCACGTCGAAACACGAGCATGCCCGCATCGAGGCGGGCGTGACCCGCGACGACGGGCACGACACCTACTTCGTGCGCGATGACGGTGCCGGTTTCGACATGCGCTACGCATCGAAGCTGTTCTCGCCCTTCCAGCGCATGCATGGCGTGCAGGAGTTCGAGGGAACCGGCATCGGGCTGGCGATCGTCCATCGCATCATCCAGCGGCACGGCGGCAGGATCTGGGCCGAAGCCGAACCGGAGAAGGGCGCGACGTTCCGTTTCACGCTGGGCTGAGCGAGCCGCCCGGCCGGGCGGCTTGCGCCGTCGGCGGCAGTAGACTAGACTGTCCAGTCCATTCGCATCGATCCCGGCGACGTGATGGTCCAGTCCGACACGAATCTCTCCGTCGATACCCGCGAGCGCGTGCTTCACGCCGCGCGGCAGGCCTTCATGAAGGAAGGCTACCGCGCGAGCATGGACGGCATCGCGGCGCTCGCAGGCGTCGCGAAGCAGACGCTCTACAACCATTTCTCCGGCAAGGACGAGCTGTTCGCCGAAACGGCGAGCCTGACCTCGAACGCCCTCTCGGTGACCCTCGCCGCAGACACCGGCGACGTGCGTGCCTGCCTGCTGCGTTTCGCCGAGACGTTCCGCACCAGGGTGCTGTGCGACGAGGGCCTGGCGGTGTTCCGCGCGCTGGTGGCCGAGACGCCCAGGATGCCGCGGCTCGCGCGCGCGTTTTTCGACAAGGGCGCCGAAAAGACCGCGACGCAGCTCGCGCAGTTTCTCGGCCACGCGATGAAGGACGGCCGTCTGCGCCGCGACGATCCGCGTTTCGCTGCGGAAATGCTGCTGAGCCTGCTCGGCGGATTCGAGCACTTCCGGCGCGTTTGCGGCGCCGATGCGCCCGCGGTCGGCGAAACCGTTCGCGTGGAGAGGATCGTCGATTGCTTCCTTCGCGCCTGGGCACCCGATCGAGGAAACCGGACATGAACCGACGCATGCTGTGGGGGGTGCTCGTCGCGGCCGCGCTGGCAGGCTGCGGAGCGGACGGCGACCGCAAACCGGCCGCGGGGCCGGCCGGCCCGCAGGCCGCCGCGATGCCGCCGCCGGAGGTCGATGTGATCACGGTCTCGAAGGCGCCGGCCACGCTCACGCAGGAACTGCCGGGGCGCCTGCAGGCGTTTCGCACCGCGCAGGTGCGGGCGCGCGTCGAGGGGATCGTCGAGAAACGCCTGTTCGCCGAGGGCAGCGACGTCCGCCAGGGACAGACGCTGTTTCGCATCGATCCGCGCAACTATCAGGCGGCCCGCGACGCAGCCGAGGCGGATGTGGCCGTCGCCCGCGTGACGCTGGAGCGTTTGCGGCCGCTGCTCGACATCCAGGCCGTGAGCCGGCAGGAAGTCGATCTGGCCGAGGCGAAGCTCAAGCAGGCCGAGGCCGCGCTGACGCGCGCACGCATCGACCTCGACAACACCGCCGTGCCGGCGCCGATCTCCGGGCGCATCGGTCGCGCAGCGCTCAGCGAGGGCGCGCTCGCCGGGCGCGGCGAGGCCACGCTGCTCGCGACGATCGAGCAGATCGACCCGATCTATGCCAATTTCATTCAGCCGGGCGCCGATCTGCTGCGCCTGAGGCAGGCGGTGAAGGCAGGCCGGCTACGGCAGGCGAATCAGGCGGCCGTCGAACTGATCCTCGAAGATGGCAGCGTCTACCCCCGACCCGGCAAGCTGCTGTTTGCCGATCTCGCCGTCGATCCGGCGACCGGCGGCGTTTCGCTGCGCGCCGTCTTTCCGAACCCGAAGCGCGAGCTGCTGCCCGGTTCCTTCGTGCGCATCCGTTTTCCGCTGGCCGTCGTGCAAGACGCGATCCGGGTGCCTCAGCGCGCGGTGCAGGCGGGAGCGCAGGGCCAGTTCGTCATGATCGTGGATGGCGAGGGCAAGGCCGCACCCCGGCCGGTCAAGACGGGCGGCATGAGCGCGGGCGACTTCCTCGTTGCGGAAGGCCTGAGCGGCGGCGAACGCGTCATCGTCGACGGGCTTCAGAAGGCGCGCCCCGGCTCGCCGGTGAAGGCCGTGCCGTGGAACCCCGGGGCCCGCTCGCCCGCGGCGCCGCCCGCCGGCAAGGGCTGAGCGGTGTTCGCGAAATACTTCATCGATCGCCCGGTCTTCGCCTGGGTCATCGCGCTGGTGATCCTGGTGGCCGGCGCGCTCGCTTTCCGAAGCCTGCCGCTTTCTCAGTACCCGGCGGTCGCGCCGCCCTCGATCGCGTTCAACATCACCTACCCCGGCGCCTCGGCGAAGGTGATCGAGGATACCGTCACCGCGCTGATCGAGCAGGAAATGAACGGCATCGAACGGCTGCTGTACATGGAGTCGGCCTCCGAACTGGGCACCGGCACGGTCACGCTGACCTTCGAACCGGGCACCAACGTCGACATCGCCTCGGTGGAGGCGCAAAACCGCTACAAGCGCGTCGAGGCGCGCCTTCCCGACGACGTGCGCCGGCTCGGCGTGCCGGTGACCAAGCCCTCGCGCAACTACGTGATGTTCGTCGCGATCCATTCGCCGGATCACTCCCGCTCCGCGGTGGATCTCGGCAGCTTCGCCGCGGCCAACGTGCTCAATGCGCTGCGGCGCGTGAAGGGGGTGGGCGAGGCCGTGCTGTTCGGCACCGAATACTCGATGCGCCTGTGGTTGCAGCCGGAAAAGCTCCATGCCTACGGTCTGTCGCCTGCCGACGTGACCCGCGCCGTGCGCGCGCAGAACGTCGAGCTGGCCACCGGCGAGCTGGGCCAGGCGCCGGCCGCGTCCGGCCAGCAGATCAATGCCGTCATCGTCACGCGCAGCCGCCTCACCACACCCGAGCAATTCGGCGACATCCTCGTTCGCACGCAGCCCGACGGCTCCGCGGTCCGGGTGAAGGATGTCGCCCGGGTGGAACTCGGTTCTCAGGACTACAACATCTTCGCGCGCCTGAACGGCCAGCCGAGCGCCGCCATCGCGATCCGCGTCTCGCCCGACGGCAACGCGCTCGCGGTCGCCCGCGCCGTGCGTGCCCGCATGCAGGAGATGGCGCGCTACTTTCCGCCGGGCATCGCCTGGGACGTTCCGTACGACACCTCGCGCTTCGTCGACATCTCGATCCAGGAAGTGCTCAAGACGCTCGCCGAGGCGATGTTGCTGGTATTCCTCGTCATGTACGTCTTCCTCGAGAACTTCCGCGCGACGCTGATCCCGGCCATCGTCGTGCCGGTCACGCTGACCGGAGCGCTCGCCGGCCTGTTTGCCTTCGGTTACTCGATCAACGTGCTGACGCTGTTCGCGATGGTGCTCGCGGTGGGCATCGTCGTCGATGATGCCATCGTCGTCGTGGAGGCCGTCGAGCGCATCATGGCCGAGGAGGGTCTCGCGCCGCGCGAGGCCGCGCGCAAGGCGATGGACCAGATCTTCAATGCCATCATCGGCATCTCGCTGGTGCTCGTCGCGGTGTTCGCGCCGATGATCTTCTTCGGCGGCTCGGTGGGCGTCATCTACCGGCAGTTCGCGATGACGCTGCTGCTGTCGATGGCCTTTTCCGTGCTGATGGCGCTCACGCTGACTCCGGCGCTGTGCGCGACGCTGCTGCGGCACGAACCGGGCAGCGGGGTGCTGCCGGGCACCGGGTTCTTCGGCTGGTTCGACCGCGCCTTCGGGCGCGTGCGCACGGGCTATCGGTCCTGGGTCGAGCGCATCGTGCGCAAGACCGGCCGCTACCTGCTGCTGTATGCGCTGATCGTCGGCGCCACCGGCTGGCTGTTCTTCCACCTGCCCGGCAGCTTCCTGCCCGAGGAAGACCAGGGATATTTCATCAACATGGTGCAGTTGCCGCCGGGCGCCTCGCAGGAACGAACGATCGAGGTGCTCTCGCGCATCGAGCAGTACTACCTGAAGCAGCCCGAGGTCGCCAAGGTCATCGGCGTGGTCGGCTTCTCGTTCTTCGGCCGCGGCCAGAACGCGGCGCTCGCGTTCGTCCGGCTCAAGGAATGGGATGAACGCCCCGGCCCGCAGCAATCCTCCAGCGCGCTGGTGCGCCGGGCCAACATGGCGTTCTTCCAGATCAAGCAGGCGATGATCTTCGCCGTCAACCCGCCGCCGATTCCGGAGCTCGCCTCGACCGGCGGCTTCGATTTCCGCCTGCAGGATCGCGGCGGCCTCGGGCGCGACAAGCTGCTCGAGGTGCGCAACCTCGCGCTGGGCCTGGCCGGCCAGAATCGCGCGCTCGCCGGCGTTAGGCCCGAAGGCCAGGAAGCCGGGCCGCAACTGCTGCTCGACATCGACCGGCGCAAGGCCGAGACGCTGGGCGTGGCGATCGCCGATCTCAACGAGACGCTGCAATCCACGCTCGGTGTCGCCTATATCAACGACTTCGAGCGGCAGGGGCGCATCCTGCGGGTGCAGATGCAGGCGGATGCGGACCTGCGCACGACGCCGGAGGCCCTGTTGCGCCTGCCGGTGCGCAACCGAGCGGGTGCCATGGTGCCGCTCGCCGAGCTCGTCACGGCGCGCTGGATCATCGGCTCGCCCCGGCTCGACCGCTATAACGGCCTGCCCTCGATGAAGATCGCGGGCGGCCCCGCGCCGGGCCGCAGCACCGGCGAGGCCATGCAGGCAATGGAGTCGATCGCGGCGCAGCTTCCGGTCGGCTTCGGCTTCGAATGGACCGGCACCTCGTTCGAGGAAAAGCTCTCGGGCAGCCAGGCGCCGCTGCTGTTCGCGCTGTCGCTGCTGGTCGCGTTCCTGGCGCTGGCCGCGCTGTACGAAAGCTGGTCCATTCCGTTCGCGGTGATGCTGGTGGTGCCGCTGGGCGTGTTCGGCGCGACGCTGGCCGTCACGTTGCGCGAACTGCCCAACGACGTGTATTTCAAGGTCGGGCTGATCGCGATCATCGGGTTGTCCTCGAAGAACGCGATCCTGATCATCGAGTTCGCCCGCAAACTCCAGGACGAAGGCATGGGCCTGATCGAGGCGACGCTGGAGGCCTGCCGGCTGCGCTTCCGGCCGATCCTGATGACCTCGTTCGCCTTCATCCTCGGCGTGCTGCCGCTGGCCGTGTCCACCGGGGCCGGCGCCAACAGCCGGCATGCGATCGGCACGGGCGTGATCGGAGGCATGCTCGCCGCGACGCTGCTCGCGATCTTCCTCGTTCCGGTGTTCTTCGTCGTCGTGCGCAGGCTCTTTCCCGGCCATGCGCGCCGCCACGAGGAGGACGGGCATGCGTAAGGCCGCCGTGCTCGCGCTGTGCGCGGCGCTCGCCGGCTGCTCGCTGATGCCCGAGTACCGGCGTCCCGAGCCGCCGGTTCCCGCCCGATGGGCGCAACCGGCCTCCGAAGCCGGGCAACGGGCGACCGGGATCGCCTGGCGCGACTTCTTCCCGGATGCGCGCCTGAGGGCGCTGATCGACCTGGCACTGGAGCACAACCGGGACCTGCGCATCGCCGTGGCCCGTGTCGAGGAGGCTCGCGCACAGTTCGGCATCGTGCGTGCCGACCGGCTGCCGGCCATCGACCTGGCGGCGAGCGGCAGCCTGGCGCGCACGCCCGCCGAGCTGTCCGTGTCGCGGCAGGCGGTGACCGGCGAGCGCTATGACGTTGGGTTTTCCGTGCCTTCGTTCGAACTCGATTTCTGGGGACGCGTGAAGAGCCTGGACGAGGCGGCGCGGGCGAGCTATCTCGCGACCGAGGAAGCCCGGCGCGCGCTGCGCCTGTCGCTCATCGCGGACGTCGCCGATGCCTACCTCGCCTTGCTCGAGATGGAGGAACGCAGCCGTCTCGCGCGCGCGACGGTGGCCACCCGCGAGCGGGCCCGCCTGATGGTGACGCGGCGCCGCGACGTGGGGCTCGCCGGGGAGCTCGACGTGCTGCAGGCCGGCGCGGCGCTCGAGCTCGCGCGCGCGGAACTCGCGAATCTGGAACGCCAGCGCGAGGCCGCCGCAAATGCGCTGGTGCTGCTCACGGGGCGCGAGCCGCCTGAACTGCCGCCGGGGCGCACGCTCGCCGATCAGGCCATCGTGACCGAACTCGCCGCGGGTGTGCCATCGGAGGTCCTGCTCGATCGCCCGGACGTGCTCGCGGCCGAGCAAAGGCTGAAGGCCGCGAACGCCGACATCGGCGCGGCGCGCGCAGCCTTCCTGCCGCGCATCTCGCTCACCGCCGGCCTGGGCACCGCGAGCGGCGCGCTGGCGGGTCTGTTCGCCGCGGGAAGCGGGGCATGGAGCTTCCAGCCGGTGCTGCGCCTGCCGCTGTTCGACGCAGGCCGCACCGGCGCCGCCGCCGATCTCGCGCAGGCGCGCAGCCTCGTCGCGGTGGCCCAGTACGAGAAGACCATCCAGCAGGCGTTTCGCGAAGTGGCCGACCTGCTCGCCGCGCGCACGCATCTGGCCGCGCAGTTGCAGGCCGGGATCGCGGCCCAACAGACCCAGGCGCAGCGGTTGAGCCTGGCGCAGTCCCGCTATGCTGCAGGCATTTCCAGTTACCTCGAGGTGCTCGACGCCCAGCGCGACGCCTTCGCCGCCGAGCAGGCCACGGTGCAGGCCCGGCGCGCCACGCTCGCCGCTGCCGCGCGGCTGTACGAGGCACTCGGCGGCGGGCAGCACTGAGTTCAGCGCATCGTAGGTACCGGCGGCCGCGGGAACGGCCGGGTTTCGGCCACTGCCC
>JBBIUI010000024.1:0-28151 GCA_037440385.1 Rhodocyclales bacterium | reverse complement strand
TACATGCGGCGCATCGACGCGGTCAACTTTGCGCTGGCCCACGACGACGGGGTGTCGGATGAAGACCTCGAAAACGCCAACGTCATCCTGGTCGGCGTCTCGCGCAGCGGCAAGACGCCGACCAGCCTCTATCTGGCGATGCAGTTCGGCATCAAGGTGGCCAACTACCCGCTGATCCCCGAGGACTTCGAGCGCATGTGCCTGCCGCGGGTGCTGAACCGGTTCCGCCCCAAGCTGTTCGGGCTGACGATCGGCGCGGAGCGGCTGCACCAGATTCGCAACGAACGGCGGCGCGGCAGCCGCTATGCGTCGCTCGAAAACTGCCGCTACGAGATCGAGCAGGCGCTGCGGCTGATGCGGCGCGAAGCGATTCCCGTGCTCGATTCCACGCGCAAGTCGATCGAGGAGATCGCCGCCACGATCATGCAGGACGCGCGGCTCGAACGATCGGTCTTCTGAAGCGCGCCGCACCGCATGCGCGCGCGGCTCAACGGCGCCGGCGCAGTTGTTCGAACAGGCAGATCGCGGCCGCCGCGGCGACGTTCAGCGACTCGATTCCCGCCTTCATCGGAATGCACACCCGGTCGTGTGCGCAGGCACGCAGGGCCGCCGACAAGCCGCCGCCTTCCGCGCCGAACAGCCACGCGATGTCGCCGGCGAGATCGGTCTCGAACAGCGAACGGCCTTCGCCCGCCACGGTCGCGAGAATGCGCCCGGAATACCCGGCGAGCAACGCCGCCGGATCGGCGCGCTCGATGACCGGCAGCACGAAATGCGCACCCATGCCGGCGCGCAGCACCCGCGGCGACCACGCCTGGGCGCAGCCCGCACCGAGCACCGCACAGGCAGCGCCGGCGGCCGCGGCACAACGCAGGATCGCGCCTGCATTGCCCGGATCCTGGACGCCGTCGAGCACCACGCACGAACCCTCGGGCAGAGCCGGCGGCGGTTCCGGCACGCGCACCCGGGCGAGCACACCACTGGGCGTATCGACGGGGCTCGCCTGTGCAAACAGCGCGTCGCTCAGCACGAGGACCGCACCGCATTCGGCCGCGAGACGAGCGATCTCGGGCCGCTCCAGGCCCTGGTCGCTCACCGCCAGCAGCTGCGGCATACCGACCCGCGCGAGGTAGCTCTCGACGAGATTCACGCCGTCGAGCACCGTGCATCCGAGCCTTCGACGCGCCCGTGCAGAATGCGCGAGCGCGCGCAGTTCGACGAAAACCGCGTTGTCGCGCGACGATACCCGCTTCATCGTGGTCTCGCCGGTAACGGTCGCTGCGAACCCGGCTCGCACCCGCCGAGCGACAGTGCCTCGCGCACCGGGGCGAAGCTTCGCCGGTGCACCTCGCTCGGGCCGTGCGCGCGCAACGCCGCGAGATGCGCCGCGGTGCCATAGCCCTTGTGCCGGTCGAACCCGTAGAGCGGGTAACACAGGTGCAGGCGCATCATCTCCGCGTCCCGGCAGGTCTTGGCCAGGATCGATGCCGCGGCGATCTGCGCGATGCGGCCGTCGCCTCCGACCACCGCCTGCGCCGGACAGGCAACGTCCGGGCAGTACAAACCGTCGACGAGCACCAGGTCCGGAACGAGCGCGAGCGCACGCACCGCGCGAGACATCGCGAGCATGCTCGCCCGCAGGATGTCGATCGTATCGATTTCCTGCACGCTGGCGCTCGCCACGGCCCACGCCGCGGCACGCTGCCGGATGCGCTGCGCCAGCGCCTCGCGCCGGCGCGCCGTGAGAGTCTTGGAATCCGCCAGACCGTCGATCGGGCGCGCAGCATCGAGGATCACGGCCGCCGCAAAGACCGGCCCGGCCAGCGGCCCCCGGCCTGCTTCGTCGACGCCGCAGATCAGGCCGGCCGGCGTTGCAAGGTCGGACATTCGCGACCCGGCCTCAGGTAAGTCAATACCACGCGTGCGGCCTGCTCGGCGCTGTCGCGACGCAGCTCGCCGTGGATGCGCCCGAACAGCCGTGCCAGCCGCGCCCGGCTCACTCGATCGGCCATCCAGTTTCCGAGCGCCTGCGCGAGATTGTCCGGCGTCGCCTCGTCCTGCATGAATTCGGGTACGACGAAGCGCCCCGCCAGGATGTTCGGCAGACCGAAATAGCGCTGATAGGCCATGCGCCGCATCAGCCGATACGACCAGGCGGACATGCGATAGGCAATCACCATCGGCTTGCCGAACAGAGCGGCTTCCAGCGTGGCGGTGCCGCTGGCGACCAGCGCCGCATCGCAGGCGGCGAGCGCATCCCGCGCGTGTCCGAACAGCAGCTTGATCGGCAGATCCTGGGCATTGCGCCGGTACAACTCGATCTCGAATCGCGTGCGCGTCTCGCGGTTGACCAGCGGCACCAGGAAACGCGCGCCGGGAAAGTCGCGGCCGAGCAGGCGGGCCGTCTCGATGAAGGTTCCTGCCAGGTGGTGCAATTCGGAAGTGCGGCTTCCCGGCAGCAGTGCGAAGACCACGCTGTCCTTCGCAAGTCCTAGCCTCTTGCGCGCGGCCGGCGTGTCCCCGCCCGGCGCGATCGCATCGGCCAGCGGATGACCGACATAGGTCACCGGCACGCGCCGACCCGCATACAGCGCAGGTTCGAACGGAAACAGCGCCAGCAGATGGGTCACCGAGCGGGCGATCCGCCGTACCCGGCCGCCGCGCCAGGCCCAGATCGAGGGGCTGACGTAATGGATGGCCGGAATGCCGTGCCGCTTCAGGCTGTGTTCGAGACCGAGGTTGAAGTCCGGGGCATCGACGCCGATGAAGGCGTCCGGCGCCTCGCGCAGCAATCTGCGCCTGAGGGCGCGGCGGATGCCGGCGATCTCGCGATAATGGCGCAAGGCTTGCGCGTATCCGTGCACGGCCAGCCGCTCCGCCCGAAACCATGCATCGAAACCGGCCGACATCATCCTCGGCCCGCCGATGCCGTAGAACCGTGCGTTCGGCAGATGCCTGCGCAGCGCCTCGATCAGATCGGCAGCCAGAAGATCGCCGGAAGCCTCTCCGGCGACTATAGCGACGCGAACCTGTGCGGTTATCGCACGATCCCCCGTCCGGCAACCGAAAGAAATTCGACCAGCAAGCCGACCTCGGGGCACGCTTCGACCGCGAGTGCGAGTTCGGCTCGCGCCCGCTCGAGCGTGGCTCCGGAACGGTAGAGCGTCCGGTAGGCACGCTTGAGCGCCGCGATCGCATCGGTGGTGAAGCCGCGCCGTTTCAGTCCTTCGGTGTTGATCCCATACGGTTTGGCGGTATTGCCCATCGCGGTCACGAAAGGCGGCAAGTCCTGCAGCAGCACGGTGCCGATGCCGGTCATCGCGTGCGCGCCGACGCGAACGAACTGGTGCACCAGCGTGAACCCCCCGAGGATCGCCCAGTCGCCGATGCGGACATGCCCGGCCAGACTCGCATTGTTCGCGAAGATCGTGTGGTCGCCTACCTGGCAATCGTGGGCGACATGCACGTAAGCCATGATCCAGTTGTCGCTGCCCACGCGGGTGATCCCCGCATCCCCGGCAGTGCCGACGTTCAGCGTGCAGAACTCCCGGATGGTATTGCGATCCCCGATCTCCAGCCGGGTCGGCTCGCCCGAATATTTCTTGTCCTGGGGGACCTCGCCGATCGAACAGAACTGGAAGATGCGGTTGCCGCGCCCGATCCGCGTGTGTCCCTTGACGATCACGTGCGGGCCGATCCACGTGCCCTCTCCGATCTCCACGTCCGCCCCGATGATCGAATACGCACCGACGCCGACGTTCTCGCCGAGCCTCGCACCCGGCTCGACGATGGCGCTCGGATGGATCATGGCACCGCGCGTTTTGCGCACATCAGGTCGGCTTCGGCCACCACCGCGTCCTCGACGCGTGCCTGCGCGCGGTACTTCCAGATCCCGCGCACCTGGCGCGCGATCTCGACGTGGAGGTGAAGCTGGTCCCCGGGAATGACCGGCTTCTTGAACCGCGCGTTGTCGATCCCGACGAAGTAGAAGACCGAGTCGTCGTCGGGCATCTCCCCGCTGGTGCGAAACGACAGGATGCCTGCCGCCTGGGCCAGTGCCTCCAGGATCAGTACCCCCGGCATCACCGGATGGTGGGGAAAATGCCCGCAGAAGTACGGTTCGCCGATGCTGACGTTCTTGATCGCGTGGATCCGGCTGCCCGGTTCGCACTCGAGCACGCGATCGACCAGCAGCATCGGGAAGCGGTGCGGCAGATGCTCCAGGATCGCCTTGATGTCCAATCGACTCATCGCTTTGCCTCCAGCTCCGCCAGTCGGCGTTCGAGGGCGCGTATTCTATCCGCCATCGAGTCGAGATTGCGCAGGTGCGCGAAATTCGTCCGCCAGGCTCGATGCTCCTGGAATGGCGCGCTGCCGGTGTATTCGCCCGCCGCATTCACGGACTTGCCGATCAGCGTTCCCGCCGACACCACCACGTCATCGGCGATGCTCAAGTGCCCCAGTATCATCGCGGCGCCGCCGATCATGCAGCGGCGGCCGATCCTCGTGCTCCCGGCGATGCCGACGCAGCCGGCGATCGCGGTAGCCTCGCCGATGCGCACGTTGTGGCCGATCTGGACCTGGTTGTCGATCTTGACGCCATCTCCGATCACGGTGTCATCGAGTGCGCCGCGGTCGATCGTCGTGCCCGCGCCGATTTCGACGTCATCGCCGATGACGACCCGTCCGAGCTGCGGAATCTTGACCCACGAACCATCTGCCTCGCGCGCGAAGCCGAACCCGTCCGCGCCGATCACCGCGCCGGCATGGACGATCGCCCTCCGTCCGATCCGGCATCCGGGATAGACGACGGCATTGCCATACAGCACCGAATCGTCCCCGATCGAGCTTCCGGCACCGATCACGCAGCCCGCGTGCAGCCGCACCCGTTCGCCCAGTTGTGCTCCCTCGCCTACGCAGCATCCGGGGCCGATCACCGCACTTTCCGGCACCGGCGCGTCGACGCGCGCGTACCGGTCGATGCCGGGATCGGCCTGCACGGCCGGGTTGAGCAGGCTCGCCACTCGCGCAAAATACAGATAGGGGTCCGCCGTGACGATGCGGTTGCCGGTCCAGTCGCTGGCAACCTCGGGCGCGACGATCACCGCGCCGGCGCGTGTCGCAGCAAGCAGCGGCCGGTATTTCGGATTGGCGAGAAACGAGATGTGCTCGGGTCCCGCGCTGCTCAGCGTGGCGACCTGGACGATCCGGTAGTCTGCGTCCCCGGCAAGTTCGCCGCCGAGCTTCGCGACCAGTTCGGCGAGAGCGAGGCCGCCGCTGCGCGCCGCCATCGACGGCTACTTCCCCGGCGTGTCGGCCAGCGCCTTGATGACTTTTTCGGTGATGTCGATGCGCGGGCTCGCGTAGACCGCATCCTGAAAGATGATGTCGTACTTCTCGGCTTCGGCGAGCTGCCGGATGACCTTGTTGGCACGCTCCAGCACCGCCGCCAGTTCCTCGTTGCGGCGCTGGTTGAGCTCCTCGCGCAGATCGCGCTGCTTGCGCTGGAACTCGCGGTTCAGATCCGCGAACTCGCGTTCCTTGCCGATCCGCTCGGCCTCGGCCATGGTCATGCCGTTCTTGTCCAGCGTCTCGCGTAACGACTGGAGCTGCTTCGACAGTCGCCGCAGGTCCTGGTCTCGCTTTTCGAACTCCTTTTCCAGCTTTTTCTGCGCACGCACTGCGGGCGCGGAATCGCGGAAAATCCGCTCGGTATTGACGAAACCGACCTTGACCTCGGCCTGTGCCGGCATCGCAACCGAATACGCCGCAGCCGCCATCAGCGCCATTGCCGGAACCGCCCATGCTCTGTTCATCGTTCCGCTACCTGTTCAAAATGTCGATCCGAGCTGGAACTGGAAGCGCTGCACGCGATCACCTTCCTTCTTGTTGATCGGTTGTCCGAAGCTCAGTTTCAGCGGCCCGACCGGCGAGCTCCACGCGAGGGACAAGCCGGCGGAATAGCGCAGGTCGCCCAGGCTCGTCTGCTGGTCCTTGCTCCACACCTGTCCTGCATCGACGAAGGCCCCCAGTCGCAGCGAACGATCCTTGCCCGCGCCAGGGAACGGAAACAGGAACTCGCCGTTCAGCACGACCTTGCGATTGCCACCCAGGACTTCGTCGGATACCACACCGCCGATCGTGTCACGCGGACCGAGCGATGCCGTTTCGTAGCCGCGAACCGAACCGATGCCGCCCGCGAAGAAATTCTTGAAGAACGGCAGCGGCTTGCCATTGTATCCGTTGCCGTAGCCCACCTCGCCGTTCAACATCAACGTGTAGTCGCGTCCGATTGGAAAGTACTTCTGATGCTGATAGGAGGCGCGATAGTAGCGCATCTTCCCGCCGGGCAGCGACAGCTCGCCGGACAGGCGCCGAAAACTTCCCGTGGTCGGATAGATCAGGCTGTCGCGCGTGTCACGCGCCCAGCCCGCGCTCGACAGCAGCGTGGTCGTGGAGCTGCCGAAGGTCGTCACGAAGTCCTTGTAGCGCTGCGGACTGTCATCGAATGTCGTGATTCGGGTGCGATCGATCGAAAGGCCCAGGTTGACGGAGTCGTCGTCGCTGACGGGAAGTCCAACACGCACGCCGCCGCCGTCGGATGAGGTGCTGTAGCGCCCGACCGACAGCGATGTCGGATCGACGGTGCGATGATAGACGTCGTATCCCAGCGCGACCCCATCGAGCGTGTAGTACGGATCGGTGAACGACAGCGAGTAGACGCGGTTGATCTTCCCGCTATTGACCTGGGCCGACAGCGACTTGCCGGTGCCGAAAATGTTGTTCTGCGACACCGATCCGGACAGCACCACCTTTTCCGAGCTGGAAAATCCCGCTCCGACCATCAGGTTCCCGGTGGGTTTCTCCTTGACCGTGATGTTGACATCGACCTGATCGGTCGTTTCCGGGACCGGAGGCGTCTCGACAGCGACCTCGTCGAAATAGCCGAGCCGGTCGACCCGCGTGCGCGACTTGTTGATCAGCGCGCCGTCGTACCACGCACCTTCCATCTGGCGCATCTCGCGGCGGATCACCTCGTCGCGCGTTCGCGTATTGCCGGCGATGTTCAGGCGCCGGACATGCACGCGGCGACCGGGGTCGAGCAGGATCGTGAAGGCGACCCGGCGTTTCTCCTTGTCCAGCTCGGGCTGCGCGTTGACGTTCGCGAATGCATACCCGTCATTGCCCAGCCGTTCGCTGATCGCCTTGGTGGTCTCCGTGAGCTTCTCGCGGGAGAACACGTCGCCCGGCTTGATCCGGACGAGTTTCTTCAATTCGTCCTCGGCAAGCAGCAGCTCGCCCGCGAGCTTGACCGACGACACCGTGTATTTTTCGCCCTCGACCACGTTGATGGTGATGTAGATGTCGCGCTTGTCCGGCGTGATCGAGACCTGCGTGGAGTCGATGTTGAATTCCAGGTAACCGCGATCCAGATAGTACGAACGCAGCGATTCCAGATCGGCTGACAGCTTCTGTCTGGAGTACTGATCGTTCTTCGTGTACCAGGTCAGCCAGCCAGGAGTGGTCAGCGTGAACAATCCGAGCAGGTCCTTTTCCTTGAAGGAGCTCGCGCCGACGATATTGATCTGCCTGATCTTCGCGACCTCGCCTTCGTCCACGGTGAAATTGATCGCCACGCGGTTGCGCTCGAGCGGCGTCACCGTCGTCGTGACATTCATCGCGTAACGGCCCCGGCTCAGGTACTGCCGCTTCAATTCCTGTTCCGCCTTGTCGAGCAGCGAACGGTCGAATATGCGCGCTTCGGACAGACCGATTTCCTTCAGCCCCTTCTTCAGGGCATCCTTGTCGAATTCCTTGACGCCGACGAAATCGATCTGGGAGATCGCCGGGCGTTCCTCGACCACGACGACCAGCACGCCGTTCTCGATCTCGATGCGGACGTCCTTGAAGAAGCCGGTCGCGAACAGCGCCTTGATCGCCTGTGCCGACTTCTCGTCGCTGAAGGTCTCGCCCACCCGCACCGGCAGATAATTGAAGACCGTGCCGGCTTCGGTGCGCTGGAGGCCCTCGACGCGTATGTCCTTGACGACGAATGGTTCGAATGCCGCCGCGCACGGCATGATCAGGGCCAGCAGCAGGCCGGCACTCAGCTTCTTTTCCATTGTTCTAGCCGGAAACCAGGCGGTTGATGTCGTTGTAGAACGCGAAGACCATCAGCATGAGCAGCAGCCCCAGCCCGATCTGCTGCCCGATCTCCATGGCTCGTTCGGACACCGGGCCGCCCTTGATGAGCTCGGCGACATAATACATCAGGTGGCCGCCGTCCAAGATCGGGATCGGCAGCAAGTTGAGCACGCCCAGGCTGATGCTGATCAGCGCCAGGAACTTGAGATAATGGCTCACGCCGAGCCGGGCCGACTGTCCCGCGTAATCGGCGATCGTCACGGGGCCGCTGAGATTCTTCCACGAGACCTCGCCGGTCACCATCCTTCCGAGTACCTTCAGGCTGAATGCGGCCGTGTCCCAAGTCTGCCTGGTGGCCTTCCCGAACGCGCTCAGCGGGCCGTAGCGCACGACCGCCAACAGTTCGGGGTGGCGCTCGCCGTCGGCCCGCACGGCGACACCGATGCGGCCGATACGCCGCCCGCTCTCCTGCGTTTCCTCGGGTGTCAGCCGCACCGACATCGCGGTTCCGTTTCTGTCGAACGTCATTTCGACCGTGCGGCCCGGAGCCGAGCGAACCGCGACAACCAGGTCCGACCAGGAAACGACCTCCCGGCCGTCGACGCGCGTGATCCTGTCTCCGGCGCGAAGCCCGGCGCGCTCGGCGACACCCGATGGGCTCACCGTACCGATCACCGCCGGCAGGCTGGGCCGATACAGCCGCAGCCCGATGCGCTGCAGCGGATCGCCGTCGAGATCCCCGGCACCGAGCACGCTCAGATCCAGTCTGCGCGACCAGCGCCTGCCTCGTGCATCGGTCACTTCGATCGTGGCGGGCTGCCTTGCCAGGCTGCGCCGCAGCACTTCCCAGCGAACCTCCTGCCAGGTCGCGACCGGCGTGTCGTCGACGCGATCGATGATGTCGCCTTCCTGGAAACCGGCGCTCGCCGCGACGGATCCGGCGACCGGAACGCCGAGAACGGGCCGGATCTCCTCCACGCCATGCACATACAGGGCCCAGTAGAAGATCACCGCCAGCAGAAAATTCGCGAGCGGGCCTGCCGTGACGATCGCCATCCGCTTCCACACCGGTTGCCGATTGAACGCACGATGCACTTCGTCGGCAGCGACCGGTGCCTCGCGCTCGTCGAGCATCTTGACGTAGCCCCCGAGCGGGAAGATCGCGATGGCCCACTCGGTGCCGTCCGCCCCGAAGCGGCGCACCCACAGCGCGCGACCGAACCCCACCGAAAAGCGCACGATCTTCACGCCGCAGGCTCGGGCGACCGCGTAGTGACCGAACTCGTGGGCGACGACGAGGATACCCAGTGCGAGCAGGAACGGGCCGGCGTAGTGCAGCAAGCTCAACTGCGTGCCCCGGCTTCGGCGACGGTGGCAGCGAGCGCGCGTGCGGCGCGATCGGCCGCGAACACGTCGTCCAGGGAATCGGCCGGTCCATGCTCCGTCGAATCGAGCACTTCGGAAATCAGCCTGGGAATGCGGTCGAAGGCCAGGCGTCCGTCGAGAAACGCGGCAACCGCCACTTCGTTCGCGGCGTTCAGGGTCGCCGGGGCCGTGCCGCCCTGTCGCAACGCGGCGAACGCGAGGGGCAGACACGGAAATCGCCGCACGTCCGGCCGTTCGAAGCTCAGTCGCGCCACCTGGCACAGGTCGAGCGGCATGACCCCGGCCTCGATGCGTTCGGGGTAGGCCAGCGCGTGGGCGATCGGCGTGCGCATGTCCGGATTTCCGAGCTGCGCGATCAGGGATCCGTCCGTGTATTCGACCAGCGAATGCACGACACTCTGGGGATGGATCACGACCTCGATGCACTCGGCGGCCGCATTGAACAGCCAGTGGGCTTCGATCACCTCCAGCCCCTTGTTCATCATCGTTGCCGAATCGACCGAGATCTTGCGCCCCATGACCCAGTTCGGATGTGCGCACGCCTGGTCCGGCGTGACGCCATGAAGCTCTGTCATCGGCAGCTCGCGAAACGGACCCCCCGACGCCGTCAGGATGATGCGACGCACGCCCGATTTCGAGAAATCACCTGAATAATTAGCTGGAAGAGACTGATAGATAGCGTTATGTTCACTGTCTATCGGCAGCAATACGGCGCCCGAGCGGCGCACTTCGGCCATGAACAAGCCGCCGGCCATGACCAGCGACTCCTTGTTCGCGAGCAGGACGGTCTTGCCGTGCCGCACCGCGGCCAGCGTCGCCCGCAGGCCGGCTGCGCCCACGATCGCCGCCATCACGGTATCGACCTCCGGCCGCGCGGCGATGAGTTCGAGCGACTCGTCACCGGTGAGAACCTCGGTCGGGCAGCCTGCGGCGCGCAGCCTCGATTGGAGCTTCGCGCCTCGCTGCGGATCGGGGACCGCCGCCCAGCGCGGCCGGAACAGCACGCACTGATCGAACAGCCGCTCGGTGTGCCGATGAGCGGACAGCGCCAGCACCTCGAAGCGATCCGGATGTCTGGCGACCACGTCCAGCGTATTGACACCGATGGTGCCGGTGGCGCCGAGAATCGCGAGCCTCTTTCGCGCGCGCGCGCTCATCGCGGGAACCACAGGACCGCCAGCGCGACACAGGGCAGCGTCGCACACAGGCTGTCGATCCGGTCGAGCAGCCCTCCGTGCCCGGGCAACAGGTGGCTGCTATCCTTCATTCCGGCCTGTCTCTTGACAAGCGACTCGAACAGATCGCCGATGATCCCCACACCGGTCAATGGAACCAGACCCAGCCCGAGCCAGATCGTCGCACCGGGCGCGAGCAGCCCCTCGGGAACCGTCGCGAGACCGAGCGCCCCGCCGGCGAGCACGGCGAGCAGTGCCCCGGCGACCCCTTCCCAGGTCTTTCCGGGACTGATCAGCGGTGCGAGCTTCCTGCGTCCCCAGGTTCGGCCGGTGAAATACGCGGCGATGTCGGCCACCCACACCAGCGCCATCGCAGCCAGCAGCACGAGCGGACTGACTGCGCGAAGCTCGACCATGGCGGCCGCCGGCGGCAGCAGTACCAGCCAGCCGACCAGCGCCGCCGCGAGCCGATTGCACATCTGCCACTTTTTCCATAACCAGAGCGGAGCGACGAGGATCCAGAACAGCGCAGCCGATGCGAAGATCGCGGCCAGCAACCAGTCCGCGCCTCCTGCCTGCGATGTACCGGCCAGCAGCCAGGCGACGATGCCCGTCGCGACGCCATACGATTTGCGGTTCCGGGAGGTCATCCCGGACAGCCCGCCCCACTCCCAACCCGCGATCGCAACCGCGACCGCAATCGCCAACTCCCAGCCGGGCGCAGGCAGACCGAATACCGCGGCCAAGAAGATGCAAAGGAGGATCAGCGCGGTCGCGACCCGCGCGCCGAGCATTTACGGAACCGCTCGCTGGAGAACGACGGGGCAATCGACGCGGTCGAGGCGATGGGACGCGCGATCCACGCCGACCTGCTCGCTGGTACGCCCGAAACGGCGTTCGCGCGTACGATAGGACTCGATCGCCCGATCGAGCGCGACGGCGTCGAATTCCGGCCACAGGGTATCCGTGAAGTACAGTTCTGCGTAGGCGAGCTGCCACAGCAGGAAATTGCTGATGCGCTGCTCGCCTCCGGTGCGTATGAACAGATCGGGTTCCGGGGAATCGGCGAGCGCGAGACAGGGCGCCAGGTCTTCCTCCGAAAAAGCGGTGCGCTTGTCCGGATGCATCGCAAGCATTCGTTCGATCGCCTGCAGGATGTCCCAGCGCCCGCCGTAATTGGCCGCCACCGTCAGCGTCAGCCGGCCGCATTGCGAGGTGAGGGCTTCTGCACGTCGAACCAGATCGACCAGCCTCGGCTCGAATCGGCTCACATCGCCGATGACCCGGAACCGGATATCGTTCTGCTTCAGTTTCGTGATCTCCTGTTCCAGCGAATTCACGAAGAGCTGCATCAGGAAGGATACCTCTTCCGGCGGCCGGCGCCAGTTCTCCGACGAGAAGGCGAACAGGGTCAGATGGGAGATGCCGCGCTCGATGCATGCCGTCACGACCTTGCGAACGGATTCGACGCCGCGCTTGTGTCCGGCGACCCGCGGCAGGAACCGCCTGCGCGCCCAGCGGCCGTTGCCGTCCATGATGATGGCGACGTGACGAGGCATCTCCGAAACCTCCGGAATTCCTCGCGTGGAGCTCGTAAGCTTGGTCATCATCCCACTCCGGATGCGAACACGGTACGGCCGTCGGGCCTGCCCTGCTATACGGCAAGCAGGTCCGTTTCCTTGACTGCAAGGAGCTGGTCGATCTCGACGATGTGGCGGTCCGTGAGTTTCTGGATGTCCTCCTCGGCACGCCGCGCGTCATCCTCCGAGATGGTCTTTTCCTTCTCCGCTTCCTTCAACGCGTGGTTCGCGTCGCGGCGCAGATTGCGCACCGCGACGCGCGCGGCCTCGGCTTCGCGATGAACGACCTTGATCAGATCCCGGCGGCGTTCCTCGGTCAATGCAGGCATCGGCACGCGCACCGTATCGCCGAAAGTCGATGGATTCAATCCAAGATCGCTGTCCCGGATGGCCTTCTCGATGACGGGCAGCATCTTCTTCTCCCACGGTGTGACGCCCAAGGTGCGCGCATCGAGCAGGCTGACCCCCGCGACCTGCGGGATCGGAAGTTGCGAACCATAGTAATCGACCAGGATGTGATCGAGCAGACCGGTGTGCGCCCGGCCGGTACGCACCTTGGCAAACTCGTGCTTGAGCGCCTCGATCGACTTTCGCATCTTCTGCTCGGTCGCAGTCCTGAGTTCCGAAATCATCTCCACCCTCGCCAGCGGTCCGATATCCGATCGCGCGCCGACTTGGCTGCGCGCGCCTGACGGCTAACAATAGACCAATGTGCCCTCGTCCTGTCCCAATGCAACACGCCGGAACGCTCCGGCCTTGAAGATGCTGAACACGTTGATCGGCAGCTTCTGGTCCCGGCATAGCGCCAGTGCCGTCGCGTCCATCACTTTGAGGTTCTTGCCGATCGCCTCGTCGAACGACACCCTCGCATAGCGGTGCGCGCGCGGATCCTTCAGCGGGTCCGCCGTATAGACGCCATCGACCTTGGTCGCCTTCAGCACGATCTGCGCACCGATCTCCGAACCCCTGAGCGCTGCGGCGGTATCGGTCGTAAAGAAAGGATTCCCGGTACCGGCACCGAAGATGACGATCCTGCCTTCTTCGAGATAGCGGATCGCCTTGCCGCGGATATATGGCTCGCAGACCTGTTCGAGATTCAACGCCGACTGGACGCGGCACGCGAGGCCGGCCTTGCGCATCGCGTCCTGAAGCGCCAGGGCGTTCATGACGGTGGCGAGCATGCCCATGTAGTCCGCGGTGACGCGATCCATGCCCGCGGCGCCCGCGGCGACACCGCGGAAGATGTTTCCGCCGCCGATCACCACCGCGATTTCCACGCCCAGCGCGGCCACCTTCCCGATCTCGGCGACGATGCCTTCGAGCATCGGGCGACTGATGCCATACGCATCGTCGCCCATCAGCGCCTCGCCGGACAGCTTGAGCAGCACCCGCTTGAAAACGGGGACTTCGGCCATGCTACCGGCGGCCGGCTTGCGCCGCGGCGGCCACTTCGGCGGCAAAGTCCGTCACTTTTCTCTCGATCCCCTCGCCGACCACATAGAGCGTGAAGGTACCGACCGAGGCGGATCGCGACTTCAGAAGCTGCTCCACCGTCAGTTTGTCGTCGCGAACGAACGGCTGTCCGAGCAGCGTCACCTCCTTGAGGAATTTCTGCACGCCGCCCTCGACCATCTTTTCGACGATGTTGGCCGGCTTGCCGGACTCGGCCGCCTTCTGTGCGGCGATCGAACGCTCCCTCTCCACCAGTTCGGCAGGCACCTGATCGCGGGAGAGCGCGACGGGCTTGGATGCCGCGATATGCATCGCGAGATCCTTGCCCAGAACCTCGTCGCCGCCGATGACGTCGACCAGCACGCCGATCTTCGATCCGCCGTGCACGTACTGCGCGATGCTGCCGCGTGCCTCGATGCGCGCGAAGCGGCGAATCGACAGGTTCTCGCCGATCTTGCCGACCATCGCCTTACGGACGTCCTCGACGGTACCCTCCGGCGTGCCGAGCGCACCGAGCGCCTGCACCGTCTCCGGCCGCTTCGAGGCGACCAGCTGCGCGAGCGTCCGGGCGAACGCCTGAAACTCCTGGTTCTTCGCCACGAAATCCGTTTCGCAATTCAATTCGACGATCGCGCCGAGCTTGCGATCCTCGGAGACATAGGTGCCGACGACGCCTTCCGCGGTGACGCGGTTCGCGGCCTTGCTCGCCTTGTTGCCGAGCTTGATGCGAAGGATCTCCTCGGCGCGGGCGAGCTCGCCCGCCGCCTCGATCAGCGCCTTCTTGCATTCCATCATCGGCGCATCGGTCCTGTCTCGCAGTTCCTTTACCAGCGTTGCGGTGATTTCCGCCATCGTTTCTCCTGAAGTATCGATCGGACGGTTGCCGGAGTGTCAGATGCCCTCGCCCGGGTCATCCGTCTCTTCGACCTCGACGAACTCGTCGGTCGCGGCCGCTTCGATGATTTCCTGGGTCACCTGGCTGCGCCCCTCGAGGATCGCATCCGCGGCACCCCGGGCGTACAGCCGGATCGCGCGGCTGGAGTCGTCGTTTCCGGGAATCATGTAGGCGACGCCGTCCGGTGAATGGTTGGTATCGACCACTCCCACGACCGGTATGCCGAGCTTGCCCGCTTCCGTGATCGCGATCTTGTGGTAGCCCACGTCGATCACGAACAGCGCGTCGGGCAGGCTGTTCATGTCCTTGATTCCGCCCAGGCTTTTCTGCAGTTTCGTCAGCTCCCTCTGGAGTTGCAGGGCCTCTTTCTTGGACAAACGCTCGAACGAGCCGTCGCCGGCCATCTGTTCCATGTCCTTGAGTCGCTTGATCGATTGCTTGACGGTCTTGAAGTTCGTCAGCATGCCACCCAGCCAGCGCTCGTCGACGAAAGGCGAACCACAGCGCTGCGCTTCTTCCCTGATGATGTCGCGAGCCTGTCGCTTGGTGCTGACGAACAGGACCACACCCTTGTTCGACGACATCCTGCGCAGGTAGGCCATCGCCTCCTGGTACTTCGTGAGGGTCTGTTCGAGATTGATGATGTGGATCTTGCTGCGGTAGCCGAAGATATAGGGAGCCATCTTCGGGTTCCAGAAGCGGGTCTGGTGGCCGAAATGCACCCCCGCTTCAAGCATTTGACGCATGGTCATCGTGGTCATGATCGCTCCGGAAAGGGTTATGCCGCCGCCCGGCCGCACTACCGGCTTCGAACCGAAGCCGGACCCCGTTCCATGCCGGACGTGTGAATTTGCCCCTCGATCGGGCAAACGCGGCATTATAACGGCTTTACCAGCCGCCTCTCAAGCTTGCAGGTTTCCTCGGGGACACCGGCAGCGGGTCTGCGAGCCCGTGAGGCCGAATTGCATCGTCCTCGTGCTTCCGCTAGTCTTCGCGATTTCACTGCCCCGGCACCATGGCCATCACGATCAAGACGCCCGAGGAAATCGAAAAGATGCGCATCGCCGGGCGTCTCACCGGCGAGGTCCTCGACTACATCGCTGCGTACGTCAAGCCCGGCGTCACCACCGCCGAGCTCGACCGTCTGTGCCACGATTACATGGTCGATGTCCAGGGCACCATCCCCGCCCCACTGAACTATGCGCCACCCGGTTATCCACCCTACCCGAACTCGATCTGCGCCTCGATCAATCACCAGGTCTGCCACGGCGTGCCCGGCGAGCGGCCGCTGAAGAAGGGCGACATCGTCAATCTCGACATCACGGTGATCAAGGATGGCTACCACGGCGACAGCAGCCGCATGTTCGTGGCCGGAGCGGAAACCTCGATTCTCGCCAGGCGGCTGTGCACCGTCACCTACGAATGCATGTGGCTCGGCATCGCCGCGGTACGGCCGGGCGGGCGGCTCGGCGACATCGGCCATGCCATCCAGCGCCACGCGGAGCAACACGGATTCTCGGTCGTGCGCGAGTTCTGCGGACACGGCATCGGAGTGAAGTTTCACGAGGAGCCCCAGGTCCTGCATTACGGCAAGCCCGGGACCGGCATCGAGCTGCTGCCGGGAATGACCTTCACGATCGAGCCGATGATCAACGCCGGCCGCGCGGCGATCTCGGAACTCGGCGACGGGTGGACCATCGTGACGAAGGATCGCAGCCTGTCCGCGCAATGGGAGCACACGGTGCTGGTCACGGAGACCGGCCACGAGGTGCTGACGCTGTCGGCAGGCGCTCCAGCGCCGCCGGCGTTCATCCTGTCGGAGTCGTCCGCGGGGTGACACGCGGCGCCGTTTTCCTCCGCGCTTCCCGTCACGATTCGCCCGAGTCCGCCGAGCGATGGCGCACGCCGAAGAAACGCGCACCCTGATCTGCGCAATCAAGGACCGGCTGCACCACACGCGCACGGTGCTGCGCGCGGACTACGAACGCCGTCCTGCCGCGAGCGCGCTGCTGCACGGCCGCGCGCGAGCGGTCGATGCGGCATTGCGCAGGCTGTGGCGTCACTGCGCGCTGCCCGCGAAACTGTCGCTCGTCGCGGTAGGAGGCTACGGCCGCGGCGAACTGTTCCCCTTTTCCGACATCGATCTGCTGGTGCTCGTGCCCGGTGAACTGGACGCCGGCACGTCGGAACGAGTCGAGCAACTGGTGAGTCTCGCCTGGGACGTCGGGCTCGAACTGGGCCATTCGGTGCGCGGCATCGACGAATGCCTGCACGCGGCCCGAGGGGACATCACGATCGAGACCAGTCTGCTGGAGGCACGCCGGCTCGCCGGAAGCAGGCGTCTGTACGCCGAGTTCGAAACCCGCTTCCGCGATGCGCTGGACGCTGCCGATTTCTTCCGCGCCAAACGGCTGGAGCAGGAGGAGCGCTATGCCCGGTTCGACGACACGCCCTACAGCCTCGAGCCCAACTGCAAGGAAAGCCCCGGCGGAGTGCGTGATCTGCAGGTCATCGCGTGGGTCGCACGCGCGGCCGGACTCGGCCGGACGTGGTCCGATCTCGCGCGCGCGGGACTGCTGACCCGTGACGAAGCCGTTCAACTGAGACGCGCCGAAGACTTCATCCGCCACGTTCGCATCCGATTGCACCACATCGCGGCGCGGCGCGAGGACCGGATCGTGTTCGATCACCAGGAAGCGCTGGCACATGCCTTTGGCATCGAGGCGAGCGCGGTCCGGCGAGCCAGCGAGATCTTCATGCAGCGCTACTACCGCAACGCCAAGCTGGTCACGCAGCTCAACACGATCCTGATGCAGAACCTGGCTGCCCGCGTGCTGCCCGGCCCCGCTCCGGTCGCCTTTGCGATCAATCCGCGATTCCGGATGGAGCGCGAGCTGCTCGACGTGGCGCAGGAGGACGTCTTCGAGCGCACGCCGGGGGCGATGCTGGAAGCATTCCTGCTGCTCGAACAGCGCTCCGAACTCAAGGGCATGACGGCGCGCACACTGCGCGCATTGTGGCGGTCGCGCACTCGAATCGACGAACGTTTCAGGCGCAACCCCGCCCATCGGGCGCGATTCATGGAGCTGCTGCAACAACCGCGCGGCATCACCCACGAATTCCGGCGCATGAACCAGTGGGGCATCCTCGGCCGTTACCTGCCGGCGTTCGGGAAGATCGTCGGCCAGATGCAACACGATCTATTCCACGTCTATACGGTGGACCAGCACATCCTGCAGGTACTGCGCAACCTGCGCCGCTTCACCACCGCCGAGCACGCCCACGAATACCCGCTGTGCAGCCGGCTGATGACAGGCTTCGACAAGCCGTGGATCCTGTACGTCGCCGCGCTGTTCCACGACATCGCGAAGGGTCGCGGCGGCGATCATTCCGTGCTGGGCAGTCAGGAGGTCCGCCGCTTCTGCGATGCCCATGGCATCAGCGCCGAGGACACGGAGTTCGCCTGCTTCCTGGTCGAGCACCACCTGACCCTGTCCGCGGTCGCCCAGAAACAGGACCTGGGCGATCCGCAGGTGATCCGCTCGTTCGCCGATGCGGTGAAGACCGAGGCCCGCCTCACCGCGCTCTACCTGCTCACCCATGCAGACATTCGCGGGACGAGTCCGAAGGTGTGGAACAACTGGAAGGGCCGGCTGATCGAGGATTTGTTCAACGCAACCCTGGGTCTGCTGCGCGGCGGTGCGCCCGGGCACGCCCTGGGCATCGCCGAGCGGCAGGACGAGGCGAGGAAGCTGCTGCGTTTCCACGGTCTGCGTCCGGACGTCGAAGCCCGGCTGTGGCAGGAATTCGATACCGTGTATTTCATGCGCCACGATGCCAACGACATCGCGTGGCACACCCGCCTGCTGTACTACCGGCCGGATTGCGCGGAGCCGGTCGTCAAGGCGCGGCTCAACCGCATCGGCCAGGGACTGGAGGTGGTCGTCTATATGCGCGACGAGCGCGAGCTGTTCGTGCGGCTGTGCGGCTATTTCGCGCGCCTCGGATACAGCATCGTCGACGCCCGCATCCATACCACACGCCACGGCTATGCGCTCGACAGCTTCATCCTGCTCGATCCGGCGCAGCGGCTGAATTACCGCGACACGATCAGTCTGATCGAGCACGACCTGACCGAGCGTCTGAGGGTCCATGCGCCGCCGGACCGGCCCGCGCCGGCGCGGGTGTCGCGTCAGGTCAGGCACTTTCCGATCACGCCCGAAGTCTCCATCCGTCCGGACGCCAAGGGATGCTGTTTCGTGATGTCGGTGAGTGCGGCGGACCGGCCCGGACTGCTGTTTGGCATCGCGACGGTGCTCGCCCGCCACCGGATCGACCTGCACACGGCGAAGATCGCGACGCTCGGGGAACGCGTCGAGGACGTCTTCCTCATCAGTGGCGCCGAGCTCGAGACGAAACCCGGCCTGTTGCAGGTCGAGGAGGAGCTGCTCGCCGAGCTGGCGCGCCCTTGATGCAGGCGCGCCGGCGCTTTGCGACGACTCAGCGCGCCTGTACGGTTCCGATGAAACCGTTATCGACGAGCGGTTTGGCATCGACCTGCGGCACATGACAGGTCGTGCATTGATAGCGCCCCATCGACACCACCTGCTGGCCGGTGATGAGATGCGCGTCACCGATCTTCGGCGCTTTCTTTTTCTTGTACACGTCGAGCCCGTGACAGGTCAGGCACTGATTTTCCTCGAGCGAGATCTCGTCGAAGTTGTTGGTGGCGTGCGGGATCAGCGGTGGCTGCCCGACGAAGGTGCGTGGAATCGGCTTCTGCGTACCCGGACGCTTGCCCGTGTACGCCTTTTGCTCGGGCGCCTGATCGGCAACTTTGACATCCGTGCCGCGCAGCGTCTGCGTCGGCACGACGGCTTGTGTCGCACAGCCGGCAAACACGGCGACCGCCGCAGTCAGCATCATCTTGACGGACCCTTGCATGATCGTCTCCTTCGCTTCGTCAAAAGTTGAAAATCGCCTACCGTTCGGCCGGCAGCATGATTCTCGCAGAACCCGGCTTTGACCCTTCGCCGCGGCCTACGCCGAAGGCGAACACATCCTTCGAGCACACATCGATGCAGCGGCCGCAGTTGGTGCAGTTCACCGCCAGGATCACCGGACCCGCACCGCCGATCGCCTTGAGGGCCGGCCGGATGACCTGGGGCTCCGGACACACGGCGTAGCAGTCCATGCAGTCGTTGCATTGCGCTCGCCGGGCGGCACGCACACGGAGCGGGCTCGCCACCGCGAGCAGACTGTAGAACGCGCCGACCGGGCACAGGTGACCGCACCAGCCGTCCTTCATGACGAATACATCGAACAGGAACACCGCAAGCACCACCGCCCACGCCGCGCCGATGCCGAAGATCACGCCACGGTGCAGCATCGACACCGGATTGACGAGTTCCCAGGCGATCGTGCCGGTGGCGAGCGCCAGCACCAGTGTCGCGGCCAGGACCCAGTAGCGAGCCGTGCGAGCGACGTGCGCGCCGCCCTTGATGCCCAGCCGTTCGCGCAACCATGCTGCCGCGTCCGTGACGAGGTTGACCGGGCACACCCATGAGCAATACACGCGCCCGCTCACGATCAGGTAGAACACGATCACGATCGCCGCGCCGGTCAGCGCCCGCGTCGCGGGCAGATGCCGTGCGAGCAGCGATTGAAGCAGCACGTAGGGATCGGTCAGCGGCACCACGTTCAACGTATAGCTGAAGGCCAGGTTGCCCTTGACGATCCATACGCCGAACCACGGTCCCGCCAGGAACAGCAGCAGGATGCCGAGTTGCGAGATTCGGCGCAACACCAGCCAGCGGTGCGCGGCAAACCACCCCTTGACGGCGATGGCATCGTTGCCGGCCGTCACAGCCTGTCTCCCTGAAGGGCGCGCGGAACGACGGGCCCGCGTTCGGGCGGCGTCGCCGGCGCCGCGCCCGCGTCCGGCATGCGCCTGGGCAGTTCGATGACGCCTCGATCGTCGATCAGCGATTTGCCCGCCTTCTCCTTTTCCACCCAGCCGAGCCGGTAGTGCTTGCCGAGTTCGCCTTTGGCCATCTGCACCGGGAACACCTTGATCGCCGCGACTTCGAGCGGGCAACCGCGCTCGCATTTTCCACATCCGGTGCACTTGTCCGAGTGCACCGTCGGAATGAACAGCGTGTGCTTGCCGGTGCGCTCGTTCGCCTGCGGCTCCAGCGTGATCGCCTTGTCGATCAGCGGGCAGACGCGGTAACAGATATCGCAGCGCAGGCCGAGATAGTTGAGGCAGGTTTCATGGTCGACGAGGACCGCGAGCCCCATCCTGGCGTCGTTGATGTTCGTGAGCCCGTGATCGAGTGCGCCGGTCGGACAGGCCTTGACGCACGGAATGTCCTCGCACATCTCGCAGGCGAGCCTGCGCGCGACGAAATACGGCGTACCGGTGGCAACGGGTTCTTCCGGCTTCGCCAGACTGAGGATCTTGTAGGGACAGTCGCGCACGCACAACCCGCAACGCACGCAGGCCCCGAGAAAGTCCCCCTCCGCCAGCGCGCCCGGCGGGCGGATCGCAGCCGGCGGCACGGCCGCGGCCTTCCTGGCATACAGACCCAGGCCGAGGCCGAGCAGCCCGACACCGCAGGCCATCCTCGCCGACTCCAGCAGGAACTGGCGGCGGGCGGCCCCCTTGGCCTTGACCGGCGCTTCCATGACGTTGGCGATCCGTGCGAGGCGCTAGCGCTCGCGCCTCACGCCTTCATGACCTTCACCGCACATTTCTTGTAATCCGTCTCCTTGGACAGCGGGCAGGTGGCGTCCAGCGTCACTTTGTTGATCAGCCGGTGTTCGTCGAAGAACGGCACGAAGACCAGGCCCTTCGGCGGCTTGTTCCGCCCGCGCGTATCGACGCGCAACTGGATCTCGCCACGCCGCGAGACGACCTTGACGACATCGCCGCGCTTCAATCCGCGCCGGCTCGCATCGTCCGGGTGCATGAAGACCACCGCGTCGGGAAAGGCCCGGTAGAGTTCCGGTACGCGGCGCGTCATCGTGCCGCTGTGCCAGTGCTCGAGCACGCGGCCCGTTGCGAGCCACAGGTCGTATTCCTTGTCCGGCACCTCGGCCGGCGGCTGGTAGGGCAAGGCGAAGATCACGGCCTTTCCGTCCGGCTTGCCATAGAAACGTACACCCTCGCCCGCCTTCACGTATGGGTCATAGCCTTCGCGGAAGCGCCACAGCGTTTCCTTTCCGTCGACGACCGGCCAGCGCAGGCCGCGCGCCTTGTGGTACAGGTCGAACGCGGCGAGGTCGTGCCCACGTCCCCGCCCGAACTGGGCGTATTCCTCGAACAGCCCCTTCTGGACATAGAAGCCGAATTGCTCGGATTCACTGTTCGGGTGGCCCTTCTGCCGGTCCGACAGCGGGTACTTGTCGACCTGGCCGTTCGCATAGAGCACGTCATAGAGCGTCTTGCCGCGGTACTGCGGCATCTTCGCGACGAGCTCCGCCGGCCATACTTCCTCGACCTTGAAGCGCTTGGAAAATTCGATGAGCTGCCACAGGTCCGACCTGGCCTCGCCCGGAGCCAGAACCTGCTGGCGCCAGAACTGGGTGCGCCGCTCGGCATTCCCATAGGCACCCTCCTTCTCCATCCACATCGCCGTCGGCAGGATCAGGTCGGCCGACATCGCCGTCACCGTCGGATAGGGATCCGACACGACGACGAAATTCTGCGGATTGCGATAACCCGGGTACGCCTCCTGGTTCATGTTGGCAGCCGTCTGCATGTTGTTGTTGCACATGACCCAGTAGAAATTGAGCTTGCCGTCCTTGAGCATGCGGTTCTGCAGCACCGCATGGAAGCCCGGCTTGTCGGGAATCGTGCCAGCGGGCAGCTTCCATTGCTTTTCCGCGATCTCGCGGTGCTTCGGATTCATCACGACCATGTCGGCGGGCAGGCGGTGGGCAAACGTGCCGACCTCGCGCGCGGTGCCGCACGCCGACGGCTGGCCGGTCAGCGAGAACGGACCGTTGCCCGGCTGCGAGATCTTGCCCGCGAGCAGGTGCACGTTGTAGATCATGTTGTTGACCCAGCTTCCGCGCGAATGCTGGTTGAATCCCATGGTCCAGTACGAACACACCTTGGTCTTCGGGTCCGCGTAGGTCTTCGCGAGCGCTTCCAGCTTGTCCTTGGGCACCCCCGAGATCTGGTGCGCCTTGTCCAGGGTGTACTCCGACACGAACTGCTTGAATTCCTCGAAGCTGATCGGGGAAGTCTTGTTCGGATCGCCCTTCGGCTTGCCGTCCGGTCCCGGATAGCCGTTGTTGCCTGCGGCGACCTCCAGCGGATGATTGGGCCGCAGACCGTAGCCGATGTCGGTCACCCCCTTGGCGAAATTGACGTGCTTCGAGACGAAGTCCTGATCGACCGCGTTGTTCTGGATGAGGTAGTTGCACAGGTAGTTGAGGATCGCCAGATCCGACTGCGGCTTGAAGATCAGCGTGTTGTCGGCCAGCTCGCAGGAGCGGTTCGTGAACGTGGCCAGCGTGAAGATCCGGACGTGCTTGGCGGTCAGCCGGCGATTGGTCAGGCGCGACCACAGGATCGGGTGCATCTCGGCCATGTTGGAACCCCACAGCACGAAGGCGTCGGCCTGCTCCAGATCGTCATAGCAGCCCATCGGCTCGTCGATGCCGAAGGTGCGCATGAAGCCGACCACCGCGGAAGCCATGCAGTGACGGGCGTTCGGGTCCAGGTTGTTCGAGCGGAAACCGGCCTTGAGCAGCTTCGCCGCGGCATAGCCTTCCCAGATGGTCCACTGCCCGGAACCGAACATGCCCACCGCGGTCGGGCCCTTCGCCTTGAGCGTGGCCTTGCACTTCTCTTCCATGATGTCGAAGGCCTGCTTCCACGAGATCGGCGTGAATTCTCCGTTCTTGTCGAACCTGCCGTTCTTCATGCGCAGCAGCGGAACCGTCAGCCGGTCCTTGCCGTACTGGATCTTCGCGAGGAAATAGCCCTTGATGCAGTTCAGTCCGCGATTGACCGGCGCATCGGGGTCGCCCTGCGTGGCGACGATGCGGCCGTCCTTGACGCCGACCAGCTCGCCGCAGCCGGTACCGCAGTACCGGCACACGCCCTTGTCCCAAACGATGCCGTCCTTGCCCTGGACCACCGCCGCGCCAGCCGGAAGGCTGATCCCCGCTGCCGCCGCCGCGGCCGCCGCCGCATTCGCCTTGATGAAATCACGCCGATTCATTTCCATCGCTCGCCTCCGAGTTTTCAGCCACATCATCACAATACTGATACACGAGTGCCACCGACATCACGCCGGCGAGTCGTTGCACTTCCGTGATCGAATCTTCCACGCGGTAACCGTCGCCGTCCTCGATCGTCAGCACGATCCGGCCGCTGCCATCGTTGGCATGCAGTTCGACGCCGTCGATTCGGGCGAGCGCCGTGGCCACCTCGTCGAATCTTCCCGGCGCCGCATGGATCACCAGGCTCGAGATTTCCATCAGACGGGCGCTCCCGTAACGGCCGGTTCCCGAACGACGATGGCCGACGCCGGACAAACGGACATGCAGGCCCCGCAGCCGGTACAGCCGTGCCCATCGACCTGCGGCATCCCGGCCCCGCCGGCATGAGTGCGCAAGACGATGGCCTGCGTGTCGCACGCATCGACGCAGCTTCCGCAGACGACTCCACGAGCGCCCAGGCAAACCGCAGCGACGGCCGCGCGCAAGCGCCACGGCGGGCCGCCCGCGACGATGCGAAGGGCATGCGGCGAACAGACACGTGCGCATTCGCCGCAGAAGAGGCACCCTCCGCGCTCGAAATCGACTTCGGGAAATCCGCCGGCACCCGGCACGACGATGCCCGGTGAACACGCCTGCGCGCACGCGCCGCAGCGGGTGCAGCGGGTGATGAACTCGCTTTCGGCGATCGCCCAGGGCGGCCGCGGCCGCCTCGGGCGGACCGCACCGCGCACGAACCGCGTCCTCGTCAGCCCCAGCATCGCTTTTCGGTCAGCTCCGCGTACCAGCGCACGCTACAAGCCTGCCGGCGGTTTCTCATTGACCCAACTCAATTTTTTGCGACGCGGCGCGGCAGGTGCGCCGGCAAGCGATTCGGCGCTACTCCGAACGGCCGCCGGGTTCGCCCCCGGGAAACAGTGCATCGGTGAATCCGAAGCGGGTCAGATCGGTCATTCGCATCGGGTACAGGATGCCGTCGAGATGATCGCATTCATGCTGAACGACGCGGGCGTGGAAGCCGTTCGCGTCGCGCTCGAAAGGCCGTCCGGCCGCGTCGAGCCCGCCGTAACGGATGCGCGCGAGTCGAGGCACCCAGCCGCGCATGCCCGGCACCGACAGGCAGCCCTCCCAGCCGTATTCCCGCTCGGAGGAAAGCGGCTCGATCCGGGGATTGATCAGCACGGTCGGCGGGATCGGTTCGGCTTCCGGATAACGCGCATTGTGCTCGAAGCCGAACACCACCACGCGCAGGCCGACACCGATCTGCGGCGCGGCGAGCCCGGCACCGTCCAGTTCGTGCATCGTGTCGAACAGGTCGTCGAGCAGCCCGCGCAATGCACCCGATGCGAAATCGGTGACGGGCCGCGCCGTCGCCAGCAGCCGCGCGTCGCCCATCCTGAGCACCGGCCGGATCACGCGCACAGGCGCTCGAGGATGCGCTTGACTCGCGCGGCGGCGAGCTTGAGCACTTCCTCGATCGACGCGAACTGCACCGCGCTGCGGCTCTCGCCGCGACCGGCGGCGTGGTTGGCCACGACCGCGATCGCGGCATAGGGCACGCCGGCTTCGCGGGCGAGCGCGGCTTCGGGCATGCCGGTCATGCCGACGACATCGGCTCCGTCGCGCTCCAGGCGGTCGATCTCCGCCGCCGTCTCCAGCCTCGGCCCCTGGGTCGCCGCATACACCGCGCCGTCGACGATCGGCTCGCCGGCTTCGCGCGCGGCGGCGAGCAGCTGCGCGCGCAGCATCGAATCGTACGGCTCGGTGAAGTCGATATGCACCACCGGCACGTCGACCGTGTCGTGGAAGGTGCTCATGCGGCCCCAGGTGTAATCGATGATCTGGTGAGGCACCGCCAGCGTTCCCGGCCCCAGATCGGCGCGGATGCCGCCGACCGACGCGACCGAAACGATCTGGCTCGCGCGCAGCTCGCGCAGCGCCCAGACGTTGGCCCGATAGTTCACCTGATGGGGCGGAATCGTGTGACCGTAGCCGTGCCGCGCGATGAAAACGACGTCGCGATTGGCGATGCGCCCGAGAAGCAGCGAGCCCGAGGGTTCTCCGTAGGGTGTGCGCATCACCCGCCGCTCGCGGACTTCGAGGCTCGACAGCCGGGTCAACCCGCTGCCGCCGATGATTGCCAGCATCGATCGCTCCATCTCGTTTCAGCCGTGCGGCGACTTGCCGACGGCATAGATCGCGGGCAGGTTGCGCCACGCCCCGCCTGCATCCATCCCGAAGCCGAACACGTAGCGGTCCGGCACCCGCACGCCGACGAAATCGGCGCTCACCGGTTTCGGCCGCCCGAGATCCTTGTCCGCGAACACCGCCGCGAGACACTCCCGCGCGCCCAGCTCCAGCACCTTCTGCCGGATCGCCGCGAGAGTGATTCCTTCGTCGAGGATGTCATCGACCAGCAACACGACGCGATCGCGCACCGCCGTGCGCGGCGCGGCGATCCAGCGCAAGGGTCCGCCGGCCCGTTCGTCGCCATAACGGGTGACATGCACGTAATCGAAATCGAGCGGAAAGTGCAGGCGCGGCAACAGATTGCCCGTGAACACCACCGCGCCGCCCATCACCGAGAGTACGAGCGGATGCGCACCGCCGAGCCGCGCGGTGATCTCGCGCGCTTCATGATAACGGTCATCCTCGACTGCCGGTGCCGGGACGATCAGCTCGGCATCGCGCAGGATGGCCCAGGCCTGCTCGCCGGTCATCGTCACAGATCGAGCGAGCGCAGGTAGCGGTCGAAGTCGGCACCGAGTTCCGGGTGCTTGCGCGCGAGCGCGACGGTCGCCTGGAGGTAACCGAGCTTGGAACCGCAATCGTAGCGGGTGCCGCGGAAACGGTAGGCGAGCACGGCCTGCTCGGCGAGCAGCGACGAGATCGCGTCGGTGAGCTGGATCTCGCCGCCCGCGCCGCGCTGCATGCCGCGCAGATGTTCGAAGATGCGCGCGGTCAGGATGTAGCGGCCGATCACCGCGAGCGTGCCGGGCGCGCGCTCCGGAGCAGGTTTCTCGACGATCGCATCGACGCGCTGGACGTCACCTTCCGCGGCCCGCGTGCTGACGATGCCGTACTGGCCGGTGCGATCGCGCGGAACGTCCTGCACGCCGAGCACCGAACAGCGATGCTGCGCGTACACCTCGGTCATCTGCGACATCACCGCCTGATCGGAATCGACCAGATCGTCGGCGAGGATCACCGCGAACGGTTCGTCTCCGACCACCGGAGCGGCGCACAGCACGGCATGACCGAGACCGAGCGGCTCCGCCTGCCGGATGTAGATACAGTTGATGTCCCTCGGTACCGTCTCCTGCACCACGCGCAGCAGATCGTCCCTGCCGCGAGCGCTCAGCTCGGCCTCGATCTCGTAGGCCTTGTCGAAATGGTCCTCGATCGCCCGCTTGGTGCGCCCGGTGATGAACACCATGTCGGTGATGCCGGCCGCCACGGCCTCCTCCACCGCATACTGGATCAGCGGCTTGTCCACGACGGGCAGCATCTCCTTGGGACTCGCCTTGGTGGCGGGCAGGAACCGGCTGCCGAGGCCGGCGACCGGAAACACCGCTTTTCTGACCTTCATATCCCCCCCGTCATCGTTGCGAAAGCAGGCGCATCAGCGCGGGTTCGTCGATGACCTCCACGCCGAGAGACCGCGCCCGTTCGATCTTGCTTCCCGGATTCGCGCCTGCGACGACGTAATCCGTCTTCGCCGAAACCGATCCGCTGACCCTGCCACCGCATGCTTCGATCTTCGCGGCGGCCTCGTCCCGGGTCATGCCCGCCAGCGTTCCGGTCAGCACGAAAACCTTCCCGGCGAGCGTTCGTTGCGCGGATGCCGGCCGCTCCTGCGGCCAATTCACGCCGGCGGAACGCAGCTGCGCGATCACGTCGCGATTATGCGGTTCCGCGAAGAAACCCGCGAGGCTCGCCGCGACCACCGGTCCGACCTCCGGAACGCTGGTCAATTCCTGCTCGGTCGCCGCCATCAGCCGATCGAGGTCACCGAAATGCGCCGCGAGAATCTTCGCGGTCGCCTCGCCCGCGTTGCGTATGCCGAGTGCGTAGATGAAGCGGGCGAACGTGGTGCTCCGGCTGGCGCGAATCGCCTGCACCAGGTTCCCGGCCGATTTCTCCGCCATGCCCTCCAGCACTGCCAGATCCCGTACCTCCAGCCGGTAGAGATCGGCCGCGGTCTTCACGAGCCCGCCATCGACGAGCTGGTCGATCCGTGAAGGCCCCAGACCTTCGATGTCGATCGCCCGGCGGCTCGCCGAG
>JBBIUI010000023.1:0-29018 GCA_037440385.1 Rhodocyclales bacterium | reverse complement strand
GCATCGGCATCCGGTGGAGCGAGGTTGAACCCGGGCCATCCGGTCCGGGCTGAAAAGGGAGGGGATTATACGCAGCGCCCGCACCCGGCGCAACGCGTGTCGGCACGAGCGTGTCGTGAGGGTTCCCGATCAGCCACGACGTTCATCCGGCGAACGTGGCGCTCTGTTCGGCGCGGCGACCGGGACGAGCCTGGCGACCGGCTGCCTGCGGACCGTGATCACGGCCTGCCCGCCGCCCTGAACCGTGCTCACGGGTTCGCTCCGGTTGGTCAAGAAGTTGGTAGGATCATCGCTCGACATGACCGGCCGGCGCATCCGCTCCTCGAACGGCTGCCGCTCGCGGCGGGCGCCGGTCACCGAACGGCGTTCATTACGAAAACGTAATCGTGCGGTCGCGCTCGCGTTGCGCTTGCTCCGAGACAATCGCCGCCGAATTTTCACGAGAGGAGAAACCGTGTCGCCCGTCATCGTATCGAAGAAGCACTGGACCACGCGCAGGTCTTTCATCGCCACCCTGGGTTTCGGCGGCGTCAGCCTGTACGGCCTGTGGGCCGCCTACGGCGCCGCCCCTGGGCCCCTGGCATTGCTCGGACTGGACAGCCGCGAAGCATTGGCCGCGACCGGCGGGGGTCACGGCGGACATGGCGCGGGGGCTGCAGGCCCGACAGCGGAGGAATTCCGGCGCCTGACCGAGCAGTTCATCGAGCGCTACCGGCTGCCCGACGGAAGCGTGCATCCGCGTGTCCTGGCGGACGCGGCCAGGGTGCCGGGCATGAGCGTGCCCGCTGCGCTCGAAGAGCACGCGGCGATGGATCACGGGGCCATGAACGGCGGCGCGATGGATCACGGGGCCATGGACCACGGTGCCATCGATGGCACGGCGAGCGAGCGCGCTGCGGCGGGTGGCGGCGCGATGGATCATGCGGCGATGGGTCATGCGGCCACCAGTGATGGCGCGATGCACCACGGGACGGCGGGTCGCGGCGCGGCGCCAGCCGGTGCGCACGAGGGCCACGACGCGACGGGGCACGGGATGCAGACGGAGGCCGCTGCGGTGGCCCCGGGCGCACCAGGGGCGGGCCACGAGCACGCCGATGGGCCGCTCGACGTCTATCTGGCGGCGGGCATGTGGTACTACATGCCCAACGCGCTGCGTCTGGACGCCGGGCGTCGCTATCGCTTTCGCATGATGGCGCTCGATCTGTCGCACGGCGCCTCGATCCAGTTCGGGCGCGGTGCGCGTATGACGCGCCTGCATCCGGGCCGCGTCACGGAAACCGAGATGACATTCCGGAAACCCGGCCGTTACCTGGTGAGTTGCACCGTCTATTGCGGTCCGGCCCACGACACGATGCAGGCGACGATCGAGGTGGCATGAGCATGGAAACGACCTACAGGGAACGCTTCGCCGCACTGCCGGCGCCGGATCGCCGGCTGCTGGTCGCGATGGTATCGGCTGCGCTGGTGGCGCTCGCCCTCGGGATCCTGGGCGGGGTGCTCACCGCGGCTGCGCGTGCCGGATTCCTCGACATCATCCCGAACACCGGATACCGCTTTCTCACGCTGCACGGGGTGAGCATCTTCTTCTACTGGCTGTTCACCGTGCAGGCTGCACTGCTTCTGGGCTTCGCCGCGGTCGAGGAAGGCCGCGGGCTCGCCTGGCGGGGTGCGGCCTGGGCCGGATTCGCGCTGATCGCGGCCGGATTCGTCGTGAGCACCGCAGCCGCCTTCCTGGGCATGCCCCCGCTGTACAACGGCACGCCGGAGCTTGCGTCGCAGAACCCGCAGGCGATGCTCGTGTTCGATCTCGGCTACCTGCTGCTGGGAGCGGGCCTGATGGTGCTGCCGGTCTCGGCCATCGCCACCCTGCTCACACCGCGCCGTCAGGGGCGGCGGGAGCGGATGAGCTCGGTGGGCTTCGCGCTGTTCGTGTGGGCCGGATTCCTGATGGTGAGCGGCTTCGCCGCGCTGCATGCCTTCCTGCCCGGCGCGCTGTGGGTGCTGGGCCTTGCGCCGTTCCCGGCGAGCCAGGGCACCGACTGGCACATCGTGTTCCACAACATGCACTATCTGCCGCTGATGGCGACCGTGATCCTGTGGTACGTGCTGATGCGCGAGCTGACCGGGGTCCATTCGGTGTTCGGCGAACGCTTCTCCAAGATCGTATTCTCGATGTACCTGGTGTTCGTGCCGCCGACCTCGCTCTACCACATGTTTCTCGAGCCGGACCTGCCCGGCGCGGTGCGGGTGGCGGGCTCGATGCTGTCGCTCTTCGTAAGCGTGCCGACGCTGACCGCCTTCCTGATCATCGTCGCTTCGCTGGAGGCGCACGCACGCACCCACGGCGGGCGCGGGCTGTTCGGCTGGATCCGCATGCTTCCCTGGCGCAATCCCGCGATGGCCGCCGTCGGAGTGGCGGCGCTCAGCATGGGATTGGGAATCACCTTCGCGTTCGTGCTGATCCAGGAACGGCTGGCGCCGCTGCTGTCCGATACCTTCTTCGTGCCCGGTTACTTCCATTTCTTCACCCTCGGAACGGTGAGCCTGACGTTGCTCGCCGCGCTCGCGGTGGTCCTTCCGGCCATCGGCGCTCGCGCGCTGTGGCGTCCCGGCCTGCTGCGCTGGATGCCCTGGCTCGCTCTTGGCGGGCTGCTGGTGTTCGGCGCGGCCGGGGTGAGCGCCGGTTATCTGGGCGTGCCGCGGCGGGTCATCGACGTGGCCTACCAGAACCAGGCACCGGCCCTGTGGCAGGGGCTGATGGCGGCGGTGGGCATCGGTGGCGCCGTGATGGCGCTGGCCCTTGCGGTGTTCGCGGCCGGCATCGCCATGTCGCTGCTGCCGCAGCGGCGCAGCACCCTGCATACCGCCCCGCCGACGCTGGCCTGGGGTGGCGCGGTCGCCCTGCGGCCCGGCGTCAGGGTCTGGGTGGGACCGCTCTCGGTGCTGCTGATCGTGGGCGCGATGTATCTCTTCACCGCACTGGGATTCGAATTGATGCAGGCGCTTCCGGTCTCCGCGATCGGTGGCGGCGGCGGACACTGAGCGGAGGCAATCCATGAACGAAGATTTCTGGCTCGTCGCTCCCATTACCGTGGTATGGGCGATCCTGGCGGTGGCCTATGCGCTGGCACCTTGGGGGGACATGATCGGCTATGCCTGGGTATGGGGATTCGGTTCGGTGCTGTTCGCGGGCCTGGCCGGCCTGCTGGCACGGCGGTGCGCAGGGCAGGCAGGAGGAAGCGGCGGCGTGGGGCACGGGCGGATTTGACGCGCGCCGGTCGCCTCGTTTCGATGATTGGAGGGTCTGCATGGTTTCGTCGCGCGTCGAACGAGCGCAAGCCGGTTTCGACGAAGTGCCGCAACCTCACATCCTGACTTTACAGCCAGCGGCCTGAAGGCGCCTGGCGTGTTGTGCCCGTCCCGCCTCGCGGCGATCGACGGTTCGCCGCCGGCGGGAAGTATCGGCGCCATTGCCGACGAGCGCCTCGACCGCGTCCGCCGGCGCCTTGCGCAGCGGATTGCCGGCGCGGACCGATCGGCGATCGATCGCGACGCATCGACACGAGCTGCCGCGCGGCACGACCAGCTCAGTCCGGCAACGGCCGCAGCAGCTCCGCGCCATCGTTCGCGGCGTGATTGACGCGCTCGCCCACGCGCCAGCGCACCATCCGCGAGCCGTCGTATGGCCGCAGCATACGGGCGAGGTCCTCGTCGCCGGTGGCCTCGCCCGCGAGCCAGCGCTCGTGATCGGACGGCCCGATCACGAGCGGCATGCGATCATGGACGGGCGCCATCCGTTCGTTCGCGGCAGTGGTCAGGATCGCGCAGGTATGCAGCGCCTCGCGCTGCCCGTCGCCGTCTCGCGGCGACCAGCTCTCCCAGATGCCGCCCAGCGCGAACGGCACACCGTCGGCGAGCCGGAAATAGTAGGGCAGCCTGCGCCCGCCCTCGCGCTTCCACTCGTAGAAACCATCCACCGGGATCAGGCAGCGGCGCCTGCGCGCGCCGTCCCGGAACATCGGCCTGGCGAACACGGTTTCGGCGCGCGCGTTGATCGGTTTCGGCCCGCTCGCGTCCCTGGCCCAGCGGGCGAGGAAGCCCCAGCTCAGCCCGACCAGTGCGCGCGCGCCGTCCGCGGCGATGACCGCGAGGATCCTGCGCGCCGGCGCGATGTTCCAGCCTCCCTTCACGGCCGCGGCATCGAATCCCGGCCCCGCGTGGAAGAGCCGGGCGATCTCGGCCGCCGGCGTATGCAGATCGATGCGCCCGCACATGTTCAGCCGCGCTGGCGGCGCGCCTCGAACAGGCAGATGCCACTGGCCACCGAGACGTTGAGGCTTTCCACCGATCCGCGCATCGGGATGCCCGCCAGCTCGTCGCAGGTCTGCGCCGTGAGCCGGCGCAATCCGCTGCCCTCGGCACCGAGCACCCAGGCGAGCGGGCCGCGCAGGTCGGCGGCGTACAGGTCGCGCGCCGCGCCTGCCTGCGCGCCTATCGTCCACACGCCGCGCTCCTTCAGCTCGCGCAGCGTGCGTGCGAGATTGGTGACGGTGACATAGGGAACCGCGTCCGCCGCGCCGCTCGCGACCTTGATGGCCGTGGCATTGAGCCCGACCGCCCGGTCGCGCGGCGCGATGACCGCGTGCGCTCCCGCCGCGTCGGCCACCCGCAGGCAGGCGCCGAGATTGTGCGGATCCTGCACGCCGTCGAGCACGAGCAGCAGTGCGGGCTCGGTGAGCGCGCCCAGCACTTCCTCGATACCCACGTAGGCGCCGACATCGACCCGCGCCACCACGCCCTGGTGGCGTCCGTGCCCGGCCATCGCATCCAGCCGCCCGGCGTCGACGAGGACGATCCGGATCCCGCCGAGTTGCGCGGCGCGCGCCAGATCGCGCGAGCGCGCGTCCTGGCGCTCGTCCGCGAGATAGATCTCGCGCACCGAATCCGGCTGTCGGCGCACCCGCGCGCCCACCGCATGGAAGCCGTGGATCAGCCGCGTCGCTCTCATCGCCGCGACGCGCGCCTGCGGCCGGGCGAGTGCGGTTTCGTGTCTTCGGAGATCAGGCGGAAATCGATCTTCTTCGTTTCGAGATCGGCGCGCACGAGCTGTACAGGTACCCGGTCGGCGAGGCGGAACCGCCGTCCCGTGCGCTCCCCGAGCAACTCGTGCCTGGCCTCGTCGTAATGGAAGTAATCTGCGCCGAGATCGGAGATGTGGACCAGGCCTTCGACGTAGATGCCGTCGAGCGCGACGAAGATTCCGAACGGCACCACGGCCGAGACGCTGCCCTCGAACCGCTCGCCGACGCGGTCCTGCATGAAATGGCACTTGAGCCAGGATTCGACCTCGCGCGTGGCCTCGTCGGCGCGCCTCTCGGTCGCCGAGCAGTGCAGGCCGATCTCCTCCCAGTCGCCCGGCTCGTGGCGGGTGCCGGCGAGCACCGCCTTGATCGCGCGGTGGATCAGCAGATCCGGATAGCGCCGGATCGGCGACGTGAAATGCGTGTAGGACTCGTAGGCCAGGCCGAAATGGCCGACGTTGTTCGGGCTGTAGACGGCCTGCCGCAGCGAGCGCAGCATCATCGTCTGCAGCAACTGCTTGTCGGGCCGGCCGGCGATCCTGGCGAGCAGCCGCGCATAGTCGCTGGCGTGCGGATCGTCGCCGCCCTTCAGTTCGAGGCCGAATTCCTTCAGGAACTCGCGCAGGTTCGCGAGCTTCTCCGCCGTGGGCCCCTCATGCACGCGGTAGAGCGCGGGATGGCCGTGGCGCTGGAGCATTTCGGACGCGCATACGTTGGCCGCCAGCATGCATTCCTCCACGATGCGGTGCGCATCGTTGCGCTCGTAGGGCAGGATGCGCGCGATCTTGCCGCGGTCGTCGAATTCCATCATCGTCTCGACCGTCTCGAAGTCGATCGCGCCGCGTTTGGCGCGGGCCTGCGCGAGCGCCCGATACACGGCGTCGAGGCTGCGCAGCGGCCCCATCAGCGGGGTCAGCGCGCGGGCAGCCTCAGCGCCCGGTTCGTAGAGCGCGGCAGCCACTTGCGTGTAAGTCAGACGCGCGTGGGAATGGATGACGGCAGGATAGAACCGCCAGGACTCGATCGTGCCGCTCGCACCGATCGACATGTCGCACGCCATCACGAGCCGATCGACGTGCGGATTGAGCGAGCAAAGGCCCGTCGACAGCTTCTCCGGCAGCATCGGGATGACCCGGCGCGGGAAGTAGACCGAGTTGCCGCGCTCGTAGGCGTCGGCATCGAGCGCACCGCCCCGGCGCACGTAGTGGCTGACGTCGGCGATCGCGACGACGAGCCGGAATCCGCGCCCGGTGCGTTCGCACCACAGCGCATCGTCGAAATCCCTGGCGGTCTCGCCGTCGATGGTCACCAGCGGCAGCGCGCGCAGATCCTCGCGACCCGTGACCTCGGCCGGGGGCACCGCCTCGGGAAGGCGCGCGGCCGCGCGCGCGCCCCCCGGCGAGAACTCGAACGGCAGATCGAACTTGCGCAGCGCGATCTCGATCTCCATGCCTGGATCGAGATAATCGCCCAGCGTCTCGACGACGCGCCCGATCGGCTGCGCGATTCGGGTAGGCTGCTCGACAATCTCAACGACGACGATCTGGCCGGCCTTCGGTTTGCGCCGTGCGCCCGGCGCGATCAGGATGTCCTGGCTGATGCGCCGGTCCTCCGGGATCACGGCGAGCACGCCGCGCTGCTCGACGACGCGCCCGACCAGGCGCACGTTGGCGCGCGAGAGCACCTCGACGATCTCGCCTTCCGGACGCCCGCGCCGGTCCTGGCCGGCGGGCCGCACCAGCGCCCGGTCGCCGTGCAGCACTTTGCGCATCTCGTGCGGGCCGAGGAACAGGTCGGCGCCCCCGGCATCGGGCACCAGAAAGCCGTAGCCGTCCGGGTGTCCCTGCACGCGGCCGGGGATCAGGTCCGCCTTGTCCGGGATCAGGTAGTCCTCGCGCCGGTTCTGCATGAGCTGCCCGTCCCGGCGCATCGCGGCGAGACGCCGGCCGAACGCATCGAACTCGGACGGATCGATGTCGAGCAGCTGCGCGAGCCGCTCGAAGGACACCGGCATACCCTGTTCGGCGAGCTGCCGCACGATGAACTCGCGCGAGGGCAGCGGCCGCTCGTACTTGCGCGCCTCCTCGGCGTAGTTCGGGTCGCTGCGGCGCAGTGCGCTCGGGGTCTGCGGGGTCTGCGGGGCTTTCGGTTTCATTGCTCTGTCCCGGATCATCCGCTAGAATCGCGCCCGCCTGCCCAGGTGGCGAAATTGGTAGACGCGCTAGGTTCAGGTCCTAGTGGTGGCAACACTGTGGAGGTTCGAGTCCTCTCCTGGGCACCACACCGGCAGCCGTCCGGACGCCGGCAGGATGCGCGTGTCGTGGATCGGATTACCGCGTAGCGCAGGGCTGCGTCAGCCGAAAGGATGGTGCAGCACGATGGTTTCGTCGCGCTCGGCGCCGGTCGAGATCATCGCCAGCGAAACGCCGCAGACCTCGCCCACGCGTTGCAGATAGGCGCGCGCGTTGACCGGCAGCGCCTCCAGCGACCTCGCGCCCACGGTGCTCTGCTTCCAGCCCGGCAGCGTCTCATAGACCGGCTCGCAGCGCGTCAGATCGTCCGCGCCCACCGGCAGGATGTCCGAGATGCCGCCATCGAGGCGGTAGCCGGTGCACAGCTTGAGCTCTTCGACACCGTCGAGCACGTCGAGCTTGGTCACGCACAGGCCCGACACGCCGTTGATCTGGATCGAGCGCTTCAGCGCGGCCGCGTCGAACCAGCCGCAGCGGCGCGGCCGACCGGTCGTCGCGCCGAATTCCCGGCCGCGCGTGGCCAGATATTTGCCGGTGTCGTCGAACAGTTCCGTCGGGAACGGCCCGCTGCCCACCCGCGTGGCATAGGCCTTGGTGATCCCGAGCACATAGTGCAGCATGTTCGGCCCGACGCCGGAGCCGGCCGCCGCGGAACCGGCGACGCAGTTGCTCGACGTGACGAACGGATAGGTGCCGTGATCGATGTCGAGCAGCGTCCCCTGGGCACCCTCGAACAGCAGATTGGCGCCTTCGCGGTTGGCCTGGTAGAGCGCCCGCGGCACGTCGGCGACGAGCCGCTCGAGCCTGGGCGCCGCGGCGAGCGCCTCTTCGAGCGTCCGGTTGAAATCGACGGGCTCCGAGCGGTAATAGTGCTGCAGCACGAAGTTGTGGTAGTCGAGCACTTCCGCCAGCCGTTCGGCGAAGCGCTTGGGCCGCAGCAGATCCTGCAGCCGCAGCGCGCGGCGTGCGGCCTTGTCCTCGTAGGCCGGGCCGATGCCGCGCCCGGTCGTGCCGAGCTTGTTCGCGCCCTTGGCCGCTTCGCGCGCGAGGTCGAGCGCCTGATGGTAAGGCAGGATCAGCGGGCAGGCCTCCGAGATCTTCAGCCGTCCGGTCACGTCGACACCGGCCGCCTCGAGCTCGTCGATCTCCTGGATCAGCGCCTGCGGCGAGACCACGACGCCGTTGCCGATGTAGCACGCCACGCCCCGATGCAGGATGCCCGACGGAATCAGGTGCAGGACCGTCTTGCGGCCGCCGATCACCAGCGTGTGGCCGGCGTTGTGCCCGCCCTGGAAGCGCACGACGCCTTGCGCCGATTCGGTCAGCCAGTCGACGATCTTGCCCTTGCCCTCGTCGCCCCACTGGGTTCCCACCACAACGACATTTCTTGCCATGGCGCTCATTCTCCGTTTGACATCGCGACCACGCACCATCGACCGCCGACCCGTGCGAGACGGCGCGCACAGCCGGTTTCCCGCCAGCGGCCTTCGTGGCCGGGCAGCTCGACGAGGACGATCTCGCCGGCCTCACGCAGCCTCTCGATCTCCTCGCGCAGGCCGGGCTCGGGCGCGCACGGGGCCAGGATGGGACTGTCGGCCGGGACGTCCGGCGCGATCCGCGCGATCTCGCGCAGGTCCATCGAGAACCCGGTCGCCGGACGGCCCCGCCCGAACTGGCGGCCGACATCGTCGTAGCGTCCGCCGAGCGCGATCGCACCCGGCTGGCCGTCGGCATAGGCCGCGAACACGACCCCGGTGTGGTAGTGGTAGCCGCGCAGATCCGCGAGATCGTAGCTCAGCGGCAGATCGGC
Source organism: Rhodocyclales bacterium (assembly GCA_037440385.1). Lineage (GTDB taxonomy): Bacteria > Pseudomonadota > Gammaproteobacteria > Burkholderiales > Rhodocyclaceae > CG2-30-68-42. The sequence continues at coordinate 19,875 of JBBIUI010000023.1, read as the reverse complement.
GAGATCGGCGCCGAGCCGGCGAAGATCGTCGAGCGCGCGACCGATCGCCGCGTCGGCCGGCAGAACGCGGGCCGCCCGGTCCAGCGCGTCCAGCCCGCCATACAGCCCGGGCAGCGCCAGCAATCCCGATCGGGCCGGTTCGGTCACGCCGGCGGCGAGCGTCGCGAGCTCCGGCAGGTCCTTGGACTGGAGCGCCTCGAACAGCGTCCGCTCGAGTTCCGCGTCGACTCCGGCCAGCCGCGCGAGCGCCCGGAACACGCCGACATGGCCCACGTCGATGCGCGTCGCGCGTATTCCGGCGATGGCGATCGAGCGCGACAGCAGCCGGAGGATTTCCGCGTCCGCTTCGAGCCCGGCATGGCCGAACAGTTCCGCCCCGACCTGCAGCGGTTCGCGGGTGGCGGTCAGGCTGCACGGCAGCGTGTGCAGCACGCTCGCGCAATAGCACAGCCGCGCCACCGCCTCGCGGTTGAGCAGGTGCGCATCGATGCGCGCCACCTGCGGGGTGATGTCCGCGCGCAGGCCCATCGTGCGCCCCGAGAGCTGGTCGACGAGCTTGAAGGTGCGCAGGTCGAGGTCGCGCCCCGAACCGGTGAGCAGCGATTCCAGATATTCGAGCAGCGGCGGAATGACGAGTTCATAGCCGGCGCCACGCATCGCGTCGAGGATCGACCGGCGCAGCCGCTCGATCCTGCGCGCCTCGCCGGGCAGCACGTCCTCGATCGATTCGGGCAACAGCCAGCGGCGCACGGGATCAGCGCAGCAGCAGCAGGAACAACAGTCCGAGCATCATCGAGGACAGCCCGATGAACCGGATCTGCCCGTCGGACAGCTCGGTGACCCTGCGGAACGCCTCGCGCCACAGCGCCGGGGCGACGAATGGCAGCAGACCTTCGATCACCAGCATCAGCGCGACCGCGATCAGCAGCGTGCGTCCCATTCCTACGCCGTGCGCACCGCAACGGCGCAGAGCCGGGACTGTGGCGGGACTCGGGCCATCGCGGTCACTTCTTCGGCGTCGCGGCGCCCGGCCCCGGGCTCTTCAGATACTTGAAGAAATCGGCGCTGGGCTCGACGACCATCACATCGTTCTTGCTGCGGAAGCTCTGGCGATAGGCCTCCAGGCTGCGGTAGAACGCGTAGAACTCCGGACTCCTGCCGAACGCGTTCGCATAGACGGCGGTGGCCTTGGCGTCGCCTTCGCCCTTGAGCTTCTGCGCGTCGCGGTAGGCTTCCGCGACGATGATCTCGCGCTGCCGGTCCGCATCCGCGCGGATCCGCTCGGCCTCGGCGGCACCCTGCGAGCGCAGCTCGTTGGCGACGCGTTTGCGCTCGGCCTCCATGCGGCGATAGACCGATTCGCTGACCTCGGTGGGCAAATCCACGCGCTTCAGACGCACGTCGATGACCTGTACGCCGATCTTGCGCGTGTCGGCGTCGGCCTTGCTGCGCATCTGCTCCATGATGTCCTCGCGCTGCCCGGACACCACCTCATGCACGGTGCGCTTGCCGAACTCCTCGCGCAATCCGGCGTTGACGGTCTGCGCCAGCCGGATCGTGGCACGCGCCTCATCTCCGGCGACCGAAACGTAGTACAGGCGCGGATCGACGATGCGCCACTTGACGAAGGCATCGACCAGCACGTTCTTCTTTTCGGAGGTGATGAAACGCTCGGGTTCGGGAGAATCGAACGTCATGATGCGGCGCTCGAAATAGCGCACGTTCTGGATCAGCGGCCACTTGAACCGCAGCCCCGGCTCCTTGATGACGTCCTTGATCTCTCCGAGCTGGAGGACGATCGCATACTGCCGCTGATCGACGGTAAACAGCGTCATCGACGCGACGATCAGCGCCGTCAGCGCGATGCCTGCGAAGATCGGAGCCTTGCCCTGCATCAGCGGTCTCCCCGTTCGCGCGTGCGCAGCGATTCACGCGATCGCGCATCCGGCACCGCGTCGCCCGGCGCCACGGGCCTGCTCGCGCCTGCCGTCTCGGGCAGCGAACTCGCGTTGGGTGCCTGCGCGGCCGAAACCGCACCGGCCGACTGCATCAGCTTGTCGAGCGGAAGGTAGAGCAGATTGCTGTTCGCGCGCGAGTCGATCATGACCTTGCTGACATTCGACATGACCTGCTGGACGGTGTCGAGGTACATGCGCGAGCGGGTCACCTCGGGTGCCTTCTGATACTCGGCCAGCACCTGCGCGAACCGGCTGGCATCGCCTTCGGCCTGGGCGATCACCCGCTGCCGGTAGGCGCGTGACTCCTCGTTGAGCCTCGCCGCGGTACCGCGGGCACGCGGAACGACATCGTTGGCATAGGCCTGGCCCTCGTTCTTCTGCCGCTCGCGGTCCTGGCCGGCCTTGACGGCGTCATCGAATGCGGCCTGCACCTGTTCGGGCGGCTGCGCGTTCTGCATCGTCACCTTGCTGATCTGTATGCCGGTACCGTAGCGGTCGAGGATCTCCTGCATCAGCTGCGCGGCATTTCCGGCGATCTGCTCGCGGCCCTCGTAGAGCACGAAGTCCATCTTGCTCTTGCCGACGATCTCGCGGATCGCGGTCTCGGCCACCTGGATCACGGAAAGCTCCGGGTCGCGGTTGTTGAACAGGTAGGACTCCGGATCCTTCAGGATGTACTGCACCGCGAACTGGATGTTGATGATGTTCTCGTCATCGGTGAGCATCAGCGCTTCCTTGAGCACGATGTTCTTGGCCGTGCCGCGGTAGCCCACCTCGACGGTGCGCACGCCGGTCAGATTGACGAGGTCGTGCGACTGGAACGGATACGGAAGCCGCCAGCGCAGCCCCGGCTCGGTCGTTTCCTTGTAGCGGCCGAATTGCAGCACGACGCCGCGCTGGCTCGCATCGACGATGTAGAAGCCGCTCGCGAGCCAGACCACGACGACCAGCATCACCAGCACGCCGATGCCGCCGCCGAACTGGCGCGCGCTGATCGGAGGTTTCGGCGGACCGCCGTCGCCGCCGCCTCGCGAACCCTTGCGCGAAAACAGTCCGCCGAGCCGCCGGTTCAGGTCGCGCCACAGCTCTTCCAGGTCGGGCGGACCCTGCTTGTCGCCGCCCGGACGGCGACCCCACTGCGGATCGTTGAGCGACCACAGCACGCGGGCAAGGACGGAGCGAAGGAAAGTCATAGGATCGAAGTAAGGGGGTCAGCGGCCTTGCAGTCCGGGCGGGCTACGCATCGTTCGGGCCCGGCGCCTGCCCGCCCGCCGGCACGCGTCCCCTGACGAACTCGGCAAGCGCTTCACGCAGCAACGGCACCCCGGCGCCGGTCCGGGCGCTCAGACGAACGCGGGCGATTCTACCATAGCCGTCGCGCTCGACTCCGGGCTCGCCGCCGCTGAGATCGATCTTGTTCCAGACGAGGATGCGCGGCACGCCGGCCGCGCCGATCTGCGCGAGCACCCGGTCGACTGCGGCGATCTGCGCATCGCGATCGGCTCGGCTCGCGTCGACGACATGCAGCAGCACGTCGGCATTCGCCGTCTCTTCCAGCGTGGCGTGAAAGGCGGCAACCAGGCTGTGCGGCAGATCGCGGATGAACCCGACGGTATCGGACACGACGATGCTGCCGGCATCGCCGAGGAACACTCGTCGCGAGGTCGTGTCCAGCGTCGCGAACAACTGGTCGGCCTCGTAGGCGCCGGCATGCGCGAGCGCGTTGAACAGCGTCGACTTGCCGGCATTGGTGTAGCCGACCAGCGAAGCCGCCGGCCGCTCGTGGCGCGTGCGCGCGCGGCGCATCACCTCGCGCCGGCGCTCGAGCTGCACCAGCCGTTCCTTGAGGACCTTGACCCGCCTGCCGAGCAGCCGCCGGTCCGTTTCGAGCTGCGTCTCGCCCGGCCCGCGCAGGCCGATGCCCCCTTTCTGGCGTTCGAGGTGGGTCCAGCCGCGCACCAGCCGCGTGGCGAGGTGATCGAGCTGAGCGAGTTCCACCTGCAGCTTGCCTTCGTGGCTGCGCGCGCGCTGCGCGAAGATGTCGAGGATGAGGCTGGTGCGATCGATCACGCGGCGGCCCAGCGACCGCTCGAGATTGCGCTGCTGGCTGCCCGACAGCTCGTGATTGAAGATGACGAGGTCCGCTCCGGCGGATTCGGCGAGCCGGCCGATCTCCTCGACCTTCCCCTTGCCCGCACAGGTGGCCGGATCCGGAGCCTGGCGCCGGCCCTGCACCAGAGCGAGCACGCGCACGCCCGCGCTCGCCGCGAGCAACCGCAGCTCCGACACACGATCGGCGAGATCGGCATCGCCGAAATCGAGCTGAACCAGAACCGCGCGCGAAGGCGCGACGTCGCGCTGCGCCACTGCCCTCGGAAGGGGGGCCTCAAGCATGCGCGGTGGATGACCGGCGCGCCGGCAGCATCAGTCCTCGCCCGGTTCCTTCGCGGCCTGTTCGTGCTGGAGATTCACGGGGCGCGCCGGCACGACCGTCGAGATCGCATGCTTGTAGACCATCTGCGTCACCGTGTTCTTCAGCAGCACGACATACTGGTCGAACGAGTCGATCTGCCCTTGCAGCTTGATTCCGTTCACCAGATAGATCGACACGGGGATGTGCTCCCGGCGCAGTGCGTTCAGGAACGGGTCTTGTAGCAACTGCCCTTTGCCGCTGCTCATAAGTGCCTCTCTCGATGATGGTCGGTGGGTCGATGTACCGGAATCCGGTGCGCACTCCACGAGCTCGCGACCGCGCATTCCGACTGCGCCTCGCGGGCGCAACGGGATTCTAGCCTCTTTTCTTCACGTAAGGATTGCGGCCGGTACGCAGCTCGACGCGCAGCGGCGTGCCGCGCAGCGCGAATGCGTCCATGAAGCAGCGCACGAGGTAGCGCCGGTAGGTGTCCGGCACGCGATCGAGCGCGCTGCCGTGGATGATCACGACCGGCGGATTGACGCCGCCCTGGTGGGCGTAGCGCAGCTTCGGCCGCGACAGTCCGTAGCGCGGCGGGGACTGTCTCGCGACCGCCCGTTGCAGCGTCCGGGTCAGCGCCGGGGTCGGCATCCGGATCATGGCCGCCGCATGAGCGGCGGCGACCGCGCGCAACAACGCGGCGAGCCCCTCGCCGGTGCGCGCGGACAGATACACGACCGGCGCAAACGCCAGAAAACGCAGGCTGCGATCGAGGTCGAAGCGGATTCTGCTGCGCCGGTACTCGTCGAGCCCGTCCCACTTGTTGACGGCCACCACCAGCGCGCGCCCCGCTTCGACGATGAAGGCGCCGATGTGCGCGTCCTGCTCGGAGATGTCCTGCTGCGCATCGAGCAGCAGCACGGCCACGTTGCACCGTTCGATCGCCTGCAGCGTCTTGATCACCGAAAACTTCTCGACCGATTCGAACACCCTGCCCTTGCGCCGGAGCCCGGCCGTGTCGATCAGCGTGTAGCGCCTGCCGTCGCGTTCGAATTCCACGTCGATCGCATCGCGGGTCGTGCCCGGCTCATCGAACGCGATCATGCGCTGCTCTCCGAGCAGCGCGTTGACCAGCGTCGACTTGCCGACGTTCGGCCGCCCGACGATCGCCACGCGCGGCGCCTGGTCCTGCTCCACGACGCACGGCGCTTCGGTATCCCCGAACGGCGCGAGCGCCAGTTCGACCAGCTCCGGCACACCCTCGCCGTGAGCCGCGGAGATCGCCACCGGTTCGCCCAGGCCCAGTTCGTGGAACTCGGCCGCGGCCGACTCGCGCTGCATGCCCTCGGCCTTGTTCGCCACGAGCAACGTGCGCCGGCCGCTGCGGCGCAGTCGCTGCGCGATCGCCTGATCGTGCGCGGTCAGCCCGGCGCGCGCGTCGACGATCAGCAGCAACACGTCGGCCTCCGCGATCGCGGCCTCGGCCTGGCGGGCCATCTCGACCAGGATGCCTTGTGCGGCGCGCGGTTCGAAGCCGCCGGTATCGACGACGAGGAAGGGCTTCGCGCCGACGCGCCCGCGGGCGTAATGGCGGTCGCGCGTCAGACCGGGCAGGTCGGCGACGAGCGCGTCGCGCGACTTCGTCAGGCGGTTGAACAGCGTCGATTTGCCGACGTTCGGCCGGCCGACGATGACTACGGTGGGGATCACCGAGCGCGAATCAGGGCAACGCGATGGCGGCCAGTGTGCCGCCGGAAGTCTGCACCAGGAACCCGCCCTCGACCGGCACCGGTGCCGCATGGATCGCGGTTGCATCGATGGCCAGCCGCGCGGCGAACGAACCGTCGGCTGCGCGCAGCACATGCACGTAGCCTTTCACGTCGCCGACCGCCACGTGTCCCGCGATCGGCAGCGCCCGGGTGAGCTCGCGCAGAAACAGCTTGTCGTTGCGCCAGACGCCGGCACCCGTCTTGCGATCGAGCGCGTGCACCGCACCGCGGTCGTCGGTGACATAGAGGCGAGCCTCGTCGGCGGCTATCCCGGCGATGCTGGAGATGTCGCGCGACCACGACGGCGCCGCACTGGCCGCGTCGAAGCAGGCGACCTTGCCCTGGAAGGCGGCCGCGCAGACCTGCCCGGCGATGACCAGCGGCGGGCTGGCGACATCGGCCACGCGCTCGAGCTCGGTGGCGCCCTTCGGCGCCGCGACGGTCGCCTCCCACAAGGCGGCACCGTTGGCGATCGACACGGCGACCAGCTTGCCGCCCGGAAAACCGGCGAGCACGGCGCCTTCGGCCAGCGTGACCCCTGCCGGACTGCGCAGCGTCAGCGGAGGCGTCTCGCGCTGATAGACCCAGCGCCGCTTGCCGTCGGTGGCATCGAGCGCGAAAAGGCGATTGTCACCGCTGCGCACGATGACGACCTCGGGACCGACCGCCGGCGCAGCGAGCACTTCGGAGCTCACTCGCGCCGTCCACACCGGCCTGCCCTCGCCATCGAAGGCGAGCACCTCGCCCTTTGGCGTTCCGACCACGATCCGTTTCCCGTCCGCGCCGACACCCCCGGACAGCGCCCGGCCGGCAGAAATCCGCCAGCGCTCCCGGCCATCGTCGAAGCGCACGAGCGCGCCGTCCGCGGACGCGGCATAGACGCTGGAGCCGACGACGGCGGGCGAGAACACGTGGCTGCCCGCGCCGCCCACACGCGCCTGCCAGCGCACCGCGAGCGTGGCGCCGCCGGCGATCGGTTCGAGCTCCGCCATCTTCAATTTGGGCGACGAAGAAAACGGGTTCAGCGCATCGAGGGTCGAACAACCCGACAGCGCCACCACCAGGCCGGCACCCGCCAGCGCGCGCACCAGCCTGCGCCCTGCGCGGATCCACGGCGCGACCCCGCCCGTGTGCGTCATGTTCATTCCCCGAGTGCGTCGAGCTTGACCTGCAGGCGGTTGCGCGCGGCCTCGCCGGCCGGCGCGGTTTCCCCCCTCGCGCCGGCAGCCGTGCCCATCGCCGCCTGATACGCGCTTTTCGCCTCGCCGGTCTTGCCCTGGGCCGCGAGGATGTCCCCCCTGAGCTCCGCATAACGGCCGGCGAGCGCGGCCGCCGGCTCGGCGGCGAGCTGCCGCAGCGCTTCGTCATAGGATTTCTGATCCGCCAGGACCGCCGCGAGCCGCAGCCGCGCGATGTCCCTCAACTCGCGGTCGGTGGCCTCCTGCGCCGCCCAGGACAGTTGCGCCTGCGCGTTCTTCAGATCGCCGGCCTCGTACTGCACCTTCGCCGAGAGCAGTACGCCGAGACCCGCGTAGGCAGTGCGCGGATATCGCCCGATCAGCTCGCCGGCCGCCTCGCGCGCACCCTTCGCATCGAGCGTCGCGGCGGCGTTGCGCACCTTGACGTACAGGGACGAGGCTTCCGCCGCCTGGTTGCGCTGGTACCAGCCCCAGCCCTGATAACCGACCGCTGCCACCGCAGCCGCCGCAACGAACATCACGACGCGGTTGCCGTTGATCTTCCACCAGGTTCTCAGCTCGGAGAGCTGTTCCTGTTCCTCCAGGTCATAGACCGCCATCTTCGCGTTCCTCTGAATAACGGATCATCCGGGATAAAGGTAATCGGCCAGGCGATCGCGCAGATCGGCGAGATCGACCCTGCGCTGTTCGCCCGCCTCGCGCAGCGGCTTCACGCTCGCCTGGTCCGCCGCCGCCTCGTCCTCGCCGACGATCACCGCGAGCGCGGCGCCGGAGGCATCCGCCCGCTTCATCTGGGACTTGAAGCTGGCCTGGCCGCAATGCAGGATCACCGAGTAGCCCGCCTCGCGCAGTTGCTCGGCCAGCGTGAAGGCGAGCCGGTCGGCGCGGCTGCCCTGATGCACCAGATAGACGTCGGGCTGCGGCGCGCCGTTCTGCGGTTCACCCCACAGCGCGAGGAGCCGCTCGACGCCGAGCGCGAAACCGCACGCGGGCGCCGGCCTGCCGCCGAGCTGTTCGATCAGCCCGTCATAGCGCCCGCCGGCGCACACGGTGCCCTGGGCACCGAGCCGATCGGTGATCCATTCGAACACGGTGAGGTTGTAGTAGTCCAGACCGCGCACCAGCCTCGGATTGATGACGTAGTCGATGCCCGCCGCATCGAGCAGTGTTTTCAGCCCGTCGAAATGCTTCAACGACGCCTCGCCGAGATGATCGAGCAGCTTCGGCGCCGCGTCGATCACCTCGCGCATGCCGGGATTCTTGCTGTCGAGGATACGCAGCGGATTCGCGTACAGCCTGCGCTGCGCGTCGGCGTCGAGCGCATCGAGATGACGCTCGAAATGCGCGATCAGCTCGTCGCGATGCCTGCGGCGTTCCTCGATGCTGCCCAGCGAGTTGATCTCCAGCCGGATGCCCTCCAGGCCCAGATCGGCCCACAGCCGGAAACCCATGACGATGTGCTCGGCATCCACGTCCGGACCGGACAGCCCGAGCGCCTCGACGCCCACCTGATGGAACTGCCGGTAGCGGCCCTTCTGCGGGCGCTCGTGGCGGAACATCGGTCCCGAATACCACAGCCGCTGCGCGCCGCCGTACAGCAGGTTGTGCTCGATCGTCGCGCGCACGCACGAAGCCGTGCCCTCGGGGCGCAGCGTCAGCGACTCGCCGTTGAGGCTGTCGACGAAGCTGTACATTTCCTTCTCGACGATGTCGGTCGCCTCTCCGATCGCGCGCGCGAACAGCGGAGTCGGCTCGACGAGGGGCATGCGGATCGGCCGGTAGCCGTAGCCGTGCAGCCAGTCGCGGACGATCTCCTCGAACGCCTCCCAGCGGGCGGCCTCCTCGGGCAGCAGGTCGTTCATGCCGCGCACCGCCTGTAGCGGCTGCACCCTCGGCTTCGCGTCCCCGGCGGGCGGCGATCCCGGCATCATCGCGCAGCCTTTCGCGGAAACCGGCGCGCGACGTACTCGTCGACGATCGCGCGAAACTGGCCGGCGATGTCCTCGCCCTTGAGCGTCACGCTCCTGCGGCCATCCACATAGACCGGCGCGACCGGCAGCTCGCCCGCGCCCGGCAGCGAGATCCCGATGTCGGCGTGCCTGCTCTCGCCCGGGCCGTTGACGACGCAGCCCATCACCGCCAGCGTCAGGTTCTCGACCCCCTCGTGCTGCGCGCGCCACAGCGGCATGCGGCCGCGCACGTAGTCCTGGATCTGCTGCGCGAGTTCCTGGAACACGCTGCTCGTCGTGCGCCCGCAGCCCGGGCAGGCAGTGACCATCGGCGCAAACGCGCGCAGGCCCATCGTCTGCAGGATCTCCTGCGCGACGGCGACCTCGCGCGTGCGATCTCCGCCCGGCTCGGGCGTCAGCGACACGCGGATCGTGTCGCCGATGCCCTCCTGCAGCAGCACCGCGAGCGCAGCCGCCGACGCGACGATCCCCTTCGAGCCCATGCCGGCCTCGGTCAGGCCCAGATGCAGCGCATGGTCGCAGCGCGCGGCCAGCTCGCGGTAGATGGCGATCAGATCCTGTACCCCGCTGACCTTGCACGATAGTACGATGGCATCCCGCGGAAGGCCGAGCTCCTCGGCGCGTGCGGCGCTGTCCAGCGCCGAGGCGATCATCGCCTCGCGCATCACGGCCTTCGCCGGAAGCGGGTGCGGCAGCGCGGCGTTGCGATCCATCATCCGCGCGAGCAGCTCCGGATCGAGGCTGCCCCAGTTCACGCCGATGCGCACCGGCCGCCCGTGGCGGCAGGCGATGCCGATGAGCTGCGCGAAGCGCGCGTCGCGGTTCGAGCCGCTGCCCACGTTGCCCGGATTGATGCGCAGCTTGTCGAGTGCCTCGGCGCACGCCGGCTCGCCGGCGAGCAGCTTGTGGCCGTTGTAATGAAAGTCGCCCACGAGCGGCACCGCGACGTTCATCCTCAGCAGATGCTCGCGGATCGCGGGCACCGCACGCGCGGCCTCGCGCGTGCCGACGGTCACGCGCACGAGCTCGGAGCCGGCGCGGGCCAGTTCCGCGCACTGTCGCGCCGTGGCGGCGACCTCCGCGGTGTCGGTGTTCGTCATCGACTGCACGACGATCGGCCGACCGCCGCCGATCGTCACCGAGCCGACCCGTACCGCCCGCGAGGGGCGGCGCGCCGGCATCGAGCCCGGCTGCGCCTGCGATTCGAGCGCGTTCATGCCGGCATCATTCCAGCCGCAACCTCGCGACGTTGCGCGCGCTATGCGGGGCGAGATCGACCACACGATCCCCGTAGAGGAGTTCGACCGCATCGGCATTGCCGATCACCAGGGACAGCGGCGGCTTGCCTTCCAGCGTCCGTTCGCTGCCGGCCGGCTCGGTGCCCGACAGCAGCACCGCGCCGGAGCCATCCGTGATCTCGACCCATGCTTTCTTCGAGAAGCGCAGACGCAGGCGGTGCGCATCGTTCGGCGCGACCGGAGGCTGCGCCGCCGGCGCAAGCGCTGCGATTGCGGGCGGGGCCGGCTGCACGGCCGCGGGCATCGGCGCACCGACCGGGGCAGTGGCGGTCGCGGCAACCGGCGGGGCGGGCCGGGCCGGCGCGCCCGCACCGGTGAGCGGGAAAGGGGAGCGATCGTAGAGGACCACGGCGACGAGTGCGATGAGCGCGACGACCGCGAGCACCGCCAGCGAGACGGGCACCCCGCGCATCGCGGCGCCCCTGGGCATCTCGCCGTCGGCATTCGAGGGCGGCGTGAGGCTCACCGCTTCGCCGCCGGACACCTCGCTCATCGCCGCGAGCAGCGGCTGCGGATCGATCTGGAGATGGCGCGCGTAGTTGCGCACGAATCCGCGGGCGTAGGCGAACCCCTTGAAGCTGGCGAAATCGCCGCTCTCGATGGCCTCGACCTGGCGGGGCCGCAGCTTCAGCGCCTCGGCCACCTCCGCGACGGTCAGCGCACGCGCCTCGCGCGCGCGCCTCAATGCATCGCCGGGGGGCAACGGCGCGCGGATCTCCGGCGACGCGACGTCCTCGGACTGCCCGCTCAATCGAACTTCCCCTGCAGGGCGTCGCGGTATTGCGGGCTGTCCGGATACTTGCGCCGCATTTGCGACAGGACGGCCGCCTCGCCCATTGCATCGCCCAGCTTGCGCTCGATGCGCAGCGCGAGCCACAGCGATTCCGCATCCGGCTCGCGCACGCGGTGCAGTTCCGAGACCAGCCTGCGCGCATCGAGATACGCCGCCCGGCGGTACAACGCGTCGGCATACTGGTACAGCGCCGCCGCATTCGTGCCGTCCGCGGCGACCGCGTTGCGGAAAAACTCCTCCGCGCCGGCGGCGTCCTTCAGGCGCATTGCGCACAGCCCCGCGTTGAACCACGCCCGCGTCGGCGTGCGGTACAGCGGATGCAGCGCCGCCCGCCTCAGCCGTTCGAGACCCTCCCGCTCGTGCCCGGTGCGGCACAGGAACCAGCCGTAGTCGTTGTTGATCTCCGGATCTTCGCGCGCCAGCGAGGAGGCCTTCTCGAAGTTCGTCTGCGCCCCCGCATCGTCGCGCAGGAACATCAGCACCATCGCCCGCAGCTTGTAGCCGAGCGCATAGCCGGGGTCGGCCTCGATCGCCATGTTCGCCTCGTCGAGCGCGACGTTGAACTGGCTGTTCTGCAGATAGAGCGTACCGAGCTCGGTGTGCGCGCTGGCGCGGGTACGTGCCTCGCCCACCGCGGCCTGCTGCGAGACCGGCACCTCGACCGAACCGGAGGAGCGCTGCTGCGGACCGGCCGCGCACGCGCCCAGCAGCAACGCAAGGATCGGAAAGCCGCGTTTCATGCCTGCGCTCCGGCGATCGGCAGCACGCGCCGCCGCGTCCGGTCCCGGACCTGCCCGGCGAGCTGGCCGCACGCGGCGTCGATCTCCCGGCCGCGGCTCCTGCGCACCGTGGTGACGATTCCTGCGCTCATCAGGATCTCCTGGAAACGGCGAATGCGCCCGGCATCGGAGCTGCGAAACGGCGACCCGGGGAACGGATTGAACGGGATCAGGTTGAACTTGCACGGCACCGGTTCCGTCGCCGCGAGCAGGCTTCGCGCCTGCGCGTCCGAATCATTCACGCCGTCGAGCATCACGTACTCGAAGGTGATGAAGTCGCGCGGCGAACGATCGAGGTAGCGGCGGCAGGCCGCGAGCAGCGCCGCGACCGGATACTTGCGGTTGATCGGCACCAGCCGGTCGCGCAGCGCATCGTCGCATGCATGCAGCGACACCGCGAGCGCGACGGGGCAGGCTTGCGCGAGCCGGTCGATCGCCGGCACGATGCCCGAGGTCGACACCGTCACACGGCGCCGCGACAGACCGTAGGCGTCGTCGTCGAGCATCACGCGCAGCGCGGTGAGCACGTTGTCGAAGTTCGCGAGCGGCTCGCCCATGCCCATCAGCACGACGTTGCTGATCGCCCGGCTGCCGTCGGCGGCGGCTCCCAGCGCGCGGCTCGCGTGCCAGAGCTGGCCGAGGATTTCGCCGGTCGTCAGGTTACGGCTGAAACCCTGTTTTCCCGTCGAGCAGAACGCGCAATCGAGCGCACAACCGGCTTGCGTCGACACGCACAGCGTGCCGCGATTCGCTTCGGGGATGAAGACGGACTCGACCGCATTGCCCTCGCCGACCTCGAGCAGCCACTTGCGGGTGCCGTCGGCGGTCGTCTCGTCGCGAATCACGCGCGGCGGGCGGATCCCGGCGAGCTGCGGCAGTCTCGCCCGGAGCGTCTTCGCGACGTCGCTCATGCACGCGAAATCCTGCGCGCCGCGCTGGTGCATCCAGCGCAGCACCTGGCGGGCGCGAAACGGCTTCTCGCCCAGCGCCTCGAAGAAGCAGGCGAGCCCGTCGGCGTCGAAATCGAGCAGATTGACCGTCATGCGGTCAGCGGGAAAAGATCTCCGACTCGGCGAAGAAATAGGCGATCTCGGTGCGCGCGGTATCGGGTCCGTCGGATCCGTGTACCGCGTTCGCCTCGATGCTCCGGGCGAAGTCGGCGCGTATCGTTCCGGCCGCGGCCTTCTTCGGATCGGTGGCACCCATCAGCTCGCGGTTCTTCGCGATCGCGTTCTCACCTTCGAGCACCTGGATCATCACCGGGCCGGAGGACATGAACGCGACCAGGTCGTCGAAGAACGGCCGGCCACGATGCACCGCATAGAAGCCCTCGGCTTGCGCCCTCGACAGCCGGGTGAGACGCGCGGCGACGATCTTCAGTCCGTTGGTCTCGAAGCGCGAACAGATCTTGCCGATGACGTTCTTCGCCACCGCATCGGGCTTGAGGATCGAAAGGGTACGTTCGACAGCCATGAAGCACACTCCCAGAGTCAGGACGGATGGACGGTCGCGCGAACGGCGGTGCGGCCCGCCGCTGCGCAGGATCGGGAATTATATCGGTTTCCGCGGACCCGGCCAAAACGTACCGGCGTACCGGCGTACCGGCGTACCGCGGTACCGCGGTACCGGGGCGCCGGGCCCGCGCGGGTGACGCGCCGTTTCAGCCGGAGACCATGCCGAGCGTTCGCGGCAGCCACAGCGACAGCGGCGGCCAGTAGGTCACCAGGATCAGGAAGCCGAGCATCGTCAGCAGCCACGGCCACACCGCGACGGTCAGCTCCGTGATGCCCATCTTCGTGATGCCGCTCGCCACATACAGGTTGAGTCCCACCGGCGGATGGCACATGCCGACTTCCATGTTGACGACCATCAGGATGCCGAAATGCACCGGGTCGATGCCCAGCTTCTCCGCGACCGGGAACAGGATGGGCGCCATGATCAGCACGATCGAAGACGGCTCCATGACGTTGCCCGCCAGCAGCAGCAGCACGTTGACGACGAGCAGGAACGCGACCACGCCCAGCCCCTTGCCGATCAGCCAGTCGGCCATGGCCTGCGGCACCTGCTCGGAGGTCATCAGGAACGAGAACAGCACCGCGTTGGTGATGATGTACAGCAGCATCGCGCTCATGTTCGCGGAGGCGAGCAGCGTCCGGGGCACGTCGCGCAGCCTCAGGTCCTTGTAGACGAACACGGCGATGATGAAAGCATAGACCGCGCTCATCGCGGCCGCCTCGGTCGGCGTGAACAGGCCGCTGTAGATTCCGCCCATCACGATCAGGATCAGCAACAGGCCCCAGACGCTCTCGCGGAACGTCTTCCAGCGCTGCGCCCAGCTCGCCGGCGGATTGCGCGGATACCGGAACTTGCGCGCGCGGTACCAGGTCGTGAACCCCAGCAGGCTCGCCAGCACGATGCCCGGGACCACGCCGGCCATGAACAGCGCGCCGACCGAGGAGTTGGTCGACACCGAATACATGACCATGACGATCGAGGGCGGGATCAGGATGCCGAGCGCGCCGGAGGTCGTGATGACTCCCGCGCCGAACTTCTTCGGGAATCCCTGCTTGACCATCGCCGGCAGGATGATCGAGCCGATCGCGACGACCGTTGCCGGACTCGACCCGGAAACCGCGGCGAACAGCGCGCAAGCGAGCACGCCCGCGAGCCCCAGCCCGCCGTGCCAGTGGCCGACCATGCTGTTGGCGAAGCGGATCATGCGTCGCGCCACGCCGCCATGGGTCAGGAAGTTGCCCGCCAGGATGAAGAACGGGATCGCCATGATCTCGAACTTCTCGATGCCGGTGAACAGCTTCAGCGCGACGCTTTCGATGGGCACCTGGGTCATCGTGAACAGGAAGGTCAGCACCGTCAGGCCGAGCGAGATGGAGATCGGCATGCCGGTGAGCATCAGCGCGATCAGCAGGCCGAAGATGATGGCGGTGCTCATTTCCTGGCCCCCGAGTCGTCGTCGCCGGGCAACGGCGGATGCTCGACGTCGTGCGGGTGCACCTCGTCGCGCATGCGGTAGATCGCGTCCTCGACGCCCGGCTTGGGCGGCGCCGGCTCCTCCTCCAGCCCCTCGACGTGGGCGACCTCGTGGTGCGGCAGCTCGCCGCTGCGCAGGAACTGCCAGGTCACCTGCAGGAAGCGGAAGCACATCAGATAGGAGCCCAGCGGAACCGCCGAATACACGACCCAGGTGGGCCACTCGAGGTCCGGCGTGGTCGGTCCCTCGGGAACGTCGCCCACATTCCAGCCCAGCATCGTGAACAGCGCGTAGTGCATGCCGTTTTCCCACACCAGCCGCACGCCCAGGGTTCCGACGATGCCGGTAAACAGCGCGCCGGCCAGCAGGCCGAAGGTGACGACCTTGCCGCGGGTTCGCTCTGCGAGCCGGTTGATCAGCACATCGACACCGACGTGGATGCCGGTGCGTACGCCATAGGCGGCGCCGAACTTGGCCATCCACACGAACATGATGATGGTCAGCTCCTGCGCCCAGCTCGTGTTGATCTGGATCAGCCGTTCCTGCAACGCCCCGATCGGCAGTCCCGAGGCGTAACGGTGCATCACGGCGACGAAGATCACGATCGTCGCCGCGCCCATCAGGAACGTGATGATCCATTCTTCGAGGTGGTCCAGTACCTTCATGGTTGCGTCTCCCGCCGGCGGCCAAAAAAAAAGCCACTGCGCTGCCCTGCAGTGGCCCTCCTCGTCCAAACGGACCTTACAGCTTGGCCGGGTCGAATCCCGTTTCCTTGTAGATCGACTGGATCACATCCTTGCCGATGCGTCCCTCGTAATCCTTGTGCACCCGCACCAGCGCCTTCTTCCACGCATTCTTTTCCTGGGCCGTGAGCGTGATGATCTCGGTCTTGCCCGACTTCTTCACCTCGGCGAGCGCATTCTCGTTTTCCGCGCGGGCGATGTCATTGGCGTACTTGGTGGCATCCCTCATCGCTCCTTCGAGGATGGTCCGGATGTCGGCGGGCAGGCCTTCCCAGAACTTCTTGTTCGTGATGACGGCGTAGCCGAGGTAGCCGTGATCGGACAGCGTCGCGTACTTCTGCACCTCGTGCATCTTTTGCGTGTAGAGATTCGACGGCGGATTCTCGGTACCGTCGACGACGCCGGTCTGCAGCGCGTGATAGACCTCGGAGAAGGCCATCACCTGCGGGTTCGCACCGAGCGCGCGCATCTGGGCGTCGAGCACCTTGGAGGACTGGATGCGCATCTTCAGGCCCTTGAAGTCCTCCGGTTTGCGCAGCGGCTTGTTCGCGCTCATGATCTTGAAGCCGTTGTCCCAGAAGCCGAGGCCCTTGATGCCCTTGGGCTCGAGCCGCGCAAGCAGTTGCTGGCCGATCGGGCCCTGCGTGACCTTGTGGAGTTCGGCGTAGCTGTCGAACATGTAGGGCAGATCGAAGACTTCGAACTGAGGCACGCCCAGCGGGCCGAACTTGGCGAGCGAAGGCGCGAGGATCTGCACCGCGCCCAGTTGCAGCGCCTCCATCTCCTCCTTGTCCTTGTAGAGCTGGCTGTTCGGGTACACCTCGACCTTGACGCGGCCCTTGGTGCGTTCCTCGGCCAGCTTCTTGAAGTACTCCGATCCCTTGCCCTTGGGCGTATTGACCGCGACGACGTGGCTGAACTTGATGACGATGGGCTCCGCGGCCATCGCCGCCATCGAAAACCCGGCCGCGACCAGGCCGATCAACAGTTTGCTCGCTTTCATGTACCCTCCTGTGGAAATGCCGGGGCGCGCCCTTGCCCAGCGATGGCGCCATTGTGCGCCAAGACCGGACCGGTCGGGAATTGTGGATTTCCGCAACCGGCGCGGGCCGGCGATGTATCGGGGTTAGTATTCCGGCCGTGCCCATCGCATCGAACCGAATCGCACCGGCGCCCGTGCGTTTCGCCCAGCCGATCATCCCCTGGTGGTACTGGGCGGTGCCGCGCATCGCGCTCGCGCTGGTGTTCGTCGCGGTCGGCTCGCTGCTGTGGCTGCTGCACCGCGCCGATCTCGACGAACAGCGCGCGACGCTGATCAGCGACGTGCTGTGGGTCGAACAGGATCTGCGCTTCCACCTGAACAAGGCGCAGGACCTGCTGGAGGAGCTCGGGCGCGACGCGGCGGAAGGCCGGGTCACGCCCGCGACGCTCGAGCCGCGCGTGCGGCTGCTGACCGGCAACAACCCCTGGCTGATCCAGCTCGCCTGGTTCGGCGAAGACCAGCGGCTCGTCGCCGCGGTGCCGCCCGAACTGGGCCGGTATTCGGTGGGCGAGGCGGCCGAAACCGTGCCGTCGCCGGAAACCTACGGCTTCGCCCGCTCGCTCGGCAAGCCGGTGTTCAGCCAGCCCTACCCCGTGCTCGGCCAGGACTACCACGTCGAACTCCACGT
Organism: Rhodocyclales bacterium; assembly: GCA_037440385.1. GTDB lineage: Bacteria > Pseudomonadota > Gammaproteobacteria > Burkholderiales > Rhodocyclaceae > CG2-30-68-42. Next base: position 2,294 of record JBBIUI010000023.1, on the reverse strand, counting down.
GCCGCACTTCCGCGACCGTCGGCTCACCGGCATGATGGTCGGTATCGTATCGCTCGGTGCACTGCTGCAAGACGCCGTGCCGTGGTGGTACGCACAGAAATACGCGCTGCACGTCGTCGATGACAACGGCAACGTGCTCGCGAAGAAGTCCCGGGTGGAGGCCGCCGGCTCGCAACTGTCCTATGCGATCGCCTTCGATCCCCCGGGCCGCGGGCTGCTGCTGCAGGCCACCGCGTATTCGGCCGAGACGAATCTGACCCGCAATGCGCTCGCGGCGGCGATCGTCGCGCTGGCGCTCGCCGTGTTCGCGAGCCTGTGGGCGCTGCGCCGGCACGTCCAGCGCCGGTACGCGGCCGAAGCGGCGCTGCGCGACGAGCATGCGTTCCGCAAGGCGATGGAGGACTCGCTGCGCACGGGGCTGCGGGCGCGCGATCTCGCGGGGCGCATCACCTACGTCAATCCGGCGTTCTGCGCGATGACCGGCTGGAGCGCGGCGGAGCTCGTCGGACGAGCGCCGCCGATGCCCTACTGGGTGCCCGAGGAGATGGACCGCACGCTGGCCCTGCACGAGCGCATCCTCGCGGGCGACGCACCCACCGAGGGCATCGAGCTGAGGTTCCAGCGGCGCAACGGCGAGCGCTTCGACGCGCTGATCTACGAGGCGCCGCTGATCGACGCCGGCGGACACCAGAGCGGCTGGATGGGCTCCGTGCTCGACATCACCGAGCGCAAACACGCCGAGGCGCTCGCGCGCCGCCAGCACGAGCGGCTGCAATTCACTTCGCGCCTGGTCACGATGGGCGAGATGGCCTCATCGCTCGCGCACGAGATCAATCAGCCGCTCGCGGCGATCGCGAGCTATAACGCCGGCTGCCTGAACCGGCTCGCGAGCGGGCAGGCGACGAGCGAGGAGCTCTCGCAGGTGCTCACGAAGCTCGGCGCGCAGGCCCAGCGCGCCGGACAGATCGTGCGCCGCGTCTACGATTTCGTGCGCCGTTCCGAGCCCAAGCGCGCGGCCTGCGACCTGAACGCGATCGTCGAGGACGCGCTCGGGCTGATCGAGCCGGACGCCCGCAGCCGCGGCGTGCGCGTACTCACGCAGCTCGCCGGCGGGCCCTTGCCGGTTTGGGCCGACCGGGTCATGATCGAGCAGGTGGTGATCAACCTCGTGCGCAACGGCATCGACGCGATGCGCGATGCGCCCGCCGAGGCGCGCGAAGTGCTGATCCGGACCGGCCGCACGGATGCCGGCGCGCTGGTCAGCGTCGCAGACCGGGGGCCGGGCATCGGCGAAGAGCTCGCCACGAAGCTGTTCGTCCCTTTCTTCACGACCAAGGAGGAAGGCATGGGCATGGGGCTGAACATCTGCCGCTCGATCGCCGAGGCGCACGACGGCCGCGTGTGGTTCGAGCCGAACGCCGGCGCCGGCACGGTGTTCCATCTGCTGTTGCCGCAGGCAGCCGCGCGATGAGCGCACCCGCCGTCCATGTGGTCGATGACGACGACGCGATCCGCGACGCGCTGGTCTGGCTGTTCCACTCGCGCGGCATCCGGGCCGATGCATGGCGCTCGGCCGAGTCGCTGCTCGCGGCCTACTCGCAGGCGATGTGCGGCTGCCTGGTGCTCGACGTGCGCATGGACGGCATGAGCGGCATCGAGGCATACGACCGGCTCGCCGAGCGCGGCTGCGAGATGCCGGTGATCTTCCTGACCGGACACGGCGACGTTCCGCTCGCCGTCGCCGCGCTGAAGAAGGGCGCCTACGACTTCATCGAAAAGCCGTTCAACGACAACGAGCTCGCGAACCGGGCCATCGAGGCGCTGGCGATCGATGCCGCGCGGCGCGCGGCGCGTGCGGCCGAATCAACGCTCGGCGCTCGGCTCGCGCGGCTCACCGAGCGCGAGCGCGAAGTGATGCGCCTGATCCTCGAGGGCAAGTACAACAAGGTGATCGCGAACGAGCTCGGCATCGCGATGCGCACCGTCGAGGTCCATCGCTCGCGCATCTTCGAGAAGCTCGCGGTGCGCTCGGCGGTCGAGCTCGCCCAACGGCTCAATCAGGCGGGGCATCCGCGCGGCTGATCGGGGCGTGCGCCGGAGCCTGCGGCCCGGCGTGCCACGCGATGCGCACGCCCGGCTCGCCCGCGCGGCATGCGAAGCGTGCGTCCGCGCCCACGCCCGCGACCCAGGCGAGCGAATCGCCGGCCCACAGCAGCGGCATGCACGCTCGCTGCCAGGGCGGGACCCCGCTCGCCTGGAACAGCGCCTTCAGCTGGCGGGCGACGCCGCCGCGC
>JBBIUI010000022.1:0-29850 GCA_037440385.1 Rhodocyclales bacterium | reverse complement strand
GGCCGCCTCGGCCAACTCGCGGCGCAGCGGTTCAGGCACATCCGCCCAGCACGGAATGCGGATGCGGCGCAGGTATTGCGCTTGGAAACGCAAGAATCCACCCCGCATTTTCGTTGAATAGGTCGCTATAAACAGGCGAGTGACGGCGGACAACAACAGAGCTTGTAAGGCTCGCAAATCCCAGTCATCTGACGTGACGTAGTAGAGGTTGTGGTGGGGATACAGTTCGCCACCTTCAAAGACGATATGCGCTTCACCCTTGATGTCTGGAATCAGGAGCTTCGGCCTCGCGGCCAGCGTCGGGGTGATGCGGTCAATCGTGCGATACCAGTTGGCAGGAGCCTTCTGCGCACAGTGACGCCCGGCAATCACGTCCCGTCGAGCCTCGAGGTAGCGCCGCAGGCGCGGATACTCGTCGAGATTGACCAGTCCACCCGACTCGGCAAAGGGATTGATGACACCCTGACCGCGCCACTTCACCTCACCGGACATGATGTCTTTGGTTGTTACCAGCGGAACCTTCCGGTCTGGCTCGACATCGAGTGCATCGAAGTCGCCGATAAATGCCTTGTCCGAGCCGGTTGCAACACCAATCCCGACCTTGCACCCCACCTCTTCCAACGAGGGGAAGCAGCCTTCCAGGCGGCGAATGAGCGCCATCTGGTCGGATGACTCCAGCAGCCACGGCTCCGCGCCATTGGTGACTCGAGCGAGTTCGCGCACCGAGCCGATTTCTTTAGCCAGCGTCGGCGCACGGAGTAAGTCCGCCAGTGTGGTCAGCGTCGCCTGGTCAATGGCCGGTCGGTGGGCAATGCGCGTTGCCCCCGGCGCTTCGCGGCTGATGATGGTGATGGCCGGGTAGGCAATCACATCCGAGTGGAAAGCCGGTGTATCCACCATGTCGACATAGACTTTCAGGTGGAACCGCTCGGACACGAGGCTCCGCAGCGGCCCGCCATAGCGGTTCTTCATCCAACGATCCGCGCAGATGAAGCCCAGACTGCCACCATCCGACAAAACCGACAGCGACCGCTCGATGAAGGGGATGTAAATATCGGCCCGGTCGTACATCGTCTGGTAGCGACTGCGGTACTCGGCCAGCAGCGGGGCCGGGATCAGCTCCTGACGGACATAGGGCGGATTGCCCACCACGAAATCGAATTCACCCTCCAGCGTTGCCAGCAGGAAATCCCCTTGCGACAGCCAGCGGCCAGCCAATGCCGTTGCGGTCTTCGCCGCCATACCCTTGCGCTTGAGAAGCGCGACAACGGCAGCATGGATGCTGCTAAAAGTGTCGTAGTGCAGCTCAACCGCCCGGATCGCGTCGCCCAGCTCCTCGATCGCTGAACCGTTCGGCCTTGCTGCTCGCCATACACTCAGCAGCCGCTCGATAATCGGCAGCAGGAAATCCCCGCCACCGAATGACGGCTCCAAAATCCGCTTTTCGTGGATCGGTTGATCCTCTGTGTAGCCAGTCAGGTCAAGGATGAAATCCACAACCTCTCGCCGTGTGAAAACCGCACCCCGAGAATTGCTCTCGGCACTCAAAGCCAAATGATCTATTGCAGCCTGCACCTTCCGAGAGGTGCAGGCTGGATTCAGTAGCCCAAGAGTCATTTGTGCTGATTGCAAGATGCGGCCTTTATATTTTGGTGCGCTGTGGTTGAACCGCTAACGTGAAGTAGACACCTGGGACGGTGTATATTCTGACAATTGCAGGTGTATAAATTGGTTCCTGTTTGAAGGCAGCATATTGATTAAATGATTATTGTCAGATAAGGAGTCGTGTTATGGTTGCCGCAAATACACCTTCTGTCTCGCCCCCTCGCAAGCTGCTCGATCAAGTCCGCGACAAGATCAGGGTAAAACACTACAGCATCCGCACAGAAACGCAATATCTTCAGTGGATCAAGCGGTTCATCTTTTTTCATGGCAAGCGCCACCCGTGCTCGAACACCTTGCCCGCCGCTTTCCCGGCGACGCCCGCTCCAGGTACGGGTCAAAATCATGCGGCGGCCACACCCCGCTCGATTACTTCGGATACCCAAGCGTTCAGGCTCTTGCCCTTTGTCTCGGCTGCCATCGCAGCGCGTGCGTGCAACTCAGGCGACAGCCGCAAGCGGAACTGCCCGGAATACGGGTGGTTCGGCCGCTGGCCCAGCTTCTTGCAGGTTTCGAGGTAGTCATCGACGGCTTTCTCGAAGGCGGCCCGCAGTTCGGCGACGCTTTCGCCGTGAAAGCCGATCACGTCGCGGATGCCGGCGATGTGCCCGACAAAGCAGCCGTCTTCCTCACTGTATTCCACACGGGCCGCGTAGCCTTTGTGCGTCATCGTGTTCATGGTTTCACTCCAAGAATCTCCAGAAATTGCCGTGCATCGCGCACCTGATAGGGCTTCGCCTCCTTCGCCGGGTGCGGCCGGTGGAAGGTGCCGATGATGCCGTGCTTCTCGAACCGCAGCCGCGAACCGTTGCCCTCGATCACCTGGCAGCCAATCGCCACCAGCACCGCCTCGATGCGCCGCCACTCCAGCAACTTGGAAACCGGGTCGGTGAAGATGGCGATCAGGGTCTTGCGATGCGTGGCGTTCATGCGTGGACGGTATCAAATAATGGAACCATTGCAAGAGGTCAATTATTGTCGGCTGGGGTCGTGCAGAAGGTTGCCCACGCCCCCATGAAACTGCGGCGCTTGTCGAACAGGTCTGTGCGGTTGGAGGCGGCCTCGGTCTTGTCCTTGACGCTGTGGGGCAAGCGCGGCCTCGCACACGTCCCTGGGGGGCATTGGTGCGCTCGGCTGCCCAATCCCGGAAGGACGACCGAAAGCCGTGCGCCGTGATGTCCAGATTCATCCGCCGCAGGGTCATCAGAAACACCATGTTGGAAAGCGGCTTGCCGGCGCTGCGGCCACGGAACACGAATTCGCTGTCGCCGGCCAGTTGCCCGGCACGTTCGAGGATTTCCAGGCAGCGCGGAGCCAGGGGAACGCGATGCTCGCGCTTGGCCTTCATCCGTTCGGCGGGGATCGTCCAGATGCCGGCATCCGCGTCGATTTCGCAGCGGCGGGCGGCGACGACCTCGCCGGTGCGCGCGGAATGCCGCCGTTGGCATACCATGGAGCTCCTGGAATCGATGCCGATGAACAACGCTGCCTCCCCGGTCGTGATCCGCGAAGTCGGGCTGCGTGACGGCTTGCAGAGCATCGCGCGCATCCTGCCCACGGAACACAAGAGGGCGTGGATCCGCGCCGCGCACGCGGCCGGCCAGCGCGAGCTCGAAGTCGGTTCGTTCGTGCCGGCGCGCCTGCTGCCGCAACTGGCCGACACGGCTGAACTCGTGGAATTCGCCAAGACCCTGCCGGGCCTGGTGACGTCGGTCCTCGTGCCCAACCTGAAGGGGGCAGAGGCGGCGCTCGACAGCGGCGCCGATGTCATGCTGTTGCCGCTGTCGGCGAGCCGCGCGCACAGCCTCGCGAACCTTCGCAAGACGCCGGACGAGGTCGTGACGGAAATCGGCCGCATCCGGGCCGCGCGCGATGCGGCCGGATCGGCCTGCATGCTGGAGGTGGGCATCAGCACCGCTTTCGGATGCACGATCCAGGGCCGGGTCGAGCCGGCCGAAGTGATGCGGCTGATGCAGGCCGCACTCGACGCCGGCGCACAACGCGTGGGACTGGCAGACACCGTCGGCTACGCCGATCCGGAGACGGTGCGGCGTCTGTTCGAGCAATGCTTCGAGCTCGCCGGCGAGCGCCTCGCGTGCGCACACTTCCACGACACGCGAGGCCTGGGCATCGCGAACGTCTACGCGGCCTGGCGGACGGGTGTGCGCCGCTTCGACGCGAGCCTCGGTGGAATCGGCGGCTGCCCGTACGCACCGGGCGCCAGCGGCAACGTGGCCACGGAGGACGTGGCCTATCTGTTCGCGAGCATGGGTGCGGCGACCGGGCTCGATCTCGATCGGCTCATCGAGTTGCGCGCGCGCCTCGCGCAATGGCTCGAGGGCGAGACCTTGCACGGCACGATCTGGCGCGCCGGACTCCCGAGGACGATGACGGCATGAGCGATGCTCCGCAACCCCTCGACGGGGTGCGCGTGGTCGAGTTCACCCACATGGTGATGGGCCCGACCTGCGGGATGATGCTCGCGGACCTGGGCGCAGAGGTGATCAAGGTCGAGCCGGTCGGCGGCGACCGCACGCGCACGCTGGTCGGCGCGGGCGCCGGATTCTTTCCGATGTTCAACCGGAACAAGAAGAGTATCGCGATCGATCTGCACCGCCCGGATGGGGCAGGGGTGGCGCGCAAGCTGGCCGCGACGGCAGACATCGTCGTGGAGAACTTCAAGCCGGGGACGATGGCCAAGTACGGGCTGGACTACGCCTCGTTGTCCGGCGTCAATGACCGGCTCATCTACGTCAGCCACAAGGGGTTCCTGCCCGGTCCCTACGAGCATCGCACCGCGCTCGACGAGGTCGTGCAGATGATGGGCGGACTGGCCTACATGACCGGCAGGCCGGGCGATCCGCTGCGCGCGGGTACCAGCGTCAACGACATCATGGGCGGACTGTTCGGAGCGATCGGCGCGCTGGGGGCGCTGATCCGGCGCGCCATCACGGGACGCGGCATGGAGGTCCAGTCGGCGCTGTACGAGAACAACGTCTTCCTGATGGGCCAGCACATGCTGCAGTACGCGATGACCGGCAGGCATCCTGCGCCGATGCCCGCCCGCGACAACCCTTGGGCCGTCTACGACGTGTTTACCGTCCGGGACGGCGAGCAGATCTTCCTGGCGGCGGTCAGCGACGCGCAGTGGCGGGTCTTCTGCGATGTGCTCGGTTTTGCCGACCTGAAGGCCGACCCGGCGCTGGCCACCAACAACCAGCGCGTGGCGCAGCGCCCGGCGCTGCTCGCGACACTGCGCAGCCGGCTGGCCGATCGCAAGGCCGGCGATCTCGCGGCGATCATGGAGCGCGCGGGCCTGCCCTTCGCCCCGATCCGCAAACCCGAGGAGCTGCTCGACGATCCGCACCTGCTCGCCACCGGCGGCCTGGCCGACGTGCGCCTGCCCGACGGCGCGAAGGCGGGCCAGACGGTCAAGACCACGCTGTTCCCGATCCTGATGGACGGGCATCGCCTGGGAGTACGGCTGGATCCGCCGCGGCTGGGCGCCCACACTCGGGAGCTGTTGACCGGCATGGGGTATTCGGGCCGCGAGATCGACGCCCTCATGGCGCAACACGCGGTGGCGTGAGCGCGATCGCCATGGCTGCGCCCGTCGCGATGTTCCGGTACGAGGTCGATATCACGAAGGGGATCGGAGCGCGCGCTGCTCGTTCAGGCACTGTCCTTCGCCCGCCGAGGAAACCCACATGAAATGGATCACACGCGAACGCCCCAAGATCGACCGTATCGCCTGTCCCTGGCTGGTGGCGCGCTTCGTCGACGACCACCCCGAATTCCTGTACGTTCCCGGCGGCGACGTGATGAGGGTCGCCTCGGACACCGGCGCGATACCCTATGACGTACCCGGCGTCGAGCTCGGCCACCACGGCGACCGGTGCAGCTTCGATGCCTTCATCGCGAAGTACGAATTGCGCGATGCCGCGCTCGCCAGGCTGGCGTCGATCGTGCGCGCCGCGGATTGCGGCGCACCGCAACTCGCGAAGGAGGCGGCCGGCCTGCTCGCGATCTCGGAGGGCCTGTCGCTCAATTTCGACGACGACCACGAGATGCTCGAGCACGGTATGGTCCTCTATGATGCGCTCTACGCCTCGCTCGCCGGCGCGCCCATGAGCGCATAGGCGCTCCGATCGTCTGTCTTGAGCCGTCCGGCGGCGGGACGCGCGCATGCCGGCATGGACGTTCGCTGCACATGCCTCAAGTCGCCGCCCGCCCCGGCCGTTACCGCCTGCATGCGGCATCGCCGCCGCCGCGCCTTCGCGCATCGCGCGGCCTTCGGATCGACAGGGAGACACCCAATGACCTTGCGTGCCCGGCTTCTCATCGTGCTGGCCGTGCTGGCGCTCGCCACCGTCGTGGCCAACGGCTACAGCCTGTTCATGTTCTCGCGGCTCGGCGGGACCGCGGAATCGCATCTGAAGGAGACCAAGCAGTGGTCGCGGGCGGTGTATCTGGGCGCGGGAGCCAACCGGTACTTCCTCGCCCAGGTCCAGGAATGGAAGAACCTGCTGCTGCGCGGTGCCGATCCGGCGATGCGCGAGCAGCATCTGCGCGCGGTACGGTCCGAGAGCGCAGAGGTCCGCAAGCACCTCGACGAACTCAAGCAGCTCGCCCCGAGTATCGGGCTCGCTCCCGAACCGATCGACAATGTGTTGCAAAGCCATGCCGCGCTCACCGCCCGCTACGGCGATGCCCTGCGCCAGTTCGACGGCACGCGTTTCGACGGCCATGCGATCGACCGCCTCGTCGAGGGCGAGGGCAACCAGGCGGGCGAAGCCAGTGTCGGGGATTCGATCATCGCGCTGCGCAAGGTGATCGGCACGCAATCGGGCGAGCGCACCGACGAGGCGATCGCGCGGACCGGGCAGATGGTCAGCACCGCCGGCTGGAGCATGGCAGGCATCGTACTGGTGTCGTCGCTCGGCGGACTGCTCGCCTGCCTGCTGTTCGCCCGTGCGCTGCTCGCGCTGCTCGGCGGCGAGCCGCAATATGCCGCGCAGGTCGTCAAGCGGGTCGCGACCGGCGATCTGGCCTTCGAGGTCAAGACCCGGCCGGGGGATGACGAGAGCCTGCTCGCCGCGATCGCCGGGATGCAGTCACGGCTGCGCGAGATGGTCACGCAGATCCGCAGCGCCGCGGACGGACTGCACGACAGCGCGGCGCAGTTCGCCGGCATGACCGCGTCGATCAGTGCCAGCAGTGCGGCGCAAAGCGAGGCGGCGGCGGGGACCGCAGCCTCGGTCGAGACGATGTCGGCGAGCATCCACAAGGTCGCCGAGAGCGCGGCAACCGTGGATCGGCAGTCGGCCGCGAGCCTGGAGAAGACGCGCGAAGGCAATGAAAGCCTGTCGTCGATGATCGGCGAGCTCGATGAGGTGAAGTCGGCGGTGGGCGATGTCGCGCTCGCGGCCGAGGCCTTCATCGGCAGCGCCCAGGCGATCATGGCGATGACCCGTCAGGTGCGCGACATCGCCGATCAGACCAATCTGCTCGCGCTCAACGCCGCGATCGAGGCGGCGCGCGCCGGGGAACAGGGGCGGGGCTTCGCCGTGGTGGCGGACGAAGTGAGGAAGCTCGCCGAGAAGTCGGCCGTTGCGGCAGCCGAGATCGACAAGGTCACGCAATCGCTCGCGGACAAGTCGACCAAGGTCGAGGGCGCGATCGGGCATGGCAAGTCCGCGCTCGCATCGAGCGAGGCGTATCTGAACCGGATGGGCGAGGTGCTCGCCGCGGCCAACGGCGAGGTGGCACATACCCGCGCCGGGATGGTCGACATTTCGTCCTCGGTGCGCTCCCAGACCACGACGAGCAACGACATCGCGCGCAACGTCGAACACATCGCCAGGATGGCGCAGGAGAACAGCAGCGCGGTCGGTCAGGCCGCCGGGCAGGCGCGGCGCCTGGAGGAGCTGGCCGGCAACCTCGCCGAGGTCGCGGGACGCTTCACCGTGTGACCCGGGAGTGCGGGAGTGTGGGAGTGCGCCGGGCGGCAGGGGTTCGGGGCATAATCCGGGCGAGACGAACCGCCCGGACCTTCCGATGCAGTACAAGGATTATTACGAGGTGCTTGGCGTCGCGCGCGACGCCAAGCCCGAACAGATCAAGAAGGCCTACCGGCTGCTCGCGCGCAAGTACCATCCGGACGTCTCGAAGGAATCGAATGCCGAGGAGCGTTTCAAGGAAGTCCAGGAAGCCTACGAGGTCCTGAAGGACCGCGACAAGCGCGCGGCCTACGACCAGCTCGGCTCGTGGCGGTCCGGCCAGGAGTTCCGGCCGCCGCCCGGCTGGGAGGATCGCTTCGGCGACACCCGATTCGAGTTCCGGCCGGGCGGCGCGAGCTTCAGCGATTTCTTTTCGGAGCTGTTCGGCGCGCGCGCCCGCGGCAACGGACGCGGCGGCTTCGCGATGCGCGGCGAGGACGTCGAGGCCACGGTCGAGCTCACCATCGAGCAGGCGCTCACCGGCGCCGAGGCGAGTTTCCAGCTCGCGGTACCGGAATCGGGCGCTCGCGGCGGCGCGGCGGCGCGCACCGTCAAGGTTCGCATTCCCCGCGGCGTGACCGACGGCGAGAAGCTGCGCGTGCCGGGCAAGGGCGGGCGCGGCGTCGGCGGCGCGCCCGACGGCGATCTGTACCTGCGCATCGTGTTCCGGCCGCATCCGCTGTTTCGCACCAGCGGCCATGACGTTTACCTGGAAGTCCCGGTCGCGCCGTGGGAAGCCGCGCTGGGCGCCGACATCGAGATCCCGACCCTGGACGCGAAGGCCCGCCTGAAGGTGCCCGCTGGCAGTCGCGCCGGGCAGAGGCTGCGCCTTGCCGGGAAAGGCTTGCCGAGGCCGGGCGCGCGCGGCCACGGCGATCTGTACGCGGTGATCCAGGTCGCGACCCCGCAGTCGCTCGACGAGCGCGAGCGTTCGCTGTTCGAGGAACTCGCGCGGGTCTCGCGCTTCGAGCCGCGCCGCCGGTTCGGGGGATCCTGAGATGACGATCGACGAGACCACGGACGCGTGGGTCGCGTCCCTCGAAGAGATCGGGATCGATCTGGCCGAGCTGAGGTACGTGTCGGGTCTGAGCCGTGCGTCGGTGCGCGCGCTCGTCGAATCCGGGCTCGTCGAGGCGAGACCGGCAGGGCGCGCGAGGTGGCGCTTCGACCTGCGCGCGATCGAGCGGGCGCGCATCGCGGGGCGACTGCGCGCGGACTTCGAACTGAACGAATCGGGCCTGCTGCTCGCGCTGACGCTGCTCGATCGCGTCGACGCACTGGAGCGCCAGCTCGCGGAATTGCGCTGCCGGGCGCCGCGTTCCTGACGCGGCGGCGTTTGATGTGCATCAAGAGACGTTATACTGGCGTTGATAGACTCGATGCCGCTGCGGGGAGCATGCGCCGCAGCGCACGCAACTCACAATAATCGATCGGATCGCGGCCGCACGGCCGCCTTGCCGGAGGGAATGGAACATGTCGGGCGCAGCCTTGCTCGGGCCGCCGCAAGCCGGCGCGCAACCATCGGATTCGCCGTCCGAAACCGTCTCCGTCGACCCGCGCGACATCGCGTGGGTGCGCCAGAACGTGCCGTGCCAGAGTGCCTGTCCGGCCGGGACCAACGTCCCGGCCTACATCCGCCAGATCGTCGAGCAGCGTTTCGGCCGCTCCTACGAGACCAACCGGGAGGCGAACGTGCTGCCGGGCGTGCTCGGGCGCATCTGCTCGCGTCCGTGCGAGTCCGCGTGCCGGCACGGCTGGCCGGGCAACGGCGAACCGGTGGCGATCTGTCATCTGAAGCGCGTCGCCGCCGACATGAAGGACTCCGGCCACCGCATCACCGAGAAGCTCTACGCACCGACCGGCAAGCGCGTCGCGATCGTCGGTGCGGGGCCGGCGGGGATCGCCGCGGCGCACGACCTGTCGCTGCTCGGCCATGACGTCGTGATCCTCGAGCGCGAGGAGCGCGCCGGCGGCATGCTTCGTTACGGCATCCCCGAATTCCGCCTTCCGCGCGGCGTGCTCGACGTCGAACTGCACAACGCGCTGCGGCTCGGCGTACAGGTGCGCACCGGTGTCGACGTGGGCAACGGCCACGGCAAGGTTCCGGTGTCCCAGTTGCTGCACGAGTATGACGCCGTGCTGCTCGCGACGGGGTGCATGGCGGCGAGCCCGCTGCCGCTGCGGGGCCGCTGGGAAAAGGAGGATCCGGCCAGCGCCTGCGCGGACGTGGAGTACGGCCTGGATTTCCTGATGGATCTGCACCGCGGCCAGAAGAAACGGGTCGGCAAGCGGGTTGCCATCGTCGGTGCGGGATTCACCGCGCTGGACTGCGCGCGCATCGCGGTTCGCCTCGGCGGGCGAGAGGTCACGATCCACATCCGCACCGCCGAGGAATACATCCCGGTCGCGAAGGAAGAGATCTTCGAGGCCAAGCGCGAGGGCATCCGCATCAAGGGGCTGCGCAGCCCGGCCGGGTTGCAGCTCGACGAGGCGGGGCGGCTGACCGGCGTCGAATTCGTGCAGAACCGGCTCGGCGGCTGGCGCGCCAAGGGGCGCCGGCAGGCGATCCCGATCGAAGGTTCGGAATTCATCGAACCGTGCGACACGCTGATCGTCGCGATCGGGCAGCAGACGGTCAATGACCACCTGGACGTCAAGCTCGACCTCGACCGCTGGGGCAACGTGCGGCTGGGCGAAAACGGCATGACCTCGAACGACGGCCTGTTCGCCGCGGGCGACTACGTGCGCGGTGCCTCCACGGCGATCGAGGCCGTCGGCCACGGGCGCGAGATCGCCCGCAAGATGGACGCGTGGCTGATGGGACGCGAGCGGCGCAGGACGGTGGTCCACATCACGCCGGTCGAGCGGCCGCTGCGCGAGCGCGCCTTCGATTTCATCGTGCGCCAGCACATGCCCACGGCCGCGCTGGGCGCGCGCGATACGCGCAAAGAGGTGGAAACGGGCTATGAGCCGGCGGCAGCGCTCGAGGAAGCCAGGCGCTGCTACCTGTGCAACCTGCGCTACGAAATCGATGTCGATCGCTGCATCTTCTGCCGCGCGTGCATCGACGTCGCGCCGCGCAATTGCATCAAGATGGTCGATGGCGTCGTGCGCGCGCAGGACGCCTCGATCACGAAGCTCACCGAAACCCGCGACTGGAGCCAGGTGGCGGCGATCTGGATCGACAACAACGAATGCATCCGCTGCGGGCAGTGCTACCAGGCGTGTCCGGTGCATTGCATCTCGATCTCCCGCTGCGAACTGGCCGACGTCGACGTCTGATCATGGGACAAACCACACGCCATCACATCGTCATCGGCAGCGGAGTGGCCGGCAGCCAGGCCGCGGCCACGCTGCGCGAGCGCGAGCCGGACAGCCGCATCACCATCGTCACGCTCTCCAGCCTGCTGTTCTACAACCGCTATGACCTGCCCAAGGTGTTCCGCGGCGTGCGCGACTGGCGCGAATTCCTCGTCCAGCCGCCCGATTATTACGAGACCAACCGGATCAGCGTGCGGCGCCTGAACCGCGTGACGACGGTGGATTCTGCGCGCCGAAGGGTCGTCCTCGATCACAAGGAGGAGATCGCCTTCGACACGCTGCTGGTGGCTTCCGGCGGGCGCGGCTACGTTCCCGAGGAGCTGACCGACTACCGGGGACTGATGCATCCGTTTTCCAGCTACACCGAGGCGCTGCGCGCGGCCAATGCGCTGCCCGAAGGCGGGCATGTCGTCATGCTGGGCGGGGACATGATCGGGCTGGATCTCGCGCGTACGCTGCTCGACACCGGCCACAAGGTGACGCTGGTCGCCGAGGCCCACGCCTTCTGGCCGCACGAAGTGGGCGACGAGGATCGTGCCCGGTTCCTGGCCGCGCTCGAGCACATGGGCATCGAGGTCGTCGATGCGCGCGCGGCGGGCGGGATCGCCGCCATCGAGGCGGGTGCCAAGGGCCTGTCGGCGCGCCGGGTCGCGCTGGGCGACGGCAGCGAGATCCGCGGCGATGTCGTGATGCCGTTCTTCGGCCTGACCCCGTCGGTGGAATTCATGCTCGGTTCCGGTGTCGATATCGAGCGCGGCCTGCTGGTCACGCCGGCGCTGCGCACCACCGACGAGGCGATCTACGCGGCGGGCGACGTGTGCCAGATCTGGTCGGACGAGGACCACCGCTACCGGTTCTTCTACGGATGGAAGAACGTGCGCGCGATGGGCGAGCTGGCGGCGCGCAACATGACCGGTGCCACCGATCCGTGGGTCAGCGTACAGGACGAGCAGCTTCGCCTGACCGCCGAGGGCGCGATCCACTCTCCGTTCTGGGAATACCAATGACAGACCAGATGGGCAACGCCAAGAGTACCGACATCCAGATCGCGATCTGCGGCTCCGCGGGCGACGGCACGATCGCCGCCGGCGAGATCCTGCGCAACGTCATGGCGGGACTCGGTTACCGGGTCATCGCCTTCGACGTCTATCCGCCGGAGATCCGCGGCTTCGGCAAGTGCATCGCGCGCATGCGCGTGACGACCGAACAGGCCTATTCGCTCAAGCGCCAGTCGGACGTCTTCATCTCGCTCGACGACAGCCATGCGATCGCGCACGTCGCCGAGCTGCGCGATTCCGGCGCGGCGATCTACGAGCGCGGCTCGATCGTCAACCTGCCCGAGGGCGGACACATCAGCGCCCACATCCGGCCGGGGCACTTGCCCTATGCCGTGCCGCTGCGCGAGCTGTCCGAGAAATCGACCGGCGCGAACCGCTCGCGCAACATCGTCGCGCTCGGCTTCCTGGCCGGATTGTGCGGGCTGCCCGAGGAGGCGTTTCTCGAAGCGCTGGCAGGCAAGTTCAGGAAAAAGCCGGAGGTCGCGGAAAGCGCCAAGAACGCGTTCCACGCCGGCTTCGCCGAGAGCGGCTCGACGTTCAAGCTCGACGACGTGACCTTCGGTCCGGTCACCCGGGCCGCGGCGGCGCCCGGATCGGCCGTGCAGATGATGAACGGCAATGCCGCCGTCGTGCGCGGTTGCCTGGATGCCGGAATCGAAACCTTCTTCGGCTACCCGATCACGCCGGCGACCTCCATCATGGAGCGGCTCGCGCTGGAGATGCCCAGGCGCGGAGCGCGGCTGCTGCAGACCGAGGACGAGATCGCGGCGATCTCGGCGACGATAGGCGCGGGCTTCGCGGGCGCGCGGGCGGCGACCGCGACGTCGGGACCGGGGCTGTCGCTGATGACGGAGATGCTCGGGCTGGGCGTCATCGCCGAGGTGCCGTGCGTGATTTTCGTGTCGCAGCGCGGCGGGCCTTCCACCGGCATGCCGACCAAGACCGAACAGTCCGACCTCCAGATCGCCGTCTGGGGCGGCCACGGGGATGCCGCGCGCATCGTCATCGCACCGACCAACGTCGAAGGCTGCTACCGGTGCGCCGGCAAGGCGTTCGAGATGGCGGAGCGCTACCAGAGTCCGGTGATCGTGCTGCTCGACCTGTACCTGTCGAATCGCTACGAAACGGTGGTTTTCCCGGCGCGGGCGCCGTTCGCGCCCAACCAGTCGAAGGCGCCGGAGAAGGACCAGCTCGGAGAGTCCTACCGGCGCTATGCGCTGACCGGGGACTCGATCAGCCCGCGCACCGTGCCGGGGGACAAGGACGGCATGTACGTCGCCACCGGGCTCGAGCACAACGAGCTCGGGCGGCCCAACGATCAGCCCGAGAACCACGAGGCGCAAAGCCGCAAGCGGCACGAGAAGCTCGAGGCCGCGCTCGCACATCCCGACTTCACGCACTACAAGCGCTTCGGCGACGAGGGCCCGGTCGATGTGGGCATCGTCTCGTGGGGCTCGACCTTCGGCGAATGCCTCGAAGCGATGTTCCAGGCGCGCGCCGAAGGCATCCGCTGTGCCGCGATGAAGGTCGTGATGATCTCGCCGTTCCCGGTCGAAGGCGTGGGCGCGTTCATGGACCAGTGCCGCGAGGTGCTCGTGCCGGAGGTCAATTATCAGGGCCAGTTCGGCAACGTGCTGCAGGCGAACCTCGGCCGTCCCGTCACGCGGCTGACCCGCGTGCCGAGCGCGCCGATCGCGGTCGGCGACATCCTCGCCGAGATCCGCGCGCTGGCCAGGCGTGCCAGGCGAGTCGAAGACAAGGCTGCATGACGGAGGAATTACGATGAACGCGGTGACCCCGATCTACGTCGAAGACAAGCTCAAGGAAGTGCGCGACAGCGGGCGCCTCGCGTTCCGTTCGAAGACGCTGCCGACCTGGTGCCCGGGCTGCGGCTATTTCTCGATCGAGGAAGGCCTGACCTGGGCGCTCAAGGATCTCGGGCTCGCCAACAAGGACACCGTCGTGGTCTCGGGGATCGGCTGTTCGTCGCGCTTCCCGTTCTTCGTCAATGCGTACGGCTTCCACACGCTGCACGGGCGCGCGCTGCCGACTGCCACCGGAGTCAAGACCGCCAACGATGCACTGCACGTCGTCGCCGTGGGCGGCGACGGAGACGGCTTCGCGATCGGCGGCGGGCATGTGCCGCATGCCGCGAGGCGCAACGTCGACATCACCTATCTGCTGATGGACAACGGCATCTACGGACTGACCAAGGGCCAGACCTCGCCCACGTCGGTGACCGGTTTCCGCACCTCGACCTCGCCCTATGACAATCTCGACCGGCCGCTGAATCCGTTGCTGATGGTGCTGTCCTATGGCGCGAGCTGGGTCGGCCGTTCCTATGCGGGAGAGCCGCATCACCTGCGCCAGATGATCCGCGCGGCGCTCGCGCACCGCGGCTTCTCGTACCTTCACATCCTGTCGCCGTGCGTGACCTTCGACAAGACCAGCAAGACCTACGTCAATCTCGGCGTTCAGGTCGAGCCGCTGCCCGACAGTCACGACCCGTCGGATCTCGCGGGCGCGATGAGGATCGCGATGGACACCGAGCGGCTCGCGATCGGCCTGTTCTACCGCGAGCAGCGCGCGACACTGGGCGACAACTTCGAGGAGCTCATTGCGCGCGCCGCCGGCCCCAGCGTCGCCAAACCGAAGAAGGCGGCGGCCAGGCGCTGATCAGATCTGTTCGGGCACCATCCGGATCGCGCCGCAGGGACACTCGGCGGCGCAGATCCCGCAACCCTTGCAGTAATCGTAGTTGAAGCGGAAGCGCTTGCCGGGGCCGAGCTTGATCACGGCATTGTCCGGGCATACGCCGTAGCAGTTGTCGCATTCGAAGCAGTTGCCGCACGACATGCAGCGGCGTGCCTCGAACTGCGCGTTGCCCTCGTCGAGTCCTCCGACCACTTCGTCGAACGTCGACTGGCGCCGCAGGATGTCGAGCACCGGGCGCACGGTCTTGGGCGCATCCGAGTAGTACCAGGTGTTGAGCTTGTCGAAGCTTGCCAGCTCGTGCCTGGGCGCCGGCTCCCGCACGGCCGAGCGCAGCCAGGCGTCGATGTTGCGCGCGGCCTTCTTGCCGTGGCCGATCGCCACCGTCACGGTGCGCTCCGAAGGCACCATGTCACCGCCCGCGAAGATGCCGGGGTAGCCGGTCATCAGGTCGCGTCCGACCTGAACGACACCGCCGACGACCTCCAGTCCGGGAACGCCGTCGAGCAGCGACAGATCGACATCCTGCCCGAGCGCGAGTACCAGCGTATCGGCCTCGAGCGTCTCGAACTCGCCGGTGGACTGCGGGAAACCCTTCTCGTCGAGGACCATCTTCTCGACCAGGATGCGGCCGGCCTCCGCCTGCTTGACGGTCGACAGCCATTTCATCATGACGCCTTCCTGAAGCGCTTCCTCGACTTCGAAGTCGTGCGCGGGCATGCGCTCGCGCGTGCGACGGTAGACGAGGATCGCTTCCTCTGCGCCGAGCCGCCTGGCGGTGCGGGCGACGTCGATCGCGGTGTTGCCGCCCCCATAGACCACGACGCGGCGCCCGAGCAGCGGCTGGGCTTCCCCCTCCATGCTGCGCAACACCGACACCGCGTCGAGGATGCGCGAGGAGTCCCCCGCCGGGATGTAGGCACGCTTGGCGATGTGGGCGCCGACGGCGAGGAAGGCGGCGTCGAAGCCGCCCTCCTCGATCGTCGCGAGAATGTCGTCGACCTTGGCGCCGAGCCGCAGCGTGACGCCCAGGTCCAGGATGCGCCGGACCTCGGCATCGAGCACCTCGCGTGGCAGCCGGTACTGCGGAATGCCGAAGCGCATCATGCCGCCCGCGAGCGGCCCTGCCTCGCGGATCGTGACCTCGTGTCCGAGCATTCGCAGGTGGTAGGCGGCCGCGAGCCCGGAGGGGCCGGCGCCCACGACCAGCACGCGCTTGCCGCTCGCCGGCGCGTCGCACTCGAAGCGCCAGCCGCGCCGGATCGCCTCGTCGCCGAGAAAGCGCTCGACCGCGTTGATCGCGACCGATTCGTCGAGCCGGCCGCGGTTGCAGGCGCCCTCGCACGGGTGATAGCAGACCCGGCCCATGATCGCGGGCATCGGGTTGTTGCGGACCAGCTCCCGCCACGCGGCTTCGTAGTCGCCCGATTCGGCGTGGTAGAGCCATCCCTGGATGTTCTCGCCGGCCGGGCAGGCGTGATTGCACGGCGGCAGCCGGTCGAGATATTCCGGCCGGAAGGTTCGCCACGAACCGGTGCGGTTGGCGAGCGAGGATCCGGGGTCGAGCGTGATGGCGAACGGCTTGTCCATGAAACGGCTCCCAGAAATTTGCTGCCGAGAACGCTCGTCCGAACCACGCGGGCGCGGCGAGGCGCCCTCACGCGATCCGGCCCGCTCCCCTCAGGTTGCGCGCCGTGGCCGTCGCGGCCGCGCGGTCCGGGCCCCGCGCCTCGTCGTCCGCGCGGTGATCGTCGATTCGTTCACTGCGCATCTTCGAGCAGACCGAACTTGCGGACGTTGCGATCGGCGATGGCCTGGATCCTGGCGATGATGTCTGCGCGAACCGGCGCGGCGAACAGGTGGGCGAAGCGCTTCTGCGGCCGCAGATACTCCTCGACCGGTACCGGCTTGCGGATCTTCAGCACGCCGGTGACCTCCCCGTGTTCGGCCTCGAACACCGGGAACAACCCGGTTTCCTTGGCCAGCCGTGCGATCCGTATCGTCTCGTGCGAGCCGTGGCCCCAGCCGACCGGACACGGCACCAGGATGTGCAGATAGCGTGCGCCGTGGAAGCCCATCGCGCGCCCGACCTTGTATTCGAGATCGCGCAGGTCCGCGACCGTGGCGGTGGCCACGTACGCGATGTCGTGGGCCATCGCGATGGCGGGAACGTTCTTGCCCTGGCCGAAGGCGTTGCCCGGCTGCGCACCGAGCGCCATCGTCGTCGCCGTGCGCGCGGCGGGCGGCGTGGCCGAGGAGCGCTGCACGCCGGTGTTCATGTACGCCTCGTTGTCGTAGCAGATGTAGAGCACGTCGTCATTGCGCTCGAACATGCCCGACAGGCAGCCGAAGCCGATGTCGGTCGTGCCGCCATCGCCGCCCTGCGCGACGACGCGCACCTCGGGGTGGCCCTTGACTTTGAGCGCCGCGGCGATGCCGGTCGCCACGGCCGCCGCGTTGCCGAACAGCGAATGGATCCACGGAATCTGCCACGAGGTCTGCGGGTAGGGGGTCGAGAACACCTCGAGGCAGCCGGTCGCATTGGCCGCGACGAGCCGGTTGCCGGTCCAGCGCATCGCGGCATCGATGGCGTAGCGCGCGCCGAGCGCCTCGCCGCAGCCCTGGCAGGCGCGGTGCCCCGAGTTCAGCGAATTCGTTCGCGCCATGTCGGCCTGCACGCTGCGCTGCTCGGGCGCGAGCAGGCGGTTGCCGACGGTGAAGGTTCCGGTCTGGTAGAACTTGACGTTCTGGACGGCCATCGTCGTCGCCTCAGGAAATTCGCGCGGCGACCACGCCGATGTCTCGCAGGATGCCTTCCGCGATCGGGCCGGAGCGGCGTGTGAGCTTCTCGCGCTCGAGCACGCGCTGCACGAGCTTCCAGTCCAGGTCGAGGAAAGTCACCGGATCGAGGCTGCCCGCCGCCGCCTTGCGCAGCAGCGCGTGCAGCGACGCCCTGGTGATCGCGCGTCCGCCCAGCCCCGCGATCACCGCATGCACGTCGACGTCCAGCCCGCTGAGCGCGGTGCGCACGTTGGTGGCGACGATGCCGCCGATGCCCACCGCGAGGCTCTTCTCCAGCACCACGACGTGGCGCGCGCGCTCGAGCGCCTCGCGCACCGCCGCCATCGGCCAGGGCCGGAAACAGGTGATGCCGAGCACGCCGATCGCGAAGCCCGCTTCGCGCATCTCATCGACGGTGTCCTTGATCGTGCCCAGCACCGAGCCGAGCGCGACGACGATGGTCTGCGCGTCTTCGGCACGGTAGGTGTGCATCAGCCCGCCCGAATCGCGTCCGAACACCTGCCTGAACTCGGCCGCGTAGCGCGGGATGAGCTCCAGCGCCATCATCTGTTTGGCATGGGCCAGGTAGCGCACCTCCATGAAGGCCTCGGGTCCGACCATCGCGCCGATCGACACCGGCTCTTTCGGATCGAGCACCTGGCGCGGTTCGTAGGCCGGCAGGTAGGCATCGACGTCTTCCTGGACGGGCACGTCGACGCGCTCGAACGCATGCGTCAGGATGAAGCCGTCCATGCATACCATCACCGGCAGCGACAGTTCCTCGCCGAGCCGGAACGCCTGGATGTGCAGGTCGAGCGCCTCCTGGTTCGTCTCCGCGAACAGCTGGATCCAGCCGCAGTCGCGCTGGCTCATCGCGTCGGTGTGGTCGTTCCAGATGTTGATCGGCGCGCCGATCGCCCGGTTCGCCACCGTCATGACGATCGGCAGGCCCAGCCCGGCCGCGTTGAACACCGCCTCGGCCATGAACAGCAGTCCCTGGCTCGCGGTCGCGGTGTAGGCGCGTGCGCCGGCACTCGATGCGCCGATCGCCACGCTCATCGCCGCGAATTCGCTTTCGACGTTGATGAATTCGCAATGGGCCAGCGTTCCCGATCTGACCCTCTCGCCGAGCGCCTCGACGATGTGGGTCTGCGGGGAAATCGGATAGGCGCAGATCACCTCGGGGCGGCACAGCGCCACGGCTTCGGCGACGGCCCGGGAACCTTCGGTCTGTTCAAGCATGGGCGAGCGCCTCCGTGATCTCGGCCTTGACGGCGGCATACGCCGCCCTCGCGGCGGCCGCGTTGCCCTCGGCGAGCTTTCCGGTAAATCGCCTGCGGATCGCCTCGATCACCGACTCGAGGCCGACGACGCCCGAGATCGCCGCGAAGCCGCCGAGCAGCGGCACGTTCGGCACCGCACGGTCGACGTGCCGCAATGCCAGTTCGGTCGCCGCGACCGTGCACAGCCGCTCGGGGTGCCAGCCGTGAACGAACTCCGCGATGCCCAGTTCCTCGAACGACCGGTTGGTGTTGATCAGCACGTAGCCGTCGCGCTTGAGCCCCGAGAACACGTCGACCTGATGCAGCAGCGTGGGATCCTGGATGATCAGCGCGTCGGGCTCCATGATCGGCTCGCGCAGCCGGATCTCCTTC
Organism: Rhodocyclales bacterium; assembly: GCA_037440385.1. Classification (GTDB taxonomy): domain Bacteria; phylum Pseudomonadota; class Gammaproteobacteria; order Burkholderiales; family Rhodocyclaceae; genus CG2-30-68-42. Next base: position 10,662 of record JBBIUI010000022.1, on the reverse strand, counting down.
CGGTCGATGCGGCAGAACGCCACGACGGGTGCTCCGGTGCGCTCCGAACCGAAGCTCGGAAAGGCCTGCGCATGCTCGCCCTCGAGAAAGGCGGCCACCGAGAGCATCTCGGCGCCGGTCACGACGCCCTGGCCACCCCGGCCGTGGATTCGCACCTGGAACATGTTCGCGTCTCCCGGAAATCCTGCCTGCCGCGTGCAGCTTACCAAAAACCCGCACCCGCGCCATCGTGGACATCCGCTACGTGCGGCGCCGCGGCGCCGGCATCCCGTCGTCCGTGACGACTTCCTCGGCATCTTCCCGCGGATGCCTCTAGCATGAGGTGTCCTGCGATCTCCCGCAGGCAAGCGAAAAACGCGTGAGCGATCCCCGAACGATGCTCGACCTCGACCTGCTGCGAACCTTCGTCGCGCTGTCCCAGACGCGCAGCGTGGCGGCCGCCGGGGCGCTGCTCGATTGCGGCCGCGGCACGGTCAAGGCGCGCATCGGCAGGCTCGAAGCGGCGCTGGGCAATGCGCTGTTTCGCCGCTCGGGGCGCAGGCTCGCACCGACCCGCCACGGCGAGGTGCTGCTCGAATATGCGAACCGGATCCTGGCGCTGAGCGACGAGGGCGTGCGGGCGCTGACCGCATCGGGACTGTCGGGAGAGGTTCGCCTCGGCGTCACCGAACAGTTCTTTCCGCAATATCTGCCGGAGGTGATCGCGTGCTTCGCCCGAGCCCACCCCGAGCTTTCGATCGCCGTGCGCACCGGCCTGACCGCGCAGTTGCGCCGGATGCAGCACGAGGGCGCGCTCGATCTGGTCATCGGCCTGCGCGCTCCCGGAGAACGCGAGGGCAAGACGATGTTCCGGGAGCCGCTGTGCTGGGTCGCCCGGCGCGGTTTCCCGTTGGAACGCGACGCACCGGTGCCGCTGATCGCGCTGCCTGCGCCGTGCATCCACCGCGCCGCCGCGATCGAAGCGCTGCGGCAGGCCGGGCGATCGTGGCGCGAACGCTATGCGGCGACCGGTATCCTCGGGGTGCAGGCGGCAGTGGCCGGAGGTCTGGGCGTCGCCTGCCTGCCGCTGTCGACGGTGCTCACGAGCATGAGCGTGCTCGGTGCTCCCGAGGCGCTGCCCGCGCTCGCCGACAGCGAGGTCGTCGTATTTCCCGGTGAGCGTGCGATCGACGATCGGGTGGGCCGGCTGCTCGAAGTGATCCGTGTCGGACTGCCCCGGCTCACCGCCGAGGTCATGAGCAAGGGCCTGGCCGTGGCGGCCTAGGATTGCTTCGTCGATCGCTCGAACCAGCCCAGCCTTTCGCGCAGCCGCACCACCTCTCCGATCACGATCAGCGCCGGCGGTACGATGCCGTGGCGCTCGGCCAGCCGTGCGAGCGTGGCCAGCGTTCCTTCGACCGTCCTTTGCGCGGGGCCGGTGGCCTCCTGCACCAGTGCCGCGGGCATCGTCGGCGGCACGCCGTGCTCGACCAGATTGCGGGCGATCTCGGCGAGTGCGCCCACGCCCATGTAGATGACGACGGTCTGGCGCGGCCGCGCGAGCGCCGCCCAGTCGAGATCGCAGCCTCCGTCCTTGAGGTGGCCGGTGACGAACACACAGGACCGCGCGAGGTCCCGATGGGTCAGCGGGATGCCGGCATACGCGGCCATGCCCGCCGCTGCGGTCACTCCCGGCACGACCTCGAAGTCGATGCGGTTGGCGGCGAGCTCGTCGATTTCCTCGCCGCCGCGGCCGAATACGAACGGATCGCCTCCCTTGAGCCGTACCGCCGCGCTGCCTTCGCGCGCGAGCCGCACCAGGATCGCATTGATTTCGGACTGCGGCAGCGTGTGGTGCCCCGGTTGCTTGCCGACATAGATGCGCCGCGCGTGCGGCGAGGCGTACTCGAGCACGCCCGCGCCGACCAGGTGGTCGTAGACGAGCGCGTCGGCGTGCGCCAGGATCCTCGCCGCCCGTAGCGTCAGCAACTGCGGATCGCCCGGCCCGGCTCCGACCAGATAGACGGTCCCGGGATGCACCGCACGGCCATCGGCGTGCTCGCGCGATGCGCCGTGCTCAATCTGCCGTGTCATGGTCGTGCGGGGCTTCGTCGCGGTCGGCTCGGGGTGGCGGGTGCGGTTCGCGCATCGGCGAACGACGCGCATCGTGCGGCGATCGCCCGCGCCTGTCAATGCGCCGGTACGGCACGCGCATGCCGGACCCGTGGCGTTTCGCAAAAGTTGATACCGGTCAATTACCCGCGATCGGCCAGTGGGTATCGTGCCGGCGTCATTTGGTCACGCCGGCCGGGTCGTGGGCCGTAGCGATGGGGGCCGGCGGCGGTGTTCGTCAACGTGCAATCGATAGGGGGAAGGGACATGCTGAAACGAAGCCAATTGCCGCTCGCCGGAATCACGCTGGCTGCGCTGCCGCTCGCGATGGCCGCAGCGCTCGCGCAGGCGCAGGAAAAACCCGGGATGAGCAAGCCCGAGGTCGAGTACCAGGCGGGCGGCTCGCCGATGGCCGGGGTCGAGATGCATCAGGACGTCAACCCGAAGTCGCCGCCGATGACCAAGGCGGAGTTCGAGCAGGCGCGCCAGATCTACTTCCAGCGCTGCGCGGGTTGCCACGGCGTGCTGCGCAAGGGCGCCACCGGCAAGCCGCTGACGCCCGACATCACGCTGACGAAGGGCACCGACTACCTGAAGGTGTTCATCGCCTACGGTTCGCCGGCCGGCATGCCGAACTGGCAGACCTCCGGCGAGCTGACCGAGAAGCAGGTCGATCTGATGGCGCGCTACGTCCAGCAGACGCCGCCGCAGCCGCCCGAGTACGGCATGAAGGAGATGAAGGCGACCTGGAAGGTCATCGTGCCGCCGGACCAGCGCCCGAAGAAGAAGATGAATTCGTACAACATCCAGAACATCTTCTCGACGACGCTGCGCGATGCCGGCGAAGTGGCGCTGATCGATGGCGACACCAAGAAGATCATCAACGTCGTCAAGACCGGGTATGCGGTGCATATCTCCCGGCTGTCGGCTTCCGGGCGTTATCTGTTCGTCATCGGTCGCGACGCCAAGATCAACATGATCGACCTGTGGATGGAGAAACCCGACACGGTGGCCGAGATCCGCGTCGGTCTCGAGGCCCGCTCGGTCGATACGTCCAAGTACAAGGGCTACGAGGACAAGTACGCGATCGCCGGTACCTACTGGCCGCCCCAGTTCGTCATCATGAAAGGCGACACGCTGGAGCCGCTGAAGATCGTCTCGACGCGCGGGCTGACGGTCGATACGCAGGAATATCACCCCGAACCGCGTGTCGCGGCGATCGTCGCCAATCACCATAAGCCCGAGTTCGTCGTCAACGTCAAGGAGACCGGCAAGGTCCTGCTGGTCAATTACTCGGATCTGAACAACCTGAAGACGACGGAGGTCGCGGCGGCGCGCTTCCTGCACGACGGCGGCTGGGAGTCGTCGAAGCGCTACGTGCTGATGGCGGCCAACCAGTCCAACAAGGTCGCGGTGATCGACAGCATCGAAGGCAAGCTCGCGAGCCTGGTCGATGTGGGCAAGATCCCGCACCCGGGGCGCGGTGCGAACTTCGTTCACCCGAAATTCGGACCGGTCTGGGCGACGAGCCACCTCGGAGACGATTCGATCAGCCTGATCGGCACCGATCCGAAGAAGCATTCCAAGCAGGCATGGCGGGTCGTGCAGACGCTCAAGGGGCAGGGCGGCGGGTCGCTGTTCATCAAGACCAATCCGAAGTCTCAGCACCTGTACGTCGATACTCCGCTGAACCCGGACGCGAAGGTGAACCAGTCGGTCGCGGTCTTCGACATCAAGAACCTCGACAAGGGCTACACGGTGCTTCCGATCGGCGAGTGGTCGGGACTGGGCGAAGGCGCGAAGCGGGTCGTCCAACCCGAGTACAACAAGGCCGGCGACGAGGTCTGGTTCTCGGTGTGGAGCGCGAAGAACCTCCAGTCCGCGATCGTCGTCGTCGATGACAAGACGCTGAAGATGAAGGCCGTCATCAAGGATCCGAGACTGATCACGCCGACCGGACACTTCAACGTCCATAACACGCAGAACGACATCTACTGACGCACATCGGCCGGGCGATCGCCCGGCCTGCATTTTCCGACGGGGGCCTCGCGCCCCCGTTTCGTCGTTGCGGTGTCCGCGGGCCGTCCGCAGCCCCGGTGCCCGATTGACGGACATCAATGCGCGCGGCTGCGCCCGCAAGCATGCTTGCGCCGGTGGATCCCCGGAAACGCCATCGCTGGTTCGCGCTGCTCGCGGGCACGGCACTCGCCGCCGATGCGGCGACGGCCTGCGCTGCGCCGGCCGCGGCCGATGCATTGCGTACACGGGCGCTGGTAAGGCTCGTGCGCCAGGATTGCGGCGCCTGCCATGGCATGACGCTGCGCGGCGGACTCGGCCCGGCGCTCACTGCCGAAGCACTGCGCGACAAGCCGCGCGAGGCGCTGGTCGCGACCGTGCTGGGAGGGCGGCCGGGCACGCCGATGCCGCCATGGCGCAGCCTGCTGACCGAGGATGAAGCGGCATGGATCGTCGATTCGCTGAAAGCCGGTTTCCCGGCACGATGAAGCGCGGCGCGCTCCTCGTGGCGGCCTGTGCGGTGCTCGCCGGCTGCGCGGGCGGCGGCGCGCGGCTTCGCGGAACCGGGGATCTCGGCGTCGTCGTCGAACGGGCGTCCGGAAGCCTCGTCGTCGTCGACACCACCGCGCGCGCGGCGCTGGGCCGCGTCGAGGGCCTCGGCGATCTGTCCCATGCCCATGTCGTGTTCTCGCGCGATGCGCGCTACGCATTCGTGTTCGGGCGCGACGGCGGGCTGACCAAGGTCGACCTGCTCACCCGCACCGTCGTGCGGCGCGTCCTGCAGGCGGGCAACTCGATCGGCGGCTCGATCTCGCAGGACGGGCGGTTCGTGGTCGCGCAGAACTACGATCCCGGCGGCATCAAGGTGTTCGATGCCGGTACGCTGGAGCAGCTCGCCGACGTCCCGGCGACCTACGGCGACGGCAGCCGGCGCTCGAAGGTGGTCGGCCTGGCCGATGCGCCCGGAAACAAGTTCGTGTTCGCGCTGTATGACGCGGGCGAGATCTGGACGGCCGATCTCGCGGACCCGCGCCATCCGCGCGTGACGCGCTTTCGCGGCGCGGGCGCTCAACCCTATGACGGCCTGGTGACGCCGCAGGGCCGATACTACCTGGCGGGGCTGTTCGGCGAAGACGGCGTCGCGGCGCTCGACCTGTGGCGGCCCGAACTCGGTGTGCGCCGCATCCTGCCGAATTACGGGCACGGCGAGCAGAAGCTGCCGGTGTTCAAGATGCCGCACCTGCGCGGCTGGGCGATCGCGGGGCGCAACGCGTATCTTCCCGCGGTGGGACGCCACGAGGTGCTGGTGGTCGATACCGAAACGTGGCAGGAGGTCGGGCGCATCCCGGTCAGGGGCCAGCCGGTGTTCGTCATCGCGCGGCCCGACGCGCGCCAGGTGTGGATCAATTTTGCGCTGCCCGACAACGGCTGGGTGCAGGTCTACGACACGCTGGCCGGCAAGATCGTCGCGAATCTGCAGCCGGGCCGCGCGGTGCTGCACATGGAGTTCACCGCGCGAGGCGAGCAGGTGTGGCTGTCGGCGCGCGACGACGACCGGGTCGCGATCTACGACACGGCGACGCTGGCCCCGGTCGCGACGATCGAGGCCGAGAGCCCGAGCGGCATCTTCTTCACTTCGCGCGCGGCGCGCATCGGGTTCTGACATGCCGGAACTCGATTTCAGGCTGCTGAACGATTTCCAGCGCTCTTTTCCGCTGGTGCCGGAGCCGTACCGCGAACTCGCCGCGCGGATCGGCACCGACGAGGCGAGCGTGCTGCGCCGATTGCGCAGGCTGGCCGCATCGGGCGCGGTGAGCCGCATCGGAGCGGTATTCGCGCCGCGCTCGGTGGGCGCCTCCACGCTCGCCTGCCTTGCCGCGCCGGCGCCGGAACTGTCGCGCATCGCGGCGCTGGTCAGCGCGCATGACGGCGTCAACCACAACTACGAACGCGAGCACCGGTTCAACCTGTGGTTCGTCGCGACCGCCGGATCGCAAGCGCGCCTCGGCGACACGCTGGAGCGGATCGGGCGGGAGACCGGTTGCCGGGTCCTGGCGCTGCCGCTGGTGGAGGAATACCACATCGATCTGGGATTCGACATGACCGGGCCGCGGGCCCCGCATGCGGCGCGGCCCGCGTCGCGTTCGGGCGGGCGATTCGTGCCGGATGCGGACGAACGGCGGCTGCTCGCGGCGCTCGAACGCGGCTTCGATCTGGTGCCCCGGCCCTATGTGCGGCTCGCGATGAAGGCCGGGATGCGTGAAGAGCAGGTGCTCGCGACGCTCGCGCGCTGGCAGGCCGAGGGCGTGGTCAAGCGCCTCGGCGTGGTCGTGCGTCACCGGGCGCTGGGGTATGCGGCCAATGCGATGGCGGTCTGGGACGTACCCGATGAGCGCGTCGACGACCTGGGCGCGGCGCTCGCGGCCGAGGCGGGCGTGACGCTGTGCTACCGGCGCTCGCGCCATCCGCCGCAGTGGCCGTACAACCTGTTCTGCATGCTGCACGGACGCACGCGGCTCGAAGTGGAAGGCGCGATCGCGGCGCTGCGCGACCGTCACGGCCTGCACGCCTTCGCCGGTGCGGTGCTGTTCAGTCGCCGTTGTTTCAAGCAGCGCGGCGCACGCTATTTCGATTCCCAGGCCAGTGTCCATGGATGAGCGCGACCGCGGGATCGATGAGCGCGACCGCGCGATCGTCAACGCGCTGCAGCGCGGGCTGCCCGTGTGCGAGCAACCCTACCGGGTCGCGGCCGCCTCGCTCGGCATGACCGAGCAGGAGCTGATCGACCGGCTGCGGCGGATGCTGGACGAACGGGTGCTGACCCGCTTCGGGCCGCTGTTCAACGTCGAGCGCATCGGCGGGGTGCTGCTGCTCGCGGCGCTTCGCGTACCCGAAGCGGACTACGGGCGCGTGGCCGCGTGCGTGAATGCGGCTGCCGAGGTCGCGCACAACTACCGCCGCGAACATGCCTTCAACATGTGGTTCGTGCTGGCCACCGAGACGCGGGAAGAAGCCGATCGCTGCATCGCGCGCATCGAACGCGAGACCGGTCTCGCCGTCTTCCGGTTTCCGAAGCTCGAGGAGTATTTCGTCGGCCTGGAGCTCGCGGCGTGACGCCGGACGAGCCGTTTGCGCTCGATGCGCACGACCGCCGCCTGATCGTTGCCACCCAGGCGGGACTTCCGCTGGTGCCGCGGCCCTACGAGCGGCTGGCGCAGGAGCTGGGGATGACCGGCGGCGAGGTGATGGCACGGATGCAGCGCCTGCTCGATGCCGGCGTCATTCGGCGCATCGCGGCCGTGCCGAACCACTACGCGCTCGGCTACACGGCCAACGGCATGACGGTGTGGGACGTGCCCGACGCTCGCATCGACGAGCTCGGCGGGCGCGTCGCGGCGCTCGACTTCGTCACCCACTGCTATCATCGCCCGCGCTGCCTGCCCGAGTGGCCGTACAACCTGTTCGCGATGGTGCATGGCAAGAGCCGCGGCGAGGTCGAGGAAAAGGCCGCGCGGATCGCCGCGCTGCTCGGCGCCGAGTGCCGCGCGCGCGACGTGCTCTACAGCAGCCGCATGCTGAAGAAGACCGGCCTGCGCATCGTGGCCTGAGGAGGGGGGATGTTCCGGATCAGCCAGTACATCGACGAGATCGTGCGCCCCACGCCGCTCGCCGAACGGCGCGAGCCGCGCGGACCGGTGGTGATCTGGAACCTCGTGCGCCGCTGCAATCTCACCTGCAAGCATTGTTACTCGATCTCGGCGGACAAGGACTTTCCGGGGGAGCTTTCGACGCGGCAAGCGTGCGCCGTCATGGACGACCTCGCGGCCTTCCACGTGCCGGTGCTGATCCTGTCGGGCGGCGAGCCGCTGCTGCGGCCGGATCTGTTCGAACTGGCCGGCCGAGCGAAATCGATGGGTTTCTACGTCGGCCTGTCGTCCAACGGCACGCTGATCGACGAGTCGAACATCGGACGCATCGCCGAGGTCGGCTTCGATTACGTGGGCGTGAGCCTCGACGGCCTGGGTGCCACGCACGACCGTTTCCGGCGCATGGCCGGCGCGTTCGACCGTTCGCTCGCGGGCATCCGGCTGTGCCGCGACGCGGGCATCAAGGTCGGCGTGCGCTTCACGCTGACGCGCGACAACGGCGGGGACCTGCCGGGCCTGCTGCGGCTGATCGAACGCGAGCGCGTCGACCGCTTTTATTTCTCGCACCTGAACTACGCGGGACGCGGCAACCGCAATCGAGGCGACGATGCGCATTTCGCGCTGACGCGCCGGGCGATGGAGCTGCTGTTCGACACCTGCCTCGACTGGCGGCGGCGCGGCCTGCGCAAGGAGGTCACCAGCGGCAACAACGACGCCGACGGCGTCTATCTGCTGCACTGGGCGCGCGGCCGCTTTGCGCAGGTCGAAGGGCATCTGCGCGCGAAGCTCGCGCAATGGGGCGGGAACGCCTCGGGCGTGAATGTCGCGAACATCGACAACGTCGGCAACGTGCATCCCGACACGATGTGGTGGCATCACACGCTGGGCAACGTGCTCGAGCGGCCTTTCTCGCAGATCTGGATGGACCGCTCCGACCCGCTGATGGCCGGGCTGAAGGCGCGCCCGCGTGCGGTCAAGGGGCGCTGCGGTGCGTGCGCGTACTTCGACATCTGCGGCGGCAACACCCGCGTGCGCGCCGAGCAGGTCAGCGGTGATCCGTGGGCCGAGGATCCCGGCTGCTATCTGACCGATGCCGAGATCGGCGTGGCGGAAGGCGGCGAGCGGCTCGCGCTGACGCCCTGCCCGCGAGGACGTGCCGCCCGCGGCGCTGCGCCATGACGCGGGTGTCCGTCGCGGCCGCGCTCACCGCGGTCGTGCTCGCCGCGGGCTCGCACGCCGGCGCCCCGACCGGCGTCGCGCCGCTCTACCAGGAGCATTGCGCCAAGTGCCACGGCGCCGACCGGCTGGGCGGCCAGGGGCCGGCGCTGCTGCCCGAGAGCCTGGAACGGCTCAAGCGGCCGGCGGCGATCGAGGTCATCCGCGCAGGGCGGCCGGCGACCCAGATGGCGGGCTTCGGGCAGGTGCTCAGCGGCGCGCAGATCGAGGCGCTGGCGCAGTGGATCTACACGCCGGTCGTGCCCGCTCCGGTGTGGGGCGAAGCCGAGATCCGGGCCTCCCGCGTCGTCTATTTCGCTCCCGGCAGCCTGCCCGCGCACCCGCAGTTCGATGCCGACCCGATGAACCTGTTCATCGTCGTCGAGGCGCTCGACCACCACGTCAGCGTGCTCGACGGCGACCGGCTCGAGCCGATCTTCCGCTTCCCGTCGCGCTATGCGCTGCACGGCGGGCCCAAGTTCACGCCGGACGGCCGCTACGTGTTCTTCGCGTCGCGCGACGGCTGGATCACCAAGTTCGACCTGTGGAACCTGAAGGTCGTCACCGAGATCCGCGCGGGCATCAACACGCGCAACGTCGCGGTGTCGGCGGACGGACGCTACGTCGCGGTCGCGAACTACTATCCGCACACGCTGGCCCTGCTCGACGGCGAGCTGAACCTGATCAAGCTGATCGAGGTGACCGGCCGGAACGGGCGCGGCAGTTCGCGGGTGTCCGCGGTCTATGACGCGGCACCGCGCCACAGCTTCGTCGCCGCGCTGAAGGACATCCGCGAGCTGTGGGAGATCAGCTACGACCCGAAGGCCGAAGAAATCCCGGCCGGCATGATCCACGACTTCAGGTCGAAGGAAGGCGCCTTCGTGCCGGGCTTCCTCAACGTGCGGCGCACGCCGCTCGAGGACTATCTCGACGACTTCTTCTTCACCGCGGACTATTCGGCGCTCGTCGGCGCCTCGCGCGCGGGCGCCCGCGGGCAGGTCGTCAACCTGGACGTGCGTCGCAAGATCGCCGATCTCGATCTGCCCGGCATGCCGCATCTGGGCTCGGGCATCACGTGGAAGCGCGACGGCCGCACCGTGCTCGCGACTCCCAACCTGCGCGAGGGCGTGGTCAGCATCATCGACGTGCGCGACTGGAAGACGATACGCCAGATCCCCACGCCCGGACCCGGCTTCTTCATCCGCTCGCACGAGAACAGCCGTTATGCGTGGGTCGATTCGGAATTGTGCTCTGGCAACCGCGACACGCTGACCGTCATCGACAAGCTCACGCTGGAGGTCGTCGCGAGCCTGCGGCCGGAGCCGGGGAAGACGCTGGCCCACGTCGAGTTCACGCGCGACGGCCGGTACGCGCTGGCGAGCCTGTGGGAGGACGACGGCGCGCTGATCGTCTATGACGCCGTCACGCTGCGGGAAGTCAAGCGGCTGCCGGCGCGCAAGCCGGTCGGCAAGTACAACCTGTACAACAAGATCACCCGCTCGGAGGGCACGAGCCACTGACGTCGGCGCGGGCCGGGACTCGCCCCGTGCTGCGCGCGCCGGCGAGCGCGACGGCGGCGCAAACGAGCAGCGCGGCGAGCAGGTTGTGTGCGGCCGCCGCGGCGAGCGGCAGGCCCAGGCGCACCGCGAGGGCGCCGGAAGCGATCTGGGCCGCGGTGAGCGCGGCCACTGCG
>JBBIUI010000021.1:0-31756 GCA_037440385.1 Rhodocyclales bacterium | reverse complement strand
GTTCAGCGGGAGCCGTTCAGCGCCCGCCCAGCATCTCGCGCGCGTGCCGGCGTGTGAGCTCCGTGACCCGGATGCCGCCGAGCATGCGGGCGATCTCCGCGACGCGTTGTTCGCGATCGAGCGCGCTCACGCGGGTCACCACCGCGCCGCCCGCCCTCGTCTTGCCCACGCTCCACTGCCAGTCGGCCCGCGCGGCCACCTGCGGCAGATGCGTCACGCACAGCACCTGCCGCGTGCGCCCGAGCTCGCTCAGCATGCGCCCGACGATCTCCGCGGTCGCCCCGCCGATGCCGGCATCGACTTCGTCGAAGACCAGCGTGCCCGCCGTGCCGCAGCGGCTCGTGACCACCTGGATCGCCAGACCGATGCGCGACAGCTCGCCGCCGGAGGCCACACTCGCGAGCGGCCCCGGCGGCTGGCCCTCCTGCGCCGAAACGCGGAACTCGACGGCTTCCATGCCTGCGGCATTGCCCGTGTCGAGTGGCGTCAGCACGACCTCGAATCGCCCACCCGGCATCGCCAGGTCCTGCATCGCGCGGGTCACCTCGTCGGACAATTGCCTCGCTGCGCGCCGCCGCCTCTCGCCGAGCCGGGCTGCTGCTGCATCATAGGCGCGGCGCGCTTCGGCCTCGCGCCGCGCCGCGAGCGCCGGATCGCACCGGCCGCGCAGCTCGTCCAGGCGGCAAGCGAGCCGCGTGCGCACTTCCGGCAGTGCTTCGGGCGCGACCCGGTGCTTGCGCGCCGCGCCGGTGACCGCCGAGATGCGCTGGTCGAGTTCGGCGAGCCGGTCCGGCTCGGGCTCGAGGCGGTCGCGGTACTGCCGCAGCGCCCGGACGGCCTCTCCCAGTTCGTTGTGCGCGCTGCGCAGCAGCCCGGCGATGCCGCCCAGCGCATCATCGTGTGCGCTCAGCTCGTCGAGCCGGCCGAGGGCACGGCCGAGCGGCGCGAGCGCCCCGCGCTCGCCGCCTTCGATCCGTTCGAGCGCTTCGCCCGCGCCTTCGAGCAGTGCAGCGGCATGCGACAAGCGGTGCTGCTGCGCGATCGTTGCGGCCCAGCCCTCGGCATCGAACGCGAGCCGGTCGAGCTCGCCCAGGTCCCACTCGATCAGCTCGCGCTCGCGAGCGAACGCCGCCGCGTGCGCCTGGGCGGCACGGCCCAAGAGATACGTATGGGAGGACTCGCGGTAGCGGCTCGCGACCTCGGCGGCCAGCTCGCCCAGACCGCCTTGCGCATCGAGCAGCTCGCGCTGGCCCTGCGCGCGCAACAGTGCGAGATGGGCGTGCTGTCCGTGGATGTCGGCCAGCCGCTCGCCGAGTTCCTTCAGTTTGGCCAGCGTCACGGGCACGCCGTTCACGTAGGCGCGCGAGCGCCCCGCCGCGTCGATCACGCGCCGCACCAGACAGGTCTGCGTATCCAGGTCGTTCTCGCCCAGCCAGCCGGCGATCGACGCATCGACATCGCACTCCGCGCTCAGGTCCGCGCGTTCGCAGCCCGAACGGACCACCCCGGCGTCCGCGCGCGCGCCGAGCAGCAACGCCAGCGCATCGACGAGGATGGACTTGCCGGCGCCGGTCTCGCCGGTCAGCACGCCGAAACCGGGCCCGAAGACGAGCTCCAGTTCATCGACGATCACATAGTCGCGGATGTGGATGCGGCACAGCATCGCGCCTGCACCGTCATTACGCCCCGCTGCGCGGAGCCTCGCTCCAGTGCAGCTTCTCTCGCAGCATCGCGAAGTAGCTGTATCCGGGCGGATGGAGCAGGGTGACGCTGCGGTGCGCCCGCTCGACGCGCACGCGGTCGCCCGCCCTGGCATCGAAGCGGATCTGGCCGTCGCAATGCACCCTTGCGTCATGCGGCGCGACGAGCTCGATCTCGATGCGGCTGCGGTCGCCGATCACGATGGGCCGGTTCGACAGCGCATGCGGGCACAGCGGAACCATGACGATGCCGGCAACGGCCGGGTGCAGGATCGGCCCGCTCGCGGACAATGCGTAGGCGGTCGAGCCGGTCGGGGTCGCGACGATGATGCCGTCGGAGCGCTGGTTGTAGATCGGTTCCTCGTCGATGCGCACCGTGAACTCGATCATGCGGCCGAGCTCGCCCTTGTTGACGACGACATCGTTCAGCGCGAGCGTCCCGAACACGCTGCGGTCATCGCGCAGTACCTGCGCTTCGAGCAGGAACCTGCATTCGCTGCGGTAGTTGCCCTCCAGCAGCTCGCCGAGGCTTTCGCGCATCGACGCGCGCGCGATGTCGGTCAGAAATCCGAGCCGCCCCTGGTTGACGCCCACCAGCGGCACGTCGAACTCCGCGAGCCTTCGGGCCGTGTTGAGCAGCGTGCCGTCGCCGCCCACGATCACGACGAGCTCGGCCTGCGCGCCGATCTCCGCGAAGCTCGACACCGCCGGAAAGCCGGCCGGCGGCTCGGTTCCCTCCCCGATCAGCACGCGGCAGCCGGCTTCACGAAGCAACTGCGCGAGCGCATCGAGTGCCTCGCCGATCTCCGGACTGCGCAGCTTCGCGATCAGGGCCACCGTCCGGAAATTCCCGCTCATCGGACGCACTCCGGCGAGCCGATCGCGACGCGCTCCGGCCGTCTCGCCGATCGTGCCCCGTTCGGGCCGGCCATACCGGTTGCGTTCATCGTCGGGCGTTCCGGTCGCAGTACCGCCGCCACATGCCGCGGAAGGCGGCTTCCAGGTTGCGCGCGAACGCGTCGGCAGCGCACAGCGGCGAGGCGAGCAGCCGCTCGCGCAACCCCGCGCGCAGCGCCGCGAGCCCCGGCAGATCGCCGGCGCGCGCCACGGCACACGCTACATACTCGTCTTCGTCCGCGGCGATCCAGTCGGCCATGCCGAGGTTGCTCAGGATGCCCACACCCTGCCGCGAGAGCAGCCGGTCGCCGCGCAACGTGATCGCCGGCACGCCCATCCACAGGCCCTCCAGCGTCGTCGTCGCCCCGGTGAAGGGAAACGGGTCCAGCGCGATGTCGACGCGCCCGTATGCCGCAAGATACTCGCGCCGGGACGAAGGACCTTCGAGCAGCAACCGGTCCGGCTGAATGCCGAGCGCGGCGAGACGCTTGCGTGTCCTCACGCGAACGGCCTCCTGCCCGAGTTCCCTCGCCTTCAGGAATAGCCGCGCGCGGGGCAGCGCATCGAGCAGCCGCGCCCACGCACGCGCGACCGCGTCGTTCACCTTGTCGAGGGTATTGAAGCACCCGAAGGTCAGCGCCGCGTTCGTGAGCGCCGGCAGCGCAGCGACCTCGATCGCTTCGTCCGGCGGGGTGAAGCACAGCCGAGTGTGCGGCAGGTACCACGGCTGCTCCGTGTAGTAGCGCGCTTCGCCCGGCAGCACGCCGTGTTCGTCGCAAAGGAGGTAGTCCATCGACTGCAATCCCGTCGTCGCGAAGTAGCCCAGCCAGGTGACCTCAATCGGCGCGGGCTTGCGCGCGAACACGCCCAGCCGGTTGAACGAAGTGTGCCCGGACAGATCGACCAGGATGTCGATGCGGTCCTGCTCGATTCCGGATGCCGCCTGCGCGTCGTCGACATCCACCAGGCCATTCCACTCGAACCCCATGCCCCGCAATCTTTCGGTCAGCGCATCGCCCGAACGATCGCTCGTCGGATAGAACACCAGATCGATCGCGTCGCGACTGAGCCGCGCCAGCACGCCTTCCAGGAAATAGCCCACGGGATGCGTGCCCAGATCTCCCGAGACCAGCCCCACGCGCAACCGCCGTTCCGGGTCCAATTCCCGCTCGTGCGCGTGCCAGCCGGTGCGCAACGGCGCTTCGAAACGCTCGGCGTAGGCCACATGATCGGCCAGACACCGTTCGCGTGAGTAATCCGGACTGTACTGCTCGAGGACCAGAGCGCCGCTGAACTCGTCGGCCACGGGAGGTTCCTTCAGCAGCAGTGCCCGTCGGTTGATCGCAACCGCCTCGGCCAGATCTCCCCGGGCGCGCAGTGCGCCGGCGAGAAACGCGTAGCCGGCCGCATCGTCCGGAGCCGCGACGATCGCCTGCCGGTAACTCGCAACCGCCTCATCGAGCTCGTGCTGCGCTTTGAGGACATGGCCCAGGTTGTTGTACGCGTCGGCGAACGACGGGTCGATCGACACCGCCCGACGGTAGCTCGCAGCCGCATCGTCGAGCAGGCCCTGCTTGCGCAGGGCGCTGCCGAGATTGTTCCAGGCATCGGCAAATCCGGCTGCGAGCGCGATGGCCCGGCGGTAGCAGCCGATCGCCTCCTGCGACTCGCCGCGATCGTCGAGCAGGTTGCCCAGATTGTTGTGCGCGGCGGCGAACCCCGGTTCGATCTCGACCGCCCGACGGTAGCTCGCCAGCGCCTCGTCGAACCGGCCCTGTTCTTCGAGCACGTTGCCCAGGTTGTTGTGGGCACGCGCATGATCGGGGGCGAGGGCGATCGCGTCGCGGTAGCTCGCCTCGGCCTGATCGAGGCGGCCGCGCTCGTGCAGCGCATTGCCCAGATTGAAATGGGCCTCGGAGAAAGCGGGCTGCGCGGCGATCGCGCGGCGATAGGCGTCGATCGCCTGCTCGATCTCGCCCCGGTCTTGCAGCATGCGGCCCAGGTTGTTGAGCGCCGCGGCGAATTGCGGCGCCGCCGACACCGCCTGCCGGAAGCTCGCAGCCGCTTCGTCGGGCAGCCCCAATTCCTGGAGGGCGTTGCCCAGGTTGTAGTGCGCCTCGGCATACCGCGGTTCGATCCCGATCGCCCGGCGGTAGCTCGCGACGGCTTCCTCGATCCGACCGGTTTCCTTGAGCGCGTTGCCGAGATTGAAGTGAGCGACCGCGACGGCCGGGTTCAGCGCGAGCGCTCTCCCGTAGCTCTCGACCGCTTGCTGCGGCTCGCCTAGCGCGAGCAGCACGTTGCCCAGATTGCAGTGCGCGGCCGGCTCCCTCGGATTGGCCCGTATCGATCTGCGGATCGAATCCGCCGCCTCGTCGTGGCGGCCCTGCTCATAGGCGAGCATTCCGCTCAGAAGCAGCGCTTGGGCATGTTCCGGCCGCGCCTCGAGCACCTGCCGGTACAGCAGCCGCGCTTCGTCGAGTTGCCCCGCCCGCTGGAGTTCGACTGCATTGCGCAGCACCTGCGGAATCGGCAACCCCGTCGTCGGGCGGCCGCCGGCCGGGCGCCGCGCGGCGGAGGCCAGACAGCATTGCTTGTACTTCCTGCCGCTGCCGCACGGGCACGGTTCGTTGCGACCCGGCCTTGCTGCTGCATCGCGCATGTTCCCGGCGGCGCTCGCCATCTCCAGCGACTCTCCCTCGACTGCGTGCAGCACCGCGTGCCCGGCAGCATCGCACTGACGGGCGCGATTATAGCGGCTCGGCGCGCGGCTTTTTTGTAGAATGCGCCCATGAACGCACCAGCCCTGGACCGGCGCGCCAAAGTCCTGCTGAAGTCCCTGGTCGAACGCTATATCGCGGACGGCCAGCCGGTCGGCTCGCGCGCGCTGTCGAAATATTCGGGCCTCGAACTGTCCCCGGCCACGGTACGCAACGTCATGTCGGACCTGGAGGAGATGGGGTTCATCGCCAGCCCCCACACCTCGGCCGGGCGGGTGCCCACTGCGCTGGGCTACCGCTTCTTCGTCGATTGCCTGCTCACCGTCCGGCCGCTGTCCGGATCGCGCGTGCATGAGCTCGAAGACCAGCTCCAGCGCTCTCCGCCGCAGCAACGGATCAACTCGGCTTCGCAGATCCTCTCGCAACTGACGCATTTCGCCGGTGTCGTCGTCGCGCCGCGGCGTGCGCCGCCGCGAATCCGCAGGATCGAGTTCCTCGGCCTGTCCGAGCGGCGCGTGCTGCTGATCGTCGTCACGCAGGAGGGCGACGTGCAGAACCGCATCCTGCACACCGAGCGCGCCTATTCGGCCGGGGAACTGGAGCGTGCCGCGAACTATCTCGACCGGCATTTCCAGGGCCTCACGTTCGAGGAAATCCGGATGCAACTGCACGACGAGCTGCGACAGTTGAGGAGTGACGTCAGCGAGCTGATGAACGCCGCGATCGAAGCGGGCGGCGAGGCGCTCGCACAGGCGGGCGATCAGTGCGCCATTTCCGGCGAAAGCAATCTGCTCGACGTCGAGGATCTGTCCTGCGACACGGCGCGGCTGCGCAAGCTGTTCTCGCTGTTCGAACAGAAATCGAGCCTGATCCGGCTGCTCGAACTGTCGAGCCGCGCCGCGGGCGTGCAACTGTTCATCGGCGGCGAGTCCGGGATCGCGCCGCTTGACGAATGCAGTGTCGTCGCCGCCCACTACGAAGTCGATGGCGAGCTCGTCGGGACCGTCGGCGTCATCGGGCCGACCCGCATGGCCTATGAGCGCGTGATCCCCATCGTCGACATCACCGCGAGGCTGCTGTCCGGCACACACGTGCCGCAGTAGCCCGCAGGATGTCGCGCTTGCGCAGCGAACCATCCTTCTCGCACGACACGGCCGAGCGCACGGCCGTGCTGCTGGCGAACCTCGGCACGCCGGAGGCGCCCACGGCGGCAGCGCTGCGCCGCTACCTCGCGCAGTTCCTGTGGGACCCGCGCGTGGTCGAGATCGCGCGGCCGCTGTGGTGGCTGATTCTCCATGCCTTCATCCTGCCCTTGCGGCCCGCGCGTTCGGCGCGCAAGTACGCGACGATCTGGACGGCCGAAGGCTCGCCGCTGCGCGTGCACACGCAACGGCAGGCCGAGCTGCTGCAAGCCCGTCTCGCGCAATCGGGCGCCGGCGGGCTCGTCGTCGAGTACGCGATGCGCTATGGACGACCCTCGATCCGCTCGGTGCTCGAGCACCTGCGCGAGAAGAACTGCCGCCGCATCCTGCTGGTGCCGCTGTATCCGCAATACGCCGCGAGCACCACCGGGAGCACGCTCGACGAGCTGGCGCGCGCGATCCCCGTCTGGCGCAACGTCCCGGAGATCCGCTACGTACGCAGCTTTCACGATGATCCGGGCTACATCGACGCGCTCGCCGCGGCGGTGCGGGCGCACTGGGCGCGGCACGGCCGCGGGGCGCAGCATGGCCGAGACGCCGTCCTGGTGATGAGCTTCCACGGCGTGCCGCGCGTCTCGCTCGAGCGCGGCGATCCTTACCACTGCGAATGCCGCAAGACCGCTCGTCTGCTCGCCTGCGCGCTCGGTCTGGACGAGGACGAGTACCGGGTCAGCTTCCAGTCGCGTTTCGGGCGCGCCCGATGGCTCGAACCCTACACGCAGGCGACGCTCGAGGAGCTCGCGCGGGCAGGCGTGCCGCGTGCGGACGTGATTTGTCCCGGCTTCGTTTCCGATTGCCTGGAGACGCTCGAGGAAATCGGCATGGAGTGCAAGGCGGCCTTCCTCGCCGCGGGCGGCAAGCAGTTCCACCACATCGCCTGCCTGAACGAGCGCGAGGAGTGGATCGCCGCGCTCACCGCCATCGTGCTCGACCATCTCGGCAACTGGCGCCGGATCGAGCCGCCGGACGAGCCCACGCTCGCGCTGCGTGCCGCGCGTGCCCGCGCGCTCGGCGCCGCGAAATGACGATCGATTTCGACGATCCCGTCGATCGCGCGGGCGGGGACAGCGTCAAGTGGAATCGCTATGCCGGACGCGACGTGCTGCCGATGTGGGTCGCCGACATGGACTTCCGCGCGCCGGAAGAAGTGATCGACGCGATGCGCCGGCGCGTCGCGCACGGCGTGTTCGGCTACCCGCAACCGTGGCCCTCGCTCGTCGCGGCCGTCGTCGAGGGCATCGAACGCGATCATGGCTGGCGGATCGAGCCGCACTGGCTCGTGTGGCTGCCCGGCCTGGTCACCGGACTGAACGTCGCCTGCCGCGCTTTCGGCGCGCCGGGCGACACGGTGTTCACCTGCACGCCGATCTATCCGCCCTTCCTCGACGCGCCGCGACATGCCGGGCGAACGGTGGCGAGCGCGCCGCTGTCCCGGATGCGAGGCCGCTGGGTGTGGGACTTCGACCGTGTGGAACGCGCACTCGGAGGCCGCACGCGGCTGTTCCTGCTGTGCAATCCGCACAATCCCACCGGCCGCGTGTTCGACGAGGGCGAGCTGCGCGCGATCGCCGAGCTGGCGCAGCGGCACGACCTGATCGTGTGCTCGGACGAAATCCATTGCGGGCTGGTGCTCGAGGCCGGCTGCCGGCACCGTCCGTTCGCGGCGCTGGACCCGCAGATCGCCCGGCGCACCGTCACGCTGATGGCCGCCAGCAAGACGTGGAACCTGCCGGGGCTGGGCTGCGCTTTCGCGATCGTTCCCGAGCCGGCGCTGCGCAGCCTCTACCGCGAGGCGATGGCCGGCATCGTGCCCCACGTCAATGTCATGGGACTGGTCGCGACCGAGGCGGCCTATCGTCACGGTAGTGCCTGGCGCGCGAGGCTGTGCGAGTACCTGCGAGGCAACCGCGACCGCGTGGCTGCCGCGATCGGCGAGGCTCCGGGCCTGTCGATGAGCGTGCCCGAAGCGACCTGTCTCGCGTGGATCGATGCGGCCGGCACGGGCATGGACGATCCGGCGGCCTTCTTCGAACGAGCCGGCGTCGGACTGTCGGACGGCCGGGACTTCGCCGCACCGGGCTTCGTGCGTCTGAATTTCGGCTGTACGCGCGCGACGCTGGACGAAGCGTTGCGCCGCATCGGCGCGGCGCTGCGCACCTCGCGCTGAGCCGCGTTCAGGCGGCGCGCAGCATCGCGCCGTTTGCGCCGTTTGCGCCGTTGCGCCGCGCCCGCCGCCGGACGGCACCCGGATCGAAATTCCCCTCGATCTCGCGCATCGCCTTCCGGCGTGCCCTCAGTGCGCGCCGGAAGGCGCCGTCCTCGCCATACTTGTTGACGGCGAACTTCACGCGCTTGCGCTTGCCCGAGGGCAGCGGCCAGGAGGCCACCCAGAACCAGCGCCGCTGCGCGGGCGGCAGCTCGCGCGTACCGGATGCGCAATAGCGGCACACGCCCACCACGCCGGACCGGTTGTTCTTCTTGACGATGTTGGAATACTCGCGCCGCGACAGCGGCGGATGCCGCGCGATGACCGAATCGCGGAACGCGCGCGCCGCGGCAAAGGCCCGCGCCCTTCCTCCCAGCGTTCCGTCGCTGAAATGCTTGCGGTAGATGATGCCCCGCCGCTGTATCGTCACCAGCCAGCCGTGCGTCCGGCTGACCTCGTTGTCCACCCGGCTGACGCCGTATGTCGAACCGTTGCGCTTCACGTCGGATCCCGCCTTTCGCATGCACATTGCATTGCGCGGACACCGTTACCCGGAGATTCCGGCGAGCTGCCGCGCCCGCAGTGATCATGAGGCGAATCGGCGCCGCGCAGCCCGAACTTCTTCACGGAGCGGGGAAGGGACGGCGTGACGGATGCCACGCCGGCAGCACGGCACGCTGCGGGCCGGCGACGAGCGGCGCTTCGGGATGCCGCGGTCTCGGCCGCCGCGGCGACGACGACCCGCGCTTCGCTAGCGCGCGGGGCCCTCGTCGATCAGCGCGAGCTCGAAGGCGACGTTCCTGACCGATCCGGCCAGCGAGGACGCTTCCGCACGTTCGGCCAGGCGCCGGTTGGACTCGGAGAAACGCCGGACCAGCACCGACATCAGGCGGTCGCGGAAATGCTCTACGCATTCCTCGGAGGCCAGCGCCAGCGCGCTCGCGTGGATCTCCAGATAGGTCAGCCGGCACGCCGACACGATCGTGGCGGTGCGCTTGCCGCCGTAGCGATCGAGCCAGGCCGTTTCTCCGAACACCTCGCCGGGGCCGAGGATGCCGATGCGCCGGCCGTCGAGCGACACCTCGACCTCACCCTCGATGACGATGCCGAAGTTCTTGCCCTCCTCGCCCTCGCGCATGATCAGCGTGCCGGGCTCGACCTCGCGCCAGCTTCCGATGCGCAGCACCTCCCAGACCTCGACGTCCTCGAACTCGGTGAAGAACGCCATCTTGCGCAGCACCGAGAAGTGCGCGGTATCCGGAGGAACGTAGTCCTCGTCGAGGATCTGGTAGCGCACCGACGACAGATCCTGCGCGAATTCCGCGCCGTTGCGGTAGCGCGAATACAAATCCTTCTCGAGCGCCTTGCGCAGGATCGCGTCCATGCGTTCGGGCACGTCCGGATTGAGCTGGCAGATCGAGGGCGGGTCCTGGTTGATGATCTTGTAGATCAGTTGGGCGGGATTGCTCGCGCGAAACGGCAGCCGGCCGGAGAGCAGGTGGAAGAGCACGACGCCGAGCGAGTACAGGTCGGTCTTCTGGTTCAGCGGGTAGCTCTTGATCTGCTCGGGCGACATGTAGGCGGGCGAGCCGACGCCCATCACGAAGGTGGAATCGGTCGCGCTCTTCTTGGACACGTTCAGCGCCAGTCCGAAGTCCGCGATCTTGACGTTGAAGTCCTTGTCGACCAGGATGTTGGCCGGCTTGATGTCGCGGTGGATGATGCCCTGCCGGTACGCGTGGTCGAGCGCCATGCAGCACTTGAAGATCAGGCTGACGGTGCGGTGGATCGGCAGCATGCGCTCGAAGCTGCAGAATCGTTCGAGCGGGATGTTCTCGAAATATTCCATGACCAGATAGGCCTGGCGATCCTCGACCGCCATGTCATGGATCTTGATGATGTTCGGATGATCGAGCAGACGGGCCGTCTGCCATTCGGTCTGGAACAGCTTGAGCAGGCGCCGGTTCCACTTGCCCTCGTCGCGCGCCTTGTCCGAGAACGAGATCAGCTTGATGAAGACCGGCTCGGCGCGCTCCGGGTCCGACGCCAGATACACGGTCGCGGTCGCGCCCTTGCCGATCTCTCTCAGCACCCGGTACCTGCCGATGAATTCCGGTGCGTCGCTCATTCGGGTTACCCGGATTCGAACCCGCCCGATGATACCGCAGCGCCGCTCGCGCACGCACGGCCCTCGCACCGGCGCACGCCCGGGCCTTGAAACCGGCCGATCCGCCCCCATGATGCTCAGGGTTTGAAAAGGAGAACGTGGACGCCATGTCAGAGAACGAACCGGTCGGGCAGCCCGAGCCGCTGCTGCCCGAACCCGCGCAATCGGGCGCGGCCGCCGAGCCGGGCCCTGCCGCCGAGCCCGTCGAACCCGCCGCCGGCCCCGAGCAACTGTTGCGCGAGGCCCAGTTGAAAGCTGCGGAGCATTACGACGCGTGGCTGCGCGCCAGAGCCGAGGCCGACAATGCGCGCCGGCGCGCCCAGGAGGACGTCGCGAAGGCCACCCGGTATGCGATCGACCAGTTCGCCAAGGCGATGCTTCCCGTCCGCGACAGCCTCGAGGCGACGCTGGCCAGCGCGAACGCGACCCCGCAGACGCTGCGGGAGGGCGTCGAACTGACCCTCAAGCAGCTCGCCGCGGGGCTCGCCGCCGCAGGCGTCGTCGAAATCGATCCGCTGGGCGAGAAGTTCGATCCGCACCGGCATCAGGCGATCGGCACGCAGCAGGCGCAAGGCGAACCCAACCGGGTCGTCGCCGTGCTGCAGAAGGGGTATCTGCTGCGCGATCGTGTGCTGCGCCCGGCGCTGGTGATGGTCTCCAGCGGCTCGGCCGGTTGAATTTCCGCACCCGTTCCCCATATCGGGGAAAGGGTGATCGCCGCCCGGCGGCACCATCACGAAGAGGACGAACATGGGAAAGATCATCGGCATCGACCTGGGCACCACGAACTCGTGCGTCGCCGTCATGGAAGGCGGCAATCCCAAGGTCATCGAGAATTCCGAGGGTGCGCGCACCACGCCTTCGGTGGTCGCCTACGCCGAGGACGGCGAAGTGCTGGTCGGTGCGCCGGCCAAGCGCCAGGCGGTGACCAACGCCAAGAACACGCTGTTCGCGATCAAGCGGCTGATCGGCAGGCGGTTCGAGGAAAAGGAAGTCCAGAAGGACATCAAGCTGATGCCTTTCGCGATCGTCAAGGCCGACAACGGCGACGCCTGGGTCGAGGTGCGAGGTCGCAAGATCGCGCCGCCGGAGATCTCCGCGCAGGTGCTGCGCAAGATGAAGAAGACCGCCGAGGACTATCTCGGAGAGGAAGTCACCGAGGCGGTGATCACGGTGCCGGCCTACTTCAACGACAGCCAGCGCCAGGCCACCAAGGACGCCGGCCGCATCGCGGGCCTCGAGGTCAAGCGCATCATCAACGAGCCGACCGCGGCCGCGCTCGCGTTCGGAATGGACAAGAAGCCGGGCGACCGCAAGATCGCGGTCTATGACCTGGGCGGCGGCACCTTCGACATCTCGATCATCGAGATCGCCGCGGTCGAAGGCGAGCACCAGTTCGAGGTGATGGCCACCAACGGCGACACCTTCCTCGGCGGCGAGGACTTCGACCAGCGCGTCATCGATTACATCATCGCCGAGTTCAGGAAGGAACAGGGCGTCGACCTGTCGAAGGACGTGCTGGCGCTCCAGCGGCTCAAGGAGGCGGCGGAAAAGGCCAAGATCGAACTGTCCTCGGGCCAGCAGACCGAGATCAACCTGCCCTACATCACCGCGGACGCCTCCGGACCGAAACACCTGACGATGAAGATCACGCGGGCGAAATTCGAGAGCCTGGTCGAGGATCTCGTCGAGCGTACGATCGAACCGTGCCGGCTCGCGATCAAGGATGCCGGCGTCAAGCTCGCGGACATCGACGACGTGATCCTCGTCGGCGGCATGACGCGCATGCCCAAGGTGCAGGACAAGGTGCGCGAGTTCTTCGGGCGCGAACCGCGCAAGGACGTCAATCCGGACGAGGCGGTCGCGGTCGGCGCGTCGATCCAGGCCGGCGTGCTCAAGGGCGAGGTCAAGGACGTGCTGCTGCTCGACGTCACGCCGCTGACGCTGGGCATCGAGACGCTCGGCGGCGTGATGACCCCGCTGATCAAGCGCAACACGACGATCCCGACCAAGGCGCAGCAGGTCTTCTCCACCGCCGAGGACATGCAGACCGCGGTGACGATCCACGTGCTGCAGGGCGAGCGCGAGATGGCGCGCGACAACAAGAGCCTGGGCCAGTTCAACCTGACCGACATTCCGCCGTCGCCGCGCGGGATGCCGCAGATCGAGGTGACCTTCGACATCGATGCCAACGGCATCCTTCACGTGTCGGCCCGCGACAAGGCGACCGGGCGCGAGAACAAGATCACCATCAAGGCCAACTCGGGCCTCGCCGAGGGCGAGATCGAGCGCATGGTCAAGGACGCCGAGGCGCATGCGGAAGACGACCGCAAGGTGCGCGAACTGGTCGATGCGCGCAACCAGTGCGACGCGATGATCCATTCCGTCCGCAAGGCGATGGCCGAGCACGGTGCCAAGCTGGGCGATGACGAAAAGGCGAAGATCGAGACCGCGCTCAAGGAAGCCGAGGAAGCGATCAAGGGCAACGACAAGGCGGCGATCGACGCGAAGACGCAAGCGCTCGCGCAGACCTCGCAGAAGCTCGGCGAGATGCTCTATTCGCAGCAGCAGGCCGCCTCGGGTGCTGCACCGGGCGATGCGTCCGGCGCGGCGCCCGGTGCCGGGGCCGCCGGCGCCAAGCCGGCCGAAGGCGACGTGGTCGATGCCGAATTCACCGAGGTCAAGGACAAGAAATAACGCACGACTCACCGCCAGCATCGCCCGGGGCACCGGACGCGCGGGAACGGCAGGACGCCTTCCCGCGCGTCCTGGTGCCCTTGGTGACAAGGGAACCGCATGCCGAACAAGCGCGACTACTACGAGGTTCTCGGTCTGAACCGCGATGCGACCGAGGAACAGATCAAGAAGGCCTACCGCAGGCTGGCGATGAAGCACCATCCGGACCGCAACCCGGATGACAAGTCGGCGGAGGACCGATTCAAGGAGGCCAAAGCCGCCTACGAGATCCTGTCCGATCCGGCCAAGCGGGCGGCCTACGACCAGTACGGCTTCGCCGGAGTCGACGCGACGGCGGGCGGCGGCGCCGAGGGTTTCGGCGGTTTCGGGGACGCGTTCGCGGACATCTTCGGCGACATCTTCGGGGGCGGGCGCGGACGCCGTTCATGGGGCCGCGGCGCGGACCTGCGATACAACCTGGAGATCACGCTGGAGGACGCGGCGCGCGGTACCGAGACGCGCATCCGGATTCCGGCGATGGAGGAGTGCGACGCCTGCCATGGGACCGGCGCGCGCAAGGGCAGCGAACCGAAGACCTGTCCGACCTGCGGCGGCGCCGGCCAGGTGCGCATCCAGCAGGGCTTCTTCTCGATCCAGCAGACCTGCCCGCGCTGCCACGGTTCGGGCCGCTACGTCGCGGACCCTTGTCCCGTCTGTCATGGCGCGGGCCGGGTCAAGCAGCACAAGACGCTATCGGTCAGGATCCCCGCGGGCATCGACGACGGCGACCGGATCCGGCTCGCCGGCGAAGGCGAGCGCGGGGTCGGCGGCGGACCGCCGGGTGACCTCTACGTGCAGATCCACACCAAGCCGCACGCGGTGTTCCAGCGCGATCACGACGACCTGCACTGCGAGATGCCGATCAGCTTCGCCACCGCCGCGCTCGGCGGCGAGATCGCGATTCCGACGCTGGAAGGTACGGCGAAGATCCGCGTGCCGGCCGAAACGCAGAGCGGCAAGGTGTTCCGGCTGCGCGGCAAGGGCATCAAGGGCGTGCGCAGCCACGTGGCCGGCGACCTGCTGTGCCACGTCGTCGTGGAAACGCCGGTCGATCTGACCGAGCGCCAGAAGGAACTGCTGCGCGAATTCGACGAAGTCAGCCGGTCCGACGCGGACCGTCACAACCCGCGCGCGAAGAGCTGGATGGACAAGGTCAGGGAGTTCTTCGGCACCTGATTGGCCCGCGGGCGCGAACCGGCGGCCGATGCCGCGCCGGGGCGCCGCTCCTGCATCGCTGCCGGAGCGGACGCTGGCGCCGCGCCCGACCGCGGCCGAAGCGCTGCCGGGCGCGAACAGGGGCCGCCGCTACGGTGCCGGCGTCATTCCTCTTCTTCGTACTCCTTCGGCAGCAGGTGCGCGATGCCCTTGTGGCAGTCGATGCAGGTCTTGCCTTCCTTCTGCGCCTGGGCGTGCTTGGTCTTCGCGCGCGGCTTCTGCTTGCCGGAATCCATCGCGTCCCATGCGTGGCAGTTGCGGCATTCGCGCGAGCCGCTCGCCTTCATCTGCGCCCATTCGCGCTGCGCCATCTCGATGCGGTGCTTCTCGAACTTCTCGGGCGTGTCGACGAAGCCGGTGATCTTGCGATAGACCTCGCCGGTCGCCTTGACCTTGCGGATGACCTTGTGCACCCAGTCCCTCGGCACGTGGCAGTCGGAGCAGATCGCGCGCACGCCGGTGCGATTCGTGAAGTGGATGGTGGTCTTGTATTCCTCGTAGACCGTGTCGCGCATCTCGTGGCAGGTCGTGCAGAACTGCAGTGTGTTCGTCGCCTCCATGCCGGTATTGAAACCGCCCCAGAAGATGATGCCGGCGATCACGCCGATCAACAGCACCGCCCCGAGTGACAGGGTGGATGGCCGCAACAGGAGTCCCAGCATCCTGCGCAGGAAAGATGGCTTCGCGTCGTTCATCTGTGTGTCCCCTTCGGTTGAAAATCGCTGATGCCGGCAACCACGTGCCATTCGCGCCCCGTCACCGGATCGAGAGGATCCATTCGACCAGGTTTCTGATCTGCTCGCGGTCGCGCGCCTTCACGATCGGGTGATGGCGCTCGTAGCCGCTTTCCAGATGCACGGTGAGCCCCGTGGCCAGATGCTCGGTCAGATGCGCCTCGGCGCCGGGATCGTTCCGGTACTTGTCGGCCACGTCCTTCCAGGTGGGCCCGTCCTTGTGCTTCTCGACGCCGTGGCACCGGAAGCATGCGTTCTGGTGCGCGAGATAACGCGCGGCCGGTTCGTTCGCCGCGCGCGCCGCGCCCGCCACGCCGGCCACCAGCACCGCGCACAGCAGCAGGTCATGACATCGGATCGTGATGTTCCGTCGTCCCCGAACGTGCATCGGCCGCCGACACGCTCGCGCAACCGCGTCGAGGCGGGCGAAATCTCGCAACGGCGCGCAGTGTCGCCGAACCGGCCGGCCCGCATTTTGACACAGATCAATGCATTGCAACGTCGCGGGATCGCGCGCCGCACGCCGATGATATGCTCGGCCCGTGAATGACGTTCGCACGTGCGGGTCGAACCGCGAGACGTCCGCCGGCATTGCGCCGCGAGTCGGACCCGAATCGATGCGACGCCCGCACCGCATCCCCGCGGGCGCGGTCCTGCTCGGCCTGCAGATCGCCGTCGCAGCGGCGATTTACCAGGACTTCATCACGGGCCGCAAGGTCTTCGCGTTCGCCGACATCGGCAGCGACACCTACGGCCAGTTCGTTCCCCTCGCGATGCACCTGTCGCGCTATCTGGCGACCGAAGGGCTTCCCGGCTGGTCGTTCCAGGTCGGACTCGGCGCGAGCCTCGCCATGTTCACCGACCCGTTCCTGCTGCTGTCGACGGCCTTCGGTCCCGAGGCCGTGCCCGGCATGCGGATCTGGATCCACCTTCTGAAGATCGCGTGCGGCGGCGCATTCTTCCTCCGGGGTCTGCTCGCAATGGGCATCCATCGCGATGCCGCCATCGCGCCCGCCCTGCTGTACTCGTTCTGCGGCTACATCCTCGTCGATGGCCAGTGGGATCCGCACGCGAGCGAGTTCGTGTTCTACAGCCTGATCCTGTGGGCGGTCGCGCACCAGCGCGTGCGCGGCGGATCGTCGTTCGTCCCGCTTGCCGTGGCCGCGGCCGCCGTCTCCGGCGTGTTCATGTTCGCGGTCGGTTTCTTCCTCGTGTGCCTGTTCGCGGCCGACCTCGCCATTGCGTCCGACCGCGCGGGGGCGGCGCGACGCTGGCTGACGAACCTGTGGCCGCTCGCGCTGCTCGGCCTGCTGCTCGGCGCGGTGGTCGTGCTGCCGAACACGCTCGTCCTGCTCGACAGCCCGCGCGTCGGCGGCTCCCATACGCTGTTCCGTCAGCTCGTGCGCGACGCGCTGTCGTTCAACGACGCGCCGACGATCCTCGCGCAGCTCGCCGGACTCTGGCACAAGGATCTGCTGGGCGTGGGCGACGGATACGGCGCCTGGATGAATTACCTCGAGGGTCCCGGATTTTATGCCGGCGTCCTCACGTGGCTGCTGATCCCGCAACTGTGGCGAGGCGACCGAGCCGACCGCATCCGGCTCGCCGCCGGGGTGGCCGCCGTCGCCTGCTACATCGCGAGTCCGCTGCTGCGCTTCGCGGCGTTCGGTTTCGGTCTGTACTACTTCCGGACCTCGACGCTCTGGGTGACGATGCTGCTGCTGGTGCTGGCAGCCCGCGCGCTCGAGGTCGTTTCGCAGCGCGGGGTCGGCTTACGCCTGCTCGCCGGCACGGCGCTCGCCGCCCTGACGATGCTCGGTGCTCTCCTCGCATGGTATGGACCGGCCGTGAGGATGGAGCATGTCTTCACGCTGCTCGTGCTGCTCGCGATCGCCGTCTCGTTGCTGGTGCTGCGCGAGCGCCGCGTGCTCTTCGGAACCCGATTCGCCGCGGCGCTGCTGGCGCTGGCTGCGGCCGACGCCGTGTCGATCGGCTGGCCGACGGCGAACCAGGGCCGCGCGGCGGTGAGCGGGGGCCGCTCGGGCTATGCCGATGACACACCCGCGGCGATCCGCCACGTGAAGAGCCTCGATCCGGGTTTCTATCGTGTCGAGAAGACCTATCTGTCGGTGTCGCTGTGCGACTCGCTGGTGCAGGAGTACTTCGGCACGAAGTCCTACTGGTTTCACGGATCGGGGATCGTGCGTTTCTTCATCGGCATGGGCCTGCTGCCGCCCGAGGGCGGCGTGACCAACTACACCAACTGGCTGCCCGGCATCGGCAACCGTCTCGCGTTGTACTCGCTGCTCGGCGTCAGATATGTGATCGGCCCGTTCCCGCTGGCCTGGCCGGGCTTCGATCCGATCGCGACCCGCGGCCGGATGACGATCTATCGCAATGCGTACGCGATGCCGCTGGGCATCGTTCAGCACAGCCAGTACCCGCTCGACCGCTTCGAGCGGCTGCCTCTCGCGGCCCGGGACGCGGTGATCCTGAACGCCGCGATCGTCGACCGTCCCCTCGGCGGGCTCCCGGTGTTCGATGACCAGGCGATGAACGCCTACCCGGGCGACCGCATGCGGCGTTTCTTTTTCGACACCGCACGCGGGCACCAGCGCACCGGACTGAGCATCGAGCGTTTCTCGCAGCAGCGCATCACCGGTCGCGTGGAAGGCGGCAGCGGCGGCATCCTCGTCTTCTCGATCCCGGACGTGCCGGGATGGCAGGTTCGCATCGACGGCGGCGATGCGAGGACGTTTCGCGCGAACCTGGGCATGCTCGCGGTAGCCGTGGCGCCCGGGGCGCACCGCGTGGAACTCGCATACCGGCAACCGGGCCGGGACATCGGCGCCATCGTATCCGCGCTGGCGCTGATCGCACTGGTGATCGTCCGACGGACCGGGTCGGGCCCATCCTCCTTCACACGAGGCGAGCGCACATGAATCGCCAGGACTGCACCGGTGTGACGGCAAACCGGATCGGCGTGTCGATCACGATCCCGGTCTTCGACGAGGCCGACAACCTGCCGGAACTCTCCCGCCGCCTGTTGCCGGTACTCGAAGGGCTCGGCCGGACCTGGGAGCTGATCTTCATCGACGACGGCAGCCGGGACGCCAGCGCACAGCGGCTCGATGCGCTCGCGCGCACCGACCGGCGCATCAAGGTGATCCACCTGCGCCGCAACGCGGGGCAGACGGCCGCGATGATGGCGGGATTCGATCACGCGCGCGGTGACATCATCGTGCCGATGGACGCCGATCTGCAGAACGATCCCGAAGACATCCCGGCGCTGCTGGCGAAACTCGACGAGGGCTTCGACGTCGTCTCGGGCTGGCGCCAGGACAGGAAGGACCACACGCTGCGGCGCAATCTGCCCAGCCGGTTCGCGAACCTGCTCATCTCCGCGGTATCCGGCGTGAAGCTGCACGATTACGGCTGCTCGCTGAAAGCCTATCGGCGCGACGTCATCAAGGGCGTGCGACTGTACGGCGAGATGCACCGCTTCATCCCGGTGTACGCGAGCTGGCTGGGCGCCAGGGTCGCCGAGCTGCCGGTGCGCCACCACCCGCGCCTCGCCGGGATCTCCAAGTACGGACTGGAGCGGGTGCTGAAGGTCGTTCTCGATCTGGTCGTCGTGAAGTTCCTCGACCGGTACGCCCAGAAGCCGATCTACGTGTTCGGCGGCTTCGGCCTCGTCAACTTCCTCGTGAGCCTGCTCGCCGGGATCTGGGCCGTGTATCTCAAGGTATTCGAGCACGTGAGCTTCGTGCAGACGCCGCTGCCGCTGCTCGTCGTCATGGCGGCGATCACCGGCGTCATGTGTTTCCTGCTCGGACTGGTCGCGGAGCTGGTCACGCGGACCTGGCACGAATCGCAGCACAAGTCGACCTACCTCGTCGGCGTGACGCGCAATCTCGACGAGCCGCCGTCCTAGATGTGCGGGATCGCCGGTTTCTCGGGAGCGGGCGGCGTCGAGGACATCGCGCGCATGAACGCGGCGCAGCGCTCGCGCGGCCCCGACGCCGAAGGACGTCACTTCGTACCCGAGGAGGCGCTGTGGCTGGGCCACCGGCGCCTGTCCATCCTCGACATCGAGGGCGGCGCGCAGCCGATGGCGAGCGCCGACGGTCGACTCGTCATCGTCTTCAACGGCGAGATCTACAACCACGCGCAGTTGCGCCGCGAACTGCTCGCCGAAGGGGCGAGCTTCCGTTCCGATCACTCCGACACCGAAGTCCTGCTGCAGGCCTACCGGCACTGGGGCGACCGGTTCGTCGAGCGGCTCAACGGCATGTGGGCGTTCGTCCTCTACGACCGCGCGCGGCGCCGGCTGTTCGGCAGCCGGGACCGTTTCGGCAAGAAGCCGTTCTACTACACCCACAGCCCTGACCTGTTCGCGTTCGCATCCGAGCTGTCTGCGCTCGCGGCGCACTCGCGGATCGCATCGCGGCCGGCCCGGATCGCCTTGCGCAAGTACTTCGCGTACGGCTACATCCCCGCACCGTGGTCCTACCTCGAAGGCGTGTTCAAGCTGCCCGGCGGATGCAGCCTCGAGCTGGACCTGACGACGCGCGTGCTGCGGACGTGGCGCTACTGGGATTTCCGGCTGGAGCCCGACGAATCCCTCGAAGGCGGCGACGAGCAGGCCCTGGCCGAGCGCCTGCGCGAGCTGCTGTGCGGAGCAATCGCCCGGCGGCTGATCGCGGACGTGCCGATCGGCAGCTTCCTGTCCGGCGGCATCGACTCGTCGGTGGTCAGCGCGCTGGCGGCCCGCGAGATCGGCGCGGACCGGCTCGAGACCTTCAGCGTCGGATTCGACGAGCCGAGCTTCGACGAGTCGGAGCACGCCGGCCGCGTCGCGGCGCACCTGGGCACGGTCCACCACCATCGCGTGTTTTCCGAAGCGCAGGCGCGCGAGGCGCTGCCCGGCATCGTCGCTCGGCTGGACGAACCGATGGGCGACAGTTCGCTGTTGCCCACGTCGTTCCTGTGCCGGCACGCGCGCGAACGGGTCACCGTCGCGCTCGGCGGCGACGGTGCCGACGAGCTGTTCGCCGGCTACGACCCGTTTCTCGCGCTCGCCTGGGCGGCGCGGTATCGGAAGCTGGTGCCGCGGCCGCTGCATCGCGCGATCGCATTCATCGCGGCCCGGCTGCCCGTATCGCACCGGAACATGAGCCTCGATTTCCGCGTCAAGCGCACGCTGCGCGGCCTCGATTTCCCGCCGCCGCTGTGGTGCCCGGTGTGGATGGCGCCGGTCGCGCCCGACGAGCTGGCGGATCTGTTGCGCGAACCCGCGAGCGCGGAGGACGTTTATGCCGACGCCATCGAAGCCTGGGACGCCTGCACGCAGCCGGATCTCGCCAGCCACGTGCTCGAGTTCTACACGCGCTTCTATCTGCAGGACGACATCCTGACCAAGATCGATCGCGCCAGCATGGCCCATTCCCTCGAGGTGCGGGCGCCGTTTCTCGACATCGAGCTCATCGACTTCGTTCGCCGCCTGCCGCTGCGCCACAAGCTTCGCGGCGGCCGCACCAAGTACCTGCTGCGGAAGGCGGCGAGCGGCCTCGTACCGCGCGAGACCATCGAACGGCCGAAGAAGGGATTCGGTGTCCCGATCGGACGCTGGTTCCGCGAGGGCGCGCTGCGCGTGCCGCCGACGCTGCCGGCGGGGCTCGATGCCGGATTCCTGGCACGCAAGGCGGCGGCGCACCTCGCGGGACGCGCCGATGAACGGGCCTTTCTGTGGAACGCTTACCTGCTCGGCTCGCGTCCGTGAGCACGTTCGCCGCGCATCAACGCTTCGCGCCGCGCGAAGCGTGTCGATCGAGAAAGTGAATCCCGGCGCCGATCGCACCGAGCGCCAGTTGCAGTCCGAACAGCGCAAAGGAGATCGCGAGCGCCGTTTCCGCGCGGATGCCGAAGATCGCGAGAATGCCGACGAACGCCCCTTCGCGAACGCCCGCGCCGCCGATCGAGATCGGCAGCAGCGTGACGACCGACACCGCGCCGAGGATCCACGCCCATTCGGCGAGCGGCAGCTCGACCGCGAATCGAGCGGCGATCGCCGCGACGGTGGCGACGTGGATCGCCTGAAGCACTGCGCCCAGCGCCAGCGATGCGAGCAGCACGCGCCAGTCCGGCAACAGGGCGCGCCACGAGGCGATCACCCGTTTCACACGGGCCATCACGTCCGACAGGACCGGAAACGATACGGACACGGCATCGGCCGCCGCACCGGCCAGGCGCACCATCCGGGGCATGCGCATCGCCAGCACGATCGCGATGCAGGCCGCGAGCAGCGCCGCGAAGGCGCCGAGCAACGCACCGGATTGCATCCTCGAAGTCAGGCACAGCCCGGCCAGACCGACCGCGAGCAGCGCCGACAGCCCGGTCAGCTTGTCGACGATCACGGATGCCGCGACGATCTCCGCGTCCCGACGGCCTCGACCCAGCACATAGGCCTTGAGCGCTTCGGCAACCAGTTGCCCGGGCGCGAGCAGGCCGTAGAAGGCGCAAAGCAGATTCAGGCGCAACAACAGCCAGCCCGGCTTGTCCGGCAGAAGCAGCCGCCACTTGAGCGCCGCGATCCCCGCCCCGGCGAGCTGGAGCACGGTCAGGCCGGCCAGCAGCCATGCCGGCAGGTCGGCCAGCAGGCCGAGCAGCGTCGGCCACTCGATCCTGTGCAGCAGCCATGCGAGCAAGGCGAGCGTGATGCCGGTGCGGACCGTCCGATTCATGAATCGGGCGAGGCCGCGTCGCGACGTCTGAACAACCCGACGAACTGGTCACCGCGCCGCTTCTGGAAGCTGAGCCCGCGAAATGCCAGATAGATCACGCCCGCGGCAAGCCGCTGCCGCCAGCCGTATGTGCCCTGCGTGAAATGTGCGCCCCCCGCATTGGTGATCTGGCACAGATCGCGGTACAACGGCGAGTAGAACGGGAATCCCGCATAGCCGATCGACACGGGTTCGAAACCGAGTCCGTCCAGCACGCGTTCCACTTCGCCGCGACGGAAGTTGCGCACGTGGCCGACGTTCGCCTCGAACGGGCGCATCCTGCCGGTCGGGAAAGACAGCAGCAGATAGCGCCGCGCGCAGTGCGCCAGGTTCGTCAGGAACGCGATCCAGTCATCGACGTGCTCGAGCACCTCCAGGCAACTGACCAGGTCGACCGGGCGCCCGAATGCGTCCCCGCCTTCTGCATGCCGGAACGCGAGGTTCGCACGCGAATGCCGATGTGCCGCAACGCGAATCGCGGCCGGGCTCTGGTCGCATCCGGTCACCTCGGCGGCCGGAAACCGCTCGGCCAGCAGCGCCGTGTTCGTGCCCTCTCCGCAGCCCACGTCGAGGATCGATCGGGGCGCTTCGCGGACATGCACGATCGCATCGCCGATCAACGAGCGCAGCCAGCGCGAAGCGGGACCGTAGCGTTTCATGTCCGCCCACCGGTCCCAGCCCTGCTCGTAGATCCTCAGATTGGACTGCCGGCCGTTCACCGCCCGTATCTCCCGTGCGCGGTTCGTGCAGCCTACCGCCGGCGCACGAAGACCTGTTCGTTGCACCCGGTCGGCACCGTGGCGGCTGCCTGCCATCGAAGCGCGAAATGCCGTCGGGCGAGCCGCGCGCTCACCTCGTCGGGGCTCGCGACCTCGTAAGGATACCCGCCCACCCAGTCGACGACGTCATGATAGAAGTCCATGCCGCGGTCCGTCGCGAACGGATTGCGCCGTGTCACGGCCGCCTTCGCGGCAGCGATCACCGGATACAGCGCCGCGATCATCGCGCGGCGCACCGGCGCGGGCGATGCGCAATAGGTCCGTTTGATCGTCTTCCACAGCGGCGAGCTCCAGTGCCGGTTGTACAACGCGACGATCAGCACGCCGTCCGGGGCCACCAGGCCGGCGGCGTGATCGAGCGCCTGCCACATGCTGCCGGTATGATGCAGCACGCCCCACGAATGCACGACGTCATAACCGTTCTCGCCCGGCGATTGCACGCGCAGCCGCGCCAGCAGCGCGGCATCGAGGATCGAGCCGATCTCCACCGGGACCGTGCGGCCCGCGAGCTCCGGAAAATGGCGCCGGTTGCGCTCGAGCACCTGTGCGCACTTCGGATCGATGTCGCAGCCGATCGCGCGCGCGCCGAGGGCGGCGGCGCTGAGCAGCCCCAGCCCCTGGCCGAATCCGATGTCGAGGAAGCTCCGGTTCGCCAGTTCGACGCCCGCATGCCGCATCAGCGCCGCGAAATCGGCGCGCGCCTGCGCGACGCGCGTGCCGTCGAGCGCCCGGTCCGAAAACCGGCTCCAGTTTTCGCCGAAATCGAACCGGGTCACGGCCGCCGGCGCGGTTCGTTCATCCGGCGAGCGCGACGTAGTCTCGCGCCACCGCATCCCAGGAGCGGCTCGCCATCGCGGCGGCCCGGGCCGCCCGCCCCAGCCGCCGTGCCTCGTCCGGATCGTCGAGCATGCGCCGCATCGCGCCGGCCAGCGCCACGGGATCGTTGCTGCGGAACAGCAGCCCGGTGATGCCCGGTTGGACGAGGTCCGCGTTCCCGGCGACATCGCTCGCGATCACCGGGATCCCGCAGGCCATCGCCTCGAGCACGGCATTCGGCATGCCTTCATACACCGACGGGTTGACCAGGCAGTCCCCGCCGGCATAACACGCTGGCATGTCCTCGCGGGCGAGCCAGCCGCGCCACTCGATGACGTCCCCGAGCCCCAGCCGTTCGGCGCCGGCGCGCAGCCGTGCGGCGAGCGGGCCGTCACCGACGATCGTCAGCTCGAACGAGCGTTGCGGCGCATCGAGCAATTCGCGCACGGCCGTCAGCAGCAGCGCGACGTTCTTTTCCGTGCTCAGCCGGCCCACGAACAGGAAGCGGAAGCGTTCCCCCGGAGCGCGTTGCCGGGGTACGAAGACGGAGGTATCGACGCCGTTGCCGATCACCGCGACCGGAAACGGGTCGGTGCGCTGCGACAGATCCCGCAGCCCCCTGGAATTGGCGACGATCGCCGCGGCACCGCGCAACACCCACCGGCGAACCGGAGCCAGCAGCCGGTGCATCCGGCGAAGGCGCGCATCGGCCCCTGGCGCCGGAACGTCTCCGCCACGCAACGAAATCACATAGCGCACCCCGGCCAGCATCTTCGCCAGCGGCCCGAGCGGCCCGCACGGCAGCGAGAAGAACACGATGCACAGTTGCGGTCTCGCTCGCCTGAGCACCCCGGACAGCGCGGCCGCGGCACGCGCGACGAACGCCGCCATGTCGGCGAGCGAAGCGCGGTCGATGCGCGCACGCCCGCAACGCAGCCGGATGACCTCGACGCCTTCCTCGCGAGCGATGCCGGAAGATCTTCCCGATGCCGCCGTCAGCACGGTGACTTCATGACCCTGACGCGCCATCGCGCCGGCGATCTGCGCGGTAGCCGTCGCGGCACCTCCTCCCAGCGGAGGAAACTCGTAATTGACCAGCAATATCCTCAAGGATAGGGAAAGGTCGACGGCTCGTGATTGACGCCATGGCACATCAGGTAGCACTGCCCGGCGTTGTTGTATTCGATGCGGTGCTGCACCGTCGAAGGGGTCACGACCGGCGTGCCGTTGCGATCGAGCAGCATGAAATTGATCAGGCTGGAACCCTGGCGCGAGCCGTGCGCATCGTGGCAGGCGGCGCACGACACCTGCTTGTTCAGGTGCCTGGCATGGGGAAACTTTCCGGGCGCATCCACGGTGAGCGCGACGCGGGTGTGGCACTTGTAGCACAGCGCGTAGCTCTGCGGCGATTCGGTGACGGTCTCCTCGGTCCGGTATTCCCGCTCGAGGATGGGCGCATAAATCGAGCCGTGCGGTCCGGCGGGGTTGGTCCCGCCGGAAGGCGCGGAATCGTTGTTGTGGCAGCTCGTGCAACCGATGCGGCTCGAAGCGGTGTAGCCCGGTTCCAGATTCTGGATTCCGACGTTGCGCCCGATTGCCGCGACCGGATGGTAGGACCGGTTCGCCGGACGGCGCCGCAGCCGCGCGTTGCGCACGTTGTCCTGGCGCTGGATCCCCGCCGTGGTCGCCGGGGTGAGGCCGTGGCACTTGTAGCAGACCTCGTACTCGAAATTCGCCGCGATGGCCAGCCCGCCGGCCTGGTCGATGCCGCGCACCTCGCGCATGCGGCCGGACACCGCGGGCAGCGCGGCGCCGGTCGCGTTCGTCGCGTGGGCATTGTGGCAATCCGAGCAGGCGACGTGCCTCGCCATCAGCGTCGCATCCTCCTTCGGGGCGTGCGTCCACTCCGCGATCTCTACCGGGTGGTGGGAGAGCTTGGAGAATTCCGACTGCACGTTCTTGCCGGCCACGGTTCCGGCATGGCACACGCTGCAGTTCGCGCTCTCGCCGGTCTGCGCGAGCAGCGCCTTGCCGTGCCCGGCGGCATGCGGCCGATGGCAGCTCATGCAGGCGTTGTCGGCGAGCGTCGCGTAGCCGCTCGCCGGCCACGGGGAGGTGCCCGATCCGTTCCACGTGGCGAGCGAGCTCGCGTGCGTGGAACTCGTCCAGCCGGTCGGCGTGTGGCAGGTCGTGCACAGCACGCCGCCCTTCGGATCCATGCGCAGGAAGTTGGGATGTCGATCCTCGTGCGCGTCGTGGCAGGCGGTGCATTGGAGTTCGCGCTTGTGGTCCAGGCGCACCGTCTTCGGCAGCCCGACCGGATCGACCAGTTCGCCGCGGGCCGAGGCGAGCGCGCCGTCATAGACGAAGGATACCGGGTGATCATCCGACAGGTTCGTTCCGAGTACGGTTCTGCCGGTCAGCACGCCCAGCGTCGGCTGGACACCGCTGGGCGCGTTACGCAGCGTCCCCATCGCCAGCGTGCCGTCGTGGCAGGACAGACACTGTCGCGTGCTGCCGGTGGGCTGGCTGAGCTGCGCCTTCAGCGTACTGCTCTCGTAGAGCTGGTAGGTGGCCGCGGACATCGCGCGGTTCCACAGCCCGCGCTGCGGGCTGGCGTTGTGCGGCGTGTGGCAGTACGCGCACAGACCCATCGCCTCGGGCGCCTTGAACGTGCCCGGCCCGGAAGGGGTCAGGTTGTGCACGGTGTTCGCGATCGTGCTCGCCGCGTGTGCCGGCGGCACCGCGACGGCGAGCAGCCCGAGCAGCGCGACAGCGAACGCGCGCATGCGTTTTGCCGCGAGTCCGAATCGCCGTAACAAAATCGAATTCATTTGCCTGCCTCCGTTGCCGGATCCGGCACGCGGGAGAAGACCTGCACGCGCCGGTTGTAGGCGTCCGCCACGTAGATGCGTCCATTGGCCGAGATGCCGATGCCATTGGGCAGCGAGAACTGGCCGCGTCCGGTGCCGCGGCTGCCGAAGCCCAGCAGCAGCGCGCCCTTGCGGTCGAAGATCTGCACCGCGTCGAACATCGCATCGACGACGTAGATGTTGCCGTCGCGATCGGCCGCGATGCCCTTGGGCGCGGCAAAATCGCCGGCTCCGTCGCCGACCTGGCCGAACTTCCACAGGAAGCGCCCGTCCCGGTCGAGCGCCTGGACGCGGAAGTTCAGCGCATCGGTGACGAGCAGCCCGCCGCCGGCATCGAGCGCGATGTGGGTCGGATGGTTGAATTGCCCGTCTCCGTCCCCCGCCTCGCCCACGTGGCGCAGCAGGCCGCCGTTGCCGTCGAACACGACGATGCGGTGCCTGACCGAATCGAGTACGTACAGGCGCCGCGCCGCCTCGTCCCAGGCGAGTCCGGCCGGGCGCTCCAGCCCCTGGATCGCGATCGTGCGCAGCAGCGCGCCCTCGCGATCGACCAGAAACACCTTCTTCAGCGAGGTGTCCGCGACGAACACCGCCCCGTCCGCGCGCACGGCGAGCGCCACCGGCGAGACGAGCGCATCCGCGCCGAGGTTCGCGAGACGCGAATAGCGGCCGCGCGGCCGATCGAGCAGCCACAGCGACTGCGCGCCGGGATCGGCGACATAGAGCACGCCGTCGCGCTCGGCGACCGCGGACGGACGCACGAAACCCTCCGCGGCGTCTCCGGTCAGCGCGTCGACCAGGCGGCGCAGGAACGAACGCTCGATGCCCCAGTCCTGCGGGCCCGTGACGGCGCGCAACAGCCGGATGCGCGGCTGCTGCGGCGGGGCCGGCCATACCATCGGCGCCGCATCCGCCGCGTCCGGCGTGGGGGCCGGTGCGCCGCACCCGGCCAGCAGTGCCGCCGCGGTCATCGCGATCCATGCGCTGTGCCCGATACCGGCCGCCATCAGAACACCCTCACCAGCGATACGTCGAAATGCATGAAATCGGAACTCGATCCGCCGCGAACGGCCTTGTCGAAGGACACGCCCGAGGACAGCGACAGCTTGCCATAGGTGAAACGGGTCCGCCCGCCGGCCTGAAACACCGTGACGGAAGCCACACCGGTACCGCTTTGCGTGCGCAGTTCGCCGAAGGCGGTGTTGATCCAGCGGCCCTCGCGCCAGTTGACCGAGCCGCGCACCGAACGGGTGGCATCCTTGCGCGAAGGCGTCGCGTAGTTGGCGTCGTTCGCATTCGCACTGAACACCGCATCGAGGTTGTTGCGCACGCGCCAGGTGAGGATCGCGTTCAGCGTGCGCCGGTCGAAGGCCAGCGCGGTACCGACGTAGTGGTCGAGCGCGACCGAGCCCTGGCCGTCGAACTGCCGCCAGGAGCCGCGCACCTCGAATTCGGTCTTCGCATCGCGGATGTTGTCCGAGAACTGGATGTCCCTCGTGCGCGTGTGACTCGCGTTCACCTCTCCCGGGATGCCCCAGGCGGTGCCGCGCAGGCTGACCCGTCCGAAATCGGTCCGGTTGCTGGTGAGGAAGCGGCCCTCGCCGCCGCCGAGCGGGGTCTGGTCGGATTGCTGATGCTGGAACAGCACCGCGATCCATCGGTAATCCACTCCCCCGCCGAATCCGGCGGTCCTGGTCTCGTACTTCAGGCTGGGATCGACCTGGTAATCGTAGCTCACGTCGAGCGACTCGCCGGGAAAGATGTTCAGGCTGCCGAAGATCGGTTCGATGCGAATCCGGCCGCCTTCCGCGACGACGTTGTAGTCGACGCCGACCGTGGTGGGCAGGCTGCGCGTCGCGTTGACGACCACGATGCTCGCGGCGATGGGGAAGAGCTGATCGAGGAAGAACCCGATGCCCGGCCCGAACGGCCCGGCCGGTGCGACGTGCCGCTCGCCGTTGACCTGGATGGTCGATGCTCCCAGCTGGTTGTTGTTCAGCCGGTAGCCGCCGTTCCAGGTGAGCGACAGCAGGCCGTCGCCGGGCACACGGTGCACGTAGCGCTGGTTGAGCTGACCTGCGTACTGGTTCAGCGTGCCGCCCGGCACCGTGAAGTGGCTGCCGTTGACCGATGCCGACGTCGTCAGGTTTGCATAGAGCTGATGCGTGAAACCGAAACTGCCGTCCTGCCGCACGCCGATGAATCCGCCGGATTCCTGGCGGTTGTAGCCGAGCGAATAGTCGGTCGCGAAGTTGCGGTAATGGTCGATGTGCACACTTCCGTTCGCGGTCAGCGACTTGATTTCGGTGATTCCGCTCGTCGTCGTGTAATCGACGGTCGAATTGAAATGACGGTTCCGTCCCGGTCCGAAATCGATGCTGTAGCCCAGGCCGCCGCTGCGGGTCCGGTAGTGTGCCTGCGGCAGCAACTCGTTGGACTGATCGTTGGACTGGTAGCGCAGGTTCAGGTCGGCCGTCTCGTAGCCCTTGCTCGCATTGAACTCGATGGTGCGCCGGGTCTCGTCGCGCTCGAAGCTGCGGTCGAACACCGTCGTCGTATCGCGGTGATGCTCGTTGCGCAGCCGCAGATCGGCCGAAAACCACGGGTATCCCCAATCCTTCAGGATGCTGTCCTGTGTCAGGCGCAACTGCAGGCCGCGGTTCTCGAACGACCCCTCGGTGCGTCCGCCGAAGAACTGGGTCGTCTGCGTCTGGTCGCGATTCGCATATACGCTCGCGGTGTAGGGCTTCTCGGCGAGCGCGGTCGCGTCGAACGAATAGCCGATCCCCTGGCTCGACAGCCGCCCGCCGCCCGCGCCCTGCGAACTGGACTGATTCAGATTGAGCGTCAGCCCCAGGCCGCCGGTGAGCAAGCGCGGATCGAGCAGATAGAAGCCGCGGTTGGCCACCCGCAGCGATTCCCGCAGCCGCTGGGTGGAGCCCTCGGAGCTCGCGACGGACGAGCGCGTCGTCTGGCTCGAACGATCGTAACCGGTCTCCACCGCCCCGGACCACTGGCCGAGTCCTACCCCCCAGGAGATCGCCGAGGTCCCCGCCGACGGGAACGTGCAGGCGAGCAGCGCGACCACGGCGAATGCAAGGGCACGGATCATTTCCGGTGGCAGCGATTGCAGGTCTCGAACCCGACGGGAAAGGCCGGCAGGCCCTTGTGGCAGGCGCCGCAGTGCTTGCCTTCCTCGATCGTGTCCATCGTCACCGGAGTCTTGCCAGCCGCCATCTTGAATCCGACGGTGTCGTTGTGGCACGCGTAGCACTTGTACTTCACGCGGTGCTTCCAGTGGTTGAAAATCGCCGGCGGCACGTCCTTCGAGCCGGACGTCTTGCGCTCGAACAGCACGTCTCCGGTAACCGCCTGGGGCCATGCCGCCGCCGGCGCGATGCCCACCAGCACCGCGACGGCCAGACGAAATCCCGCGCGCGTCCTCATTTCTTCTTCGTCGCCGGCGCCACCTTGTGGCAGCCCTTGCAACCCGATGGCAGCGCCATCGCGACCTTGTCGTGGCACACGCCGCAATACTTGCCCTCGTCGATGTCGTCCATCGTGATCTCGGCGGTGCCGGTCTTCTCCGCGAAGATCGCGGGATGGCAGTTGCCGCAACTGAGCCACTGCCCATGCACCTTGTGCGAGAACACGACCATGCGATCCGGCTTGCCCGAGGTCGCGAGCTTGACATCCTGGTCGAGGACCTTGGTCTCCTGCGCGCCGTCCTCTATCCCCGGCCGGGGCGAGATCACCTCGTCGCGCAGCGCCGCCATCCAGTCGATGTTGTCTTC
Organism: Rhodocyclales bacterium; assembly: GCA_037440385.1. Taxonomy (GTDB): domain Bacteria; phylum Pseudomonadota; class Gammaproteobacteria; order Burkholderiales; family Rhodocyclaceae; genus CG2-30-68-42. Next base: position 1,135 of record JBBIUI010000021.1, on the reverse strand, counting down.
GTCGTCCTTCGGGAGTTTCTCGAAGATCTGCGGCCAGTTCGGCGGCGGACCGGCCTTGGCGACCGCTTCGAGGATCGCGAGATACTCCTTGGAGATCTGCGGCTCGGCACGCGCCGCCTGCATGCTGCGCCGTGCAGGCCGCGGGTCCGGCTCGGATGGTGGCTCCTTGCCCGGCGGCGGAATGTCGAACAGCAGCGCCATCAGCGGCGTCTGCGATCCGCACGAGGCCAGCAGGGCCGCGGCGGCGAGGGCGACCGCGGCACGCACCAGTGGCCGCGCGCATCGCGCCAGCCGCGCGACGCGCGGCGGATCCGCACAGCGACCGCCCGCGCGCGAAGCGCCCGGCCCACCCACCGAATGCACCGCTGCGAAACGCGGCTTCACGTCGTTACCCTCTCCCGCCAGTCGTTGGATCGCAACTGCGGCCGACGGCCTCGTCGTCTTTCGCGCCGCGAGGTTCCCGTCCGTCGCGGACCCTGCCGAATTCTAACGTACGACCTTCGCCGGCCAGCGGCATGCCGTCACGCCTTCGTCCGGCGAACCCCCGCGGCCGAGCCGCGCCGCCGATCGGCACCGGGTGTGGTGCCGTGCGCCCACCGCCAGAAAAAAAGGGGCGCTGACCGGAAGTCAGCCCCCCTTCGAACGGGTCAGGCAGGCTTACTTAATGTGGCATTGCAGGCAGATGTAACCGGCCGCCTGCGTCGAGCCCTGGGCCTTGCCGCGCAGCAGCCAGTCGTCGGTGGTCTGCTTGTTGTGCGGGTCGTGGCAGGTCGAGCATTCCATGCCGGTGGCCCCGGCCGCAGTGCCGGCCTTGATGGTCGAGCCGGTATCCTGGTACAGCTTGATCGTCGCCGTGCCCGCCACGCCGGCCGTCGCCGTCGGGTTGTGCGGATTCGACTGGAATTCCGTGTAGACGATGTCGGCACCAGGCGTCGTGCTGTTGTACGTGCCGGTCGCCTGGCCCAGCGGATAGACCATGCCGACCGGGTGGGTTCCGGCCAGGTCGCCTCCCACACCGACGCGATATTGCGGCCGCGCATCCGTGCCCGTATAGGTCTTGACGGTTCCGGCCGAGTTCGTGAAGCTCGTCGGTGTGTCGCCCACCTTGAACGTGTTGACGGTGTTCGCCCCAGTA
>JBBIUI010000020.1:0-32545 GCA_037440385.1 Rhodocyclales bacterium | reverse complement strand
GCCTTACCTTGGCGCGGACGAAGCGGCGCTACGTCCGTGGCATGCAGGCACATCGTAGGGCTCCCGCGGGCGAAAGGGTCGACTGCGCCACCCGTACTCGCCGGCGCGAGGCGCTCGAGCGCCATGTCACCGCCGCGCCGGGCCGATGGTCCGTCGATTCCGCTGCAGGCGGCCGGCGCTACAGCGAGCGCAGCAGCGCGTAGGCGCACAGGCTCATCAGCGCCTGGGGCATCAGCCCGACGGCGGCGATGGCCAGAGAATTCGCCGAGATCAGCACGCGCATGTCGACGCCGGCTTCGATCGGCGAGGAATCGAGCGGCGCGTCGAAGTACATCAACTTCACCACCCGAAGATAGTAGAACGCGCCGATCAGCGAGAAGAACACTGCATACACCGCCAGCCAGATGTAGTCTGCCGCGACCACCGCCTGGAACACCGAGAACTTGGCGAAGAAGCCGACGAAGAACGGGATCCCCGCCATCGAGAACATGACGATCAGCATCATCGCGGCGAACCACGGGCTGCGCTGGTTCAGCCCCTTGAAATCGTCGAGCTTGTCCGCCTCGAAACCGCGACGCGACAGCAGGATCACCATGCCGAAGGCCGCGAGGCTCATCAGCACGTAGGCGACGACGTAGAACATCGCCGAGCTGTAGGCGTTCAGCGCATAGTGGCGGTCGCCGCCGACGACACCGGCGAGCAGGCCCAGCAGCATGAAGCCCATGTGCGAGATCGTCGAGTAGGCGAGCATGCGCTTGATGTTGGTCTGCGCGATCGCCGCGACGTTGCCCAGTGCGATCGAGGCCATCGCGAGCAGCGTCAGCATTCCCTGCCAGTGCTCGACCAGGTCGAATACGCCGAAGACCAGCAGCCGTATCGCCATCGCGAAGGCGGCCAGCTTCGGCGCCGAGCCGATGAACAGCGTCACGGCGGTGGGCGCGCCCTGATACACGTCCGGAATCCACATGTGGAAGGGTACCAGCCCGAGCTTGAACGAGATGCCCGCGACGAGGAACACCAGCCCGAACACCAGCACCGTCTTGTTGGCCGGGGTGCCGGAGATGGCGCCTGCAACGGCCGAGAGCTCCAGCGTGCCGGTCGCCCCATAGACCATCGACATGCCGTACAGCAGCAGGCCCGACGCCAGTGCGCCGAGCACGAAGTACTTCATCGCCGCCTCGGTCGCAACCGCGTTCTCGCGCTGCATCGCCACCAGCGCATACAGCGACAGCGACAGCAGTTCGAGCCCGAGGTAGATCGTCAGGAAGTGGTTCGCCGAGATCATCACCATCATGCCCAGCGTCGCGAACAGCACCAGCAGGTAGTACTCGCCCTTGTCCATTGCGCGCTGTTCCATGTAGCCGCGGCCATAGACCAGCACGACCGCCACGGCCAGGTTCACCAGCAGTTTCAGGAACGCTCCGAACAGGTCGAAGATGAACAGGTTGTTGAAGGTCAGCACCGTCTGTCCGCCGATCGTGTAGACGAGCTGCAACGTGATCGAGGCTGCGCCGATCAGCGTCATCTGCGCGAGGAAGTAGGCGATCCACCGGTTGCGAGCCCCGGCGAACAGGTCCGCCACGAGCACGACGCAGCACATGATCAGCAGGAAAATCTCCGCCGAGGCGGGGTACAGGTCGGGCATCACGAAGTTCATGGTCTGGATCCGGTCGTCATGCCGCGCTCAGAGCTTGCCGGCCGCGACATGCCGCAGCAGTTCATTGACCGATGCATGCATCATTTCGGTGAACGGGAACGGATACAGGCCCATGCCCAGACTGATCTGATCGAGCAGCAGCAGGAACAGGAATTCGCGCCCGCCGATGTCGCTCAGCGCCGCGACATGGTCGTTGCCCACCGCGCCGAACGCGACGCGCTTGTACATCCACAGCGTGTAGGAAGCACCCAGGATCAGCGTGGTGCCCGCCGCGAAGCCGACCCAGAAGTCGTGCCGGATCGCGCCCAGGATGACCATGAACTCGCCGACGAAACCGCTCGTTGCCGGCAGCCCCGCGTTGGCCATCGCGAACAGCATGAAGAACGCCGCGAACTTCGGCATCGTGTTGACGACGCCGCCGTAGTCCGCGATGTTGCGCGAGTGCATGCGGTCGTACATGACCCCCACGCACAGGAACATCGCGGCGGACACGAAGCCGTGCGAGATCATCTGCGCGAGGGCGCCCTCGACGCCGAGCGCGTTGAAGACGAAGAACCCGAGCGTGACGAAGCCCATGTGCGAGATCGACGAGTACGCGATCAGCTTCTTCATGTCGGTCTGGACGAGCGCGACGAAGCCGATGTAGATCACCGCGATCAGCGACAGCGCGATCATCAGCCACGCGAGCTCCTTCGCCGCGTCAGGAACGATCGGCAGCGAGAACCGGATGAAGCCGTACGCGCCGAGCTTCAGCGTGATCGCGGCCAGCACGACCGATCCTCCGGTGGGTGCCTCGACGTGGGCATCGGGCAGCCAGGTATGCACCGGCCACATCGGCACCTTGACGGCGAAGGCCACGAGGAAGGCGAGGAACAGCCAGATCTGCGCATTCATCGGAATGCGCGCCTGATGCCAGTCGAGCAGGCTGAAGCTTCCGCCCGACTCCATGAACAGGTACAGCAGCGCGATCAGCAGCAGCACCGAGCCGACCAGCGTGTAGAGGAAGAACTTCAGCGCGGCGTAGATGCGGTTCGGCCCGCCCCAGATGCCGACGATCAGGTACAGCGGAATCAGCGAAGCCTCGAAGAACACATAGAACAGCACCGCATCCATTGCCGAGAACACGCCGTTCATCAGCCCCGACATGATCAGGAAGCAGGCCATGTACTGGGCGACCCGGCTTTGGATCACCTGCCAGCCGGCGATCACGACGATCACGGTGATGAAGCTGTTCAGCAGCACGAACCACAGCGAGATGCCATCCACGCCGAGGAAGTACTTGATGTTGAAGCGGGGAATCCAGTCGTAGAGCTCCACGAACTGCATCGTGCTCTTCGCCGCCTCGAAATTCGTGTACAGCGGCAGCGTCACCAGGAAGCCGAGAATGGCGGCGACGATCGCGAGCATGCGCGCGAGCGGCGCGTTGCGATCCGAACCGGTGGCCAGTACCAGCAGGCCGCCGACGATGGGCAACCAGATGGCGATGCTCAGCAGGGGATAGTCAGTCATCGTCGTTTCACACGTGTTCCGCGCGCCGGTACGCAGCCGCTGCGGCGACAGGCAAGGTCAGCTCCGGTTCATCCAAAGGGTCAGCAGCACGAACACGCCGATGATCATCGAGAAGGCGTATTGATAGACGTAGCCCGATTGCAGCAGCTTCGACCATCGGGCGAACCAGCCGACCAGCCTGGCCGAGCCGTTGACCACCCAGCCGTCGATCACCGTTTCGTCGCCTCCCTTCCACAGGCCGCGGCCGAACGCGCGCGCGCCGCCGGCGAAGAACCAGTCATTGAACTCGTCGAAGCCGTACTTGTGCTCGAGCACCGTCGCGACCGGCGCGAGTGCGCAGCGGATCTTCGCCGGCAGATCGGGACGGATCAGATACAGATAGACGGCGGTGCCGATCCCGGCCAGCGTCAGCCAGAACGGCACGGTGGTCAGCGCGTGGGACATCATCGCCGCCACGCCGTGGAACTCCTCGCCGAGGATCGCGATCGCCCGGTGTTCCGGCGCGATGAAGATGGAATCCCCGAAATAGCCGCCGAACAGCACCGGCCCGACCAGCCAGCCGATCACGACGCTCGGGATCGCCAGCAGGATCAGCGGGACGGTCACCACCGCCGGGGACTCGTGCGGCGCGCCGCCGTGCGCGCCGTGCTCCGCGTGCCCCGCGTGCGTCGCGTGCGTCGCGAAGCGTTCCTTGCCGTGGAAGGTCAGGAACACCAGCCGGAAGGTGTACAGGCCGGTGATGAACACGCCGGAAGCCACCGCGAGATAGGCGATGGATGCGCCCGGCGTCGTGCTCAGCCGCACCGCCTCGATGATGCTGTCCTTGGAAAAGAAGCCGGCGAAACCGTCGACACCGGCGTTGGCCAGCGCACCGACGACGACCGTCCAGTAGGTGATCGGCATGTACTTCTTCAGGCCGCCCATCTTCCTCATGTCCTGCTCGTGATGCATGGCGATGATCACCGAGCCGGCGCCCAGGAACAGCAGCGCCTTGAAGAACGCGTGGGTCATCAGGTGGAAGATCGCCGCGGAATAGGCCGAGGCGCCCAGCGCCACCGTCATGTAGCCGAGTTGCGACAGCGTCGAGTACGCCACGACCCGCTTGATGTCGGTCTGCACGATCGCCACCAGCGCCATGAAGAAGGCGGTGATCGCGCCGATCGCCAGCACGAAGGCGAGCGCCGCTTGCGACAGTTCGAACAGCGGCGACATGCGCGCCACCATGAAGATGCCGGCGGTGACCATCGTCGCCGCGTGGATCAGCGCGGAGATCGGGGTCGGGCCTTCCATCGAGTCGGGCAGCCACACATGCAGCGGAAACTGCGCCGACTTGCCCATCGCGCCGACAAACAGCCCGATGCAGATCACCGAAACGAGCGACCACGGGGTCGCCTCGAACAGCTCGATCGGCGTCGCCGCGAGTTCGCGCCCGCGGGCGAACACGGTGGCATAGTCGAGCGAGCCGGTGTAGGCGGCGATCAGCCCGATGCCGACGAGGAAGCCGAAGTCGCCGACGCGATTGACGATGAACGCCTTCAGGTTCGCGTAGATCGCGCTCGGACGCGTGTACCAGAATCCGATCAGCAGGTAGGAAACCAGGCCGACCGCCTCCCAGCCGAAGAACAGCTGCAGGAAGTTGTTCGCCATCACCAGCATCAGCATCGAGAACGTGAACAATGCGATGTAGCTGAAGAAGCGCTGATAGCCGGGATCCTCCGCCATGTAGCCGATCGTGTAGATGTGCACCATCAGCGACACGAAGCTCACCACCACCATCATCGTCACGGTGAGCTTGTCGATCAGGAAGCCGATCTCGAAACTCAGATCCCCGCTCGTCGCCCAGGTATAGACGGCGCCGTTGAACGTGTGACCCTCGCGCACATCGAGATAGATCAGACACGAGGCGACGAAGGAGAAGGCCACGCCGAGGATCGCGGCCCAGTGCGAACCGCTGCGGCCGATCCACTTGCCGAACAGCCCGGCGAGGATCGCTCCGGCGAGCGGCGCCAGCGGCACGAGCAGGTAGAGGGTTTTCATGTCCATCACCGCGCTATCCCTTGAGGCTGTCCAGATCGTCGACGTCGATGGTGCTCAGGTTGCGGAACAGCAGCACCAGGATCGCCAGGCCGATCGCCGATTCCGCTGCGGCGACCGTCAGAATGAAGAACACGAAGACCTGGCCCGACAGATCCCCGAAAAAACTGGAGAACGCAACGAAGTTCAGATTCACGGACAGCAGCATCAACTCGATCGCCATCAGCAGCACGATCAGGTTCTTCCGGTTCAGGAAGATGCCGACCACGCTGATCGCGAACAGCACCGCGCCGAGAATCAGGTAATGGTTGAGCGAAAGCAACTTGTCCTCCCCTTGCGCCGCGGCGTGCTATTGCTTTTCCGCGCGCATCGGCACGATGCGCACGCGATCCCTGGCCTTGACCGCGATCTGGGCTGCCGGATCCATCCGCTTGCTGTCCTTGCGCCGGCGCTGCGTGAGCGCGATCGCGGCGATGATCGCCACCAGCAGGATCACCGCCGCAAGTTCGAAGGCATAGACGTAGTCCGTATAGAGCAGCCGCCCGATCTCCCGGGTATTGCTGTAGCCGGCCGCCGGTGCAACGGGTGCCGGCGCGCTTTGCGCCGAGAAGTAGCGGCCTCCCACCACCAGCACCATCTCCGCGACCATCAGCAGGCCGATGAGCGCGCCCACCGGCAGATAGCTCCAGAAGTTCCGTCGCAGCCGCTCCAGGTTGATGTCGAGCATCATCACGACGAACAGGAACAGCACCATCACCGCGCCGACATAGACCAGCACCAGCGTGATCGCCAGGAACTCCGCCTGCAGCAACAGCCACACGCCGCCCATCGAGAAGAAGGCGAGCACCAGGAACAGCGCGGCATGCACCGGATTGCGCGCGGTGATGACCCGCAGCGCAGCGACGAGCAGCACCGCCGACAGGAAGTAGAAAACGAATTCCTTGAATTCCATGGTCGTAGGCCGGCGCTAATGCGGGTACGCGATCGATGTCCGGTCGCTCATCGCAGGCGCCTCATCGGTATTGGGCATCCTGCTCGCGGTCGGCGGCGATCCGCGCCTCGTACTTGTCGCCGATGGCCAGCAGCATCTGCTTCGTGTAATACAGATCGCCGCGCTTCTCGCCGTGGTACTCGAAGTTGGGCGTCTCGACGATCGCATCGACCGGACACGCCTCCTCGCAGAAACCGCAGAAGATGCACTTGGTCAGGTCGATGTCGTAGCGCGTGGTGCGCCGCGTGCCGTCCTCGCGCTGCGCCGACTCGATCGTGATCGCCAGTGCGGGACACACGGCCTCGCACAGCTTGCACGCGATGCAGCGCTCCTCGCCGTTCGGATAGCGGCGCAGCGCATGCAGGCCGCGGAAGCGCGGGGACAGCGGCGTCTTCTCCTCCGGGTAGAAGATCGTGATCTTGCGCGCGAACAGATGCCGCCCGGTGACACCGAGCCCCTTGAACAGTTCGCCGAGCGTCAGGCTGGCGATCAGGTCCTTCATCGATCCCATGGCGGCATCCCCTATTTCCAGATCGACAGCGGCGACATCATCCACGCACCGATGACGACGATCCACACCAGCGTGAGCGGGATGAACACCTTCCACCCGAGCCGCATGATCTGGTCGTAGCGGTAGCGCGGGAAGGTCGCGCGGAACCACAGGAAGCAGAACAGGAAGAACGCAGCCTTGATGACCAGCCAGCCCAGTCCGTTCGGCAGGAAGCCCACCGGCGACAGCCACCCGCCGAGGAACATGACCGACACCAGCGTCGAGACGAGGATCATGTTGGCATATTCGGCCAGGAAGAACACCGCGAAGCCCATGCCGCTGTATTCGATCATGTGGCCGGCGACGATCTCCGATTCGCCCTCGACGACGTCGAACGGCGAGCGGTTGGTCTCGGCGACGCCCGAGATCAGATAGACCAGGAACATCGGCGCGAGCGGCAGCCAGTTCCACGACAGGAACGTCAGGCCCATGTCGGCGAACAGGCCGCGGCCCTGCTGGAGCACGATCTGGTTCAGGTTCAGGCTGCCCGAGACCATCAGCACGCACACCAGCGCGAAGCCCATCGCGAGTTCGTAGGACACGATCTGCGCGGCCGAGCGCATGCTGCCGAGGAACGCGTACTTCGAATTCGACGCCCAGCCGGAAACGATGATGCCATAGACGCCCATCGACGTGATCGCCATGACATAGAGAAGGCCGGCATCGATGTCGGAGAGCACCATGTCGTGGTCGAACGGGATCACCGCCCAGGCGGCGAGCGCCGGTGCGATCGCCAGCGCCGGACCGATGAAGTACAGGGCCTTGTTCGCGCGGGTCGGAAGGATGACCTCCTTGAACAGCAGCTTGACCGCATCCGCGATCGGTTGCAGCCAGCCCTTCGGGCCGACCCGGTTCGGACCGATGCGTACCTGCATGTAGCCGATGATCTTGCGTTCGGCATAGGTCAGATAGGCCACGCACAGCATCAGCGGAATCAGCAGCGCGACGATCTTGATCAGTGCCCAGAGGCCCGGCCACACCGGCTCGACGAGCCCCCACAGCGGCTCCCACCAGGAACCCCAGAACGCCTCGAAGAACTGCAGCACCGCCGTTTCCATCAGGCCCGCTCCACCTGGATCTCGCCGAATGGGTCGCCGAGCGCTGCCGTTGCAGGATGGCCCGCCGCGATGCGCACGCAGCCGTCGGCCAGCGTGTCGTCGATCGCGACCTCCAGCGTCGCCTCGCCCTCGCCCTGGCGCACGCGCACGCTCTCGCCCGCGGCAACTCCGAGCCGAGCCGCCACCTCGGCACGCATGCGCGCACGCGGCGGCGCGGCGTCGCGCGTGCGCTGCAGGCAAGCGGCCCTACGCACGAGCGGATCTGCGAAATGGATCGGAACGTCCGCCACGCGCTGCAGCGCGCCGGCAGGCCGGCCGAGCTCGACGGGTTCCACCGGCATCGCGTTGTTCAGCCGTCCGGCCACCGATGCACCTGCGGCGCCGAGCACCTCGTCGCGCACCTGTTCGCTGCTCTCGTACTCGAAGCCCGGCAGGCCGAGCAGACTGCCGAGCACGCGCAGCACCTTCCACGCGGGGCGCGCATCCCCGGCCGGCGGCACCACCGCCTTGAAGCTCTGCACCCGGCCTTCGGTGTTGACGAAGGTGCCCGAGGTCTCGGTGAAGGGTGCAACCGGCAACAGGCAATCGGCATAGGCGAGCGCCGCGCCGCTGCGAAACGGCGACAGCACGATGACGGATTCGGCGCCCTCCAGCGCCGCGATCGCCCGCTGCGGATTGCCGCAGTCGAGCTCGGGCTCGGCATGCAGCACGACATACGCCTTGCGCGGCTCGGCGAGCATGCGCGAGGCGTTCGCCCCCCGTCCCGCCGGAACCGCACCGGCGAGCTGACCGCCGACGGAGTTGGCCGCCTCGCCGAGGTATCCCCACTTCAATGCGCCCACTCGGGCGATCTCCTGCGCGAGCGCATCGAGCACCGCTGCCTGCGGATGGGCCTGCGCGAGGTTGCCGAGCAGCACCGCACCGTTGGTCGCGGCCGCAAGGCTCTCGGCGATGCGACGGGCATCGTCCCCGATGCGCACGCCGGCCAGCGCCGGTTGCAGCGCGGGTGCAGGCGTCACCGCCTTGATTTCGGCGAGCGCCAGCAGCACCTGCGCAGCCAGGCCCGGCAGTTCGGCGGGCGATCCGATCGCACGCGCCTGCACCGGCAGCGCAAGTTCGTCGTCGCTGACGTGCACGAGGCTCACCTGCGCACCGCGCCTGACCGCCTGGCGCAGGCGCTGGCAGATCAGCGGATGATCCTTGCGCAGGAAGCTGCCCGCGACCAGCACGCGGTCGAGACGTCCGAGTTCCGCGATGCTCATGCCCAGCCAGGGCACGCCCGCACGCTTGCCGTCGAGGCTGAAATCCGACCGGCGCAGGCGGCAGTCGATGTTGTCGCTGCCCAGAGCGCGCATCAGCTTTCCCAGCAGCGCGAGCTCCTCCAGCGTGCCGTGGGGCGAAGCGAGCGCACCGAGCGAGGACGCACCGTGGCTCGCGGCGATGTCCTTCAACGCGTGGGCCGCGTAATCGAGCGCGACCTGCCAGTCGACCTCGCGCCACTGCCCGTCCTGCTTGACCATCGGACGCGTCAGCCGGGTCTCGGCATTGAGCCCCTCGTAGGAGTAGCGGTCCTTGTCGGTGATCCAGCACTCGTTGACGTCCTCGTTTTCGAGCGGCAGCACGCGCAGGACCCTGTCGTGCTTGACCTGGACGATCAGATTCGCGCCGAGCCCGTCGTGCGGGCTCACCGAGCGGCGCCGCGCGAGCTCCCAGGTCCGCGCGCCGAAGCGGAACGGCTTCGAGGTCAGCGCGCCGACCGGGCACAGATCGATCATGTTCCCGGACAGCTCGGAGTCGACCGAGCGGCCGACGAAGGACAGGATCTCGGAACGCTCGCCGCGTCCGGCCATGCCCAGTTCCATGACGCCGGCGATCTCCTGGCCGAAACGCACGCAGCGCGTGCAATGGATGCAGCGGTTCATTTCCTGCGCGGAAACGAGCGGCCCCAGATCCTTGGGCGGCACGACGCGCTTTTCCTCGGCATAGCGCGATGCGCCGCCGCCGTACCCGACCGCGAGATCCTGCAACTGGCACTCGCCGCCCTGGTCGCAGATCGGGCAATCGAGCGGGTGATTGATCAGCAGGAACTCCATGACGGCGCGCTGCGCACGCAACGCCGCCTCGCTGCGGGTGCGGACCTTCATGCCCTTTGCGACCGTGGTCGCGCACGCCGGCATCGGCTTGGGCACCTTGTCGATGCTCACCAGGCACATCCGGCAGCTTGCGGCGATCGACAGCTTCTTGTGATAGCAGAAGTGCGGGATATAGGTTCCGATGCCGTGCGCGGCCTCCATCACCGTGATGCCCTCGGGCACCTCGATGTTCCGGCCGTCGATCTCGATCTCTAGCATGGCGTGGTCGCGGTCCGCTCAGTGCGGCACCCCGTCGAAGTTTCGGAAGGTGCTGCCTTCCCACTGGAGCTCGCGCGGCACCAGACACTTCCCGTGTTCGACGTGATAGGCGAATTCCTGGCGGAAATGCTTGACGAAGCTGCGTACCGGCATCGCGGCGGCATCGCCCAGCGCGCAGATCGTGCGCCCCATGATGTTCTCGGCGACGTTGTCGAGCAGATCGAGGTCCTCGGGCCGTCCGCGCCCGTTCTCGATCCGGTGCACGATCCGGTAGAGCCAGCCGGTACCCTCGCGGCAGGGCGTGCATTGGCCGCACGACTCGTCGTGATAGAAATACGACAGGCGCTCGAGGGCCTTCACCATGCACACGGTCTCGTCCATGACGATGACCGCACCGGAGCCGAGCATCGAGCCGGCCTTCGCGATGGCGTCGTAGTCCATCGTCAGGTCCATCATGACCTCGCCCGGCAGCACCGGCGCGGACGAACCACCGGGGATGCAGGCCTTGAGCTTCCTGCCGCCGCGCATGCCGCCGCACAGCTCCAGCAACCTGGCAAATGGCGTACCGAGCGCAACCTCATACACGCCCGGCCGCTCGACATGTCCCGATACGGAGAAGATCTTGGTGCCGCCGTTGTTCGGCTTGCCGAGTTCGAGGTATTTGTCGGCACCGTTCGCGATGATCCATGGCACGGCCGCGAACGTCTCCGTGTTGTTGATCGTCGTCGGCCTGCCGTACAGCCCGACGCTCGCGGGAAAAGGCGGCTTGTAGCGCGGCTGCCCCTTCTTGCCTTCGATCGACTCGAGCAGCCCGGTCTCTTCGCCGCAGATGTATGCGCCGAAGCCGTGATGGGCATTGAGCTCGAAACAAAAATCGCTACCCAGGATGTTGCGGCCGAGAAAGCCGTGCGCATGCGCCTGTGCGATCGCCTCCTCGAAGCGCTCGTACAGCGACCACACTTCGCCGTGGATGTAGTTGTAGCCGCGCCGAGCGCCCGTGGCATAGGCGGCGATCGCCATGCCCTCGATGACCGCGTGCGGGTTGTAGCGCAGGATGTCGCGGTCCTTGAAGGTGCCCGGCTCGCCCTCGTCGGAGTTGCAGACCAGATATTTCTCGATGTCGGCCCCGCGCGGCATGAAGCTCCACTTGAGCCCGGTCGGAAAGCCCGCGCCGCCGCGGCCGCGCAGCGCCGAAGCCTTCACTTCCGCGATGACCTGCTCGGGGGGAACCTTTTCCTCGACGAGCTTGCGCAGCGCCGCATAGCCGCCGCGCTTCAGGTAGTGCTCGATCGACCAGGTCCGCTCGCCGTCGAGACCGGCCAGGATGATGCTATCCACCAATGTCACTCCAGCTCCGCGAGCAGCTTGTCGATCTGCTCCGGCGTCATCCAGCTGCACAGCCGCTTGTTATTGACCAGCACCACCGGCGCGTCGCCGCAAGCTCCCATGCACTCGCCCTGCCTGAGCGTGAACCTGCCGTCGGCCGTCGTCTCGCCGAAATCGATGCCGAGCTTGCGCTTCAGATACGCTGCCGCGTGGTTGCCGCCGGACAGCGCGCACGGAAGGTTCGTGCACACCGTCAGCTTGTACTTGCCGGCCGGGGCGAGGTCGTACATGTTGTAGAAGGTCGCGACCTCGTGCGCGGCGATCGCCGGCATTCCGAGATAGCGCGCGACGGCCTCGATCGCCTCGGGCGGCAGCCAGCCGTGTTCGTCCTGTGCGATCGCCAGTGCCGCCATCACCGCCGATTGCTGCCGGCCCGGCGGATACTTCGCGATCTCCCGGTCGATCCGGGCGCGCGCCCGTTCGCCGAGCACTTCGTCAGCGCCCGCCCGGGCGCTCGATGCATGTCCCATCACCTGTCGATCTCGCCGAAAACGATGTCCATCGTGCCGATGATCGCGACCACGTCCGCGATCATGTGTCCCTTCGCCATCTCGTTCATCGCCGACAGATGCGCGAATCCGGGCGCGCGCAGCTTCATGCGGTAGGGCTTGTTCGCACCGTCCGAGATCAGATACACGCCGAACTCGCCTTTGGGGTGCTCGACGGCCGCATAGGCCTCGCCCGCGGGCACGTGGATGCCCTCGGTGAAGAGCTTGAAGTGATGGATCAGCTCTTCCATGTTCCCCTTCATCTTCTCGCGCGCGGGCGCAGCGACCTTGTGATCGTCCGTGATCACCGGACCGGGGTTGTTGCGCAGCCAGTCTACGCACTGCCGGATGATGCGGTTGGACTGGCGCATCTCCGCGATGCGCACCAGATACCGGTCGTAGCAGTCCCCGTTGACGCCGACCGGGACGTCGAACTCCACCCGGTCATAGACCTCGTAGGGCTGCTTCTTGCGTACGTCCCACTCGATCCCAGAGCCGCGCAGCATGGGTCCGGTAAACCCCAGCGCGAGCGCCCGCTCGGGCGGCACCACGCCGATGCCCACCGTGCGCTGCTTCCAGATGCGGTTGTCGGTGAGCAGCGTCTCGTAGTCATCGACGTAGCCCGGAAAGCGTTCGGTGAAGTCCTCGATGAAGTCGAGCAGCGAACCGCTGCGCGCCTCGTTCAGCTTGCGCACGGTCTGCGCGTCCTTGAACGGCGTGACTTCATAGCGCGGCATGCGCTCGGGCAGGTCGCGATACACGCCGCCGGGACGGTAATAGGCCGCATGCATGCGCGCGCCGGACACCGCCTCGTACATGTCCATCAGGTCTTCGCGCTCGCGGAACGTGTAGAGCACCATCGTCATCGCGCCGACGTCCAGCCCGTGCGTGCCCACGCTGAGCAGATGATTGAGCAGCCGCGTGATCTCGTCGAACATCACGCGGATGTACTGCGCGCGCAACGGCACCTCGATGCCGAGCAGCCGCTCGATCGCCATCGCATAGGCGTGCTCGTTGCACATCATGGACACGTAGTCGAGCCGGTCCATGTAGGGCACGGACTGGATCCAGGTGCGCGTCTCCGCGAGCTTTTCCGTCGCCCGGTGCAGCAGCCCGATATGCGGATCGGCACGCTCCACGACCTCGCCGTCCAGTTCCAGCACCAGGCGCAGTACGCCGTGTGCGGCAGGGTGCTGCGGGCCCATGTTCAGCGTGTAGTTGCGGATCTCAGCCATTGCCGGACTTCCCGTAATTGTCCTCGCGCACGATGCGCGGCGTGACCTCCCGCGGCTCGATCGTGACCGGCTGATAGACGACCCGGCCCTGCTCCTCGTCGTAGCGCATCTCGACGTTGCCCGAGACCGGAAAATCCTTGCGGAACGGATGGCCGACGAAACCGTAATCGGTCAGGATGCGGCGAAGGTCGGGATGCCCGCTGAACACGATGCCGTACAGGTCGAACGCCTCGCGTTCGTACCAGTTGGCGCTCGGCCAGACCTCGGTCAGCGAATCGACCACCGGAAACGCGTCGTCGGGCGCATGCGTTCGAAGGCGCAACCGCCAGTCGTGCGATACGGAGGTCAGATGCGACACCGCCGCGAAACGGCGCGTCGCCGTGCGCGCTCCGGCATAGGTCGAGTAATCGACGCCGCACAGGTCGATCAGCTGCTCGAACCTGAGCTCGGGATGATCCCGCAGGACCCGCGCCACCGCCGTATAACGGTCGGCTTCGACCTCGATGGTGACTTCGCCCGCTGCGCACTTCAGCGACGACAGGTCCGCGCCGAGCGCATCCCGAAGGTTCTGGCACAGCCGTTCCAGCTTTGCGCTCATCGGGATCTTCGGGCTCAGCGGGCGATCGTGTCGGTGCGCCGGATCTTGTTCTGGAGCTGCAGCAGCCCGTAGAGCAGCGCCTCGGCGGTGGGTGGACATCCCGGCACATAGACATCCACCGGCACGATGCGATCGCAGCCGCGCACGACCGAGTACGAGTAGTGGTAGTAGCCGCCGCCGTTCGCGCACGAACCCATCGACAGCACCCAGCGCGGCTCGGCCATCTGTTCATAGACCCTGCGCAGCGCCGGCGCCATCTTGTTGCACAGCGTTCCGGCGACGATCATCAAATCCGACTGGCGGGGACTGGGCCGGAACATGATGCCGAAGCGATCCAGGTCATAGCGGGAGCAGCCGGCATGCATCATCTCGACCGCGCAGCAGGCCAGCCCGAACGTCATCGGCCACAGCGACCCGGTGCGCGTCCAGTTGATGACCTTGTCCAGCGTCGTGGTGATGAAGCCTTCCTGCAGGACGCCTTCGATGCCCATCGTTCAGCCTCCGCACCGGCTCGCGCCGCGCCGGCCCGCCATCGCCGGGACGAGCCGCGTCAGTCCCATTCGAGTGCGCCCTTCTTCCATTCGTAGATGAACCCGACGACGAGCACGCCCAGAAAGATCATCATCGCGACGAACCCGAACATTCCGATCTCCTTGAGCACGATGGCCCACGGAAACAGGAAGGCAATCTCCAGGTCGAACAGGATGAACAGGATCGCGACGAGGTAATAGCGGACGTCGAACTTCATGCGGGCGTCTTCGAACGGCTCGAAGCCGCACTCATAGGCGGAGAGCTTTTCCGGATTGGGGCGGTGGGGACCGAGCATGCGCCCCATGAGGATGGGCAGAAAACCGAAAGCGATGCCGACCAGGATGAACAGCAGGACCGGAAGATAGTTATCCAACATACCGTCGATGGTCATTCATGCGGCTCGTGGCCGCGATGCTGCCGCACGCCGTGCGCGGCGTTGATCTGGTGCCGACGATGAGACTCGAACTCATACGGCTTTCGCCACCGCCCCCTCAAGACGGCGTGTCTACCAATTCCACCACGTCGGCTGTCAAAACCTGTCACGAGGCGCTGGCCGCGAGTCCGAGAGTCGCCCCGGCATGCAAAGCCCGTTGATCCCCCCAGAAGGCGCGATTATACGGGATGCTGCGCCGCGGTAAACCCTATTTCGGAATTTCTTTCGCCTTCGAATCGCCGCCTTGCCCCGCGGGCGAAGGTACCGCAGGCGCCGTTTCGGCCGGCGCGGCCGGTTGTGTCTTCTGATCCATGACGCTCGCCTGCTCCCTCGGCTTCACCCCCGCGAGATAGCTCAGGCTCAGGCTGGTGAGGAAGAACACGGTGGCGAGTATGCCGGTGGTGCGGCTGAGGAAATTGGCCGAGCCCGAGGCGCCGAACAGGCTACCCGACGAGCCGCCGCCGAATGCCGCCCCCATGTCGGCACCTTTGCCGTGCTGCAACAGCACGAGCCCGATGACGGCGACCCGTGCTCTTTCGATCTCCGTCAGCAGGATCGAGAACCACATTGCGTTCGTCATTCGCGTTTCTCCGGTGGGCGGTACGCTGGTACGCTACGCCGCCGCCCGGACGATGGCGATGAAGTCGTCGGCCACCAGCGAGGCGCCGCCGATCAGCCCGCCGTCGATGTCCGGCTGCGCGAACAGCTGCGCGGCATTGGCGGGTTTGACGCTTCCGCCGTACTGGATCACGAGCCCCTGCGCGATCGACGCATCGGCGGCGGCGATCCGGCCGCGGATGAAACGATGCACGGCCTGAGCCTGCTCGGGGCTCGCGGTGCGCCCCGTGCCGATCGCCCACACCGGTTCGTAGGCGACGACGAGCGAGCCGAACACGCCGATTCCGCACTGCGTGAGGACCGCATCGAGCTGGCGCGCGATCACCTGCTCGGTGACGTTCGCCTCGCGTTCGCTCAGGGTCTCGCCCACGCACAGGATCGGCGTCATCGAACGGGCCAGCACCGCGGAGACTTTCGCCGCGACGATCTCGTCGGTCTCGCCGTACAGCGCCCGCCGTTCCGAGTGGCCGACGATGACGTAGCGGCAACCGAACTCGCGCAGCATCCCCGCGCTGACTTCGCCCGTGTAAGCACCGTGATCGAACTGCGAGACGTTCTGCGCGCCCCAGGCAATCGGCGTGTCCTTCAACAATGCGCCGACCTGGGCAAGGTAGGGGAAAGGAACACACACCGCGCACGCCGGTGCCTGCGGCGTTCCCAGCGCGGCGCCGAGCGCGCGCACCAGCGCCTCGTTGCCCGACAGGCTTCCGTGCATCTTCCAGTTTCCGGCGACGAACTTGCGGCGCATGGCCCCCCCGATCGAAACCGGCGGATTCTACAGCGCGAGGGCGAATCCGGTCAAACGCGGGGCCTGCCGCAGCATCGCACCGGATCAACCGAAGCGCCCGGTGATGTAATCCTCGGTGTGTTTCTTCCTGGGCTTGATGAAGACCTGATCCGTCGCGCCGAACTCGATCAGCTCGCCGAGATACATGTAGGCCGTGAAGTCCGAGATCCGTGCAGCCTGCTGCATGTTGTGGGTCACGATGACGATGGTGTATTCGGACTTCAGCTCGTCGATGAGCTCCTCCACCTTGGCCGTCGAGATCGGATCGAGCGCGGAACTCGGCTCGTCGAGCAGCACCACCTCGGGCCGCACCGCGACCGCACGCGCGATGCACAGGCGTTGCTGCTGCCCGCCCGACAGGCTCAGTCCGCTCTGGGACAGCTTGTCCCTGACCTCGCCCCACAAGCCCGCCTTGGCGAGCGCCCATTCGACCCGCTCGTCCATCCCGGCACGGCTCAGGCGCTCGTACAGACGCACGCCGAAGGCGATGTTCTCGTAGATCGACATCGGAAACGGTGTCGGCCGCTGGAACACCATGCCGACCTTCGCTCGCAGCAGGTTGACGTCCTGATCCTGCGCGAGCACGTTCTTGCCGTCGAGCAGGATCTCGCCGCTGGCCCGGTGACCTGGATACAGGTCGTACATGCGGTTGAAGGTGCGCAGCAGCGTCGACTTGCCGCAGCCCGACGGCCCGATGAAGGCCGTCACCTTGCGCTCCGCGATGTCGAGTTCGACATGCTTCAGCGCGTGAAACTTCCCGTAGTAGAAATCGAGATTCCGCACGACGATCTTGGGCGCAGCCGCGTGCGGCGCGGCAACCGCGCCCGAGCTTTCGACGTTCGCGATCATTGGCCCGACCTGCGACGCAGCGCGAGCCGCGCGACGAGATTCAGCGCCAGCACGCCCAGCGTGATCAACAACGCACCGCCCCACGCCAGCGACTGCCAGTTCTCGTAGGGACTCATCGCGAACTGAAAGATCACCGTCGGCAGGTTGGCCATCGGCGCATTCATGTCGAGACTCCAGAACTGGTTGTTGAGCGCCGTGAACAGCAGCGGCGCCGTCTCGCCGCTGATTCGCGCAACCGCCAGCAGCACGCCGGTGGCCACGCCGCCGCGCACCGCGCGCAGGGTCACCATCGTGATGACCTTCCACGTCGGCGCGCCGAGCGCGACGGCCGCCTCGCGCAGGCTGCCCGGCACCAGCTTCAGCATGCTCTCGGTCGTTCGCACCACGACGGGCACCGCGAGCAGCGACAGCGCGAACGAGCCCGCCCAGCCCGAGAAGTGCCCGACTTGGGCGACGTATGCCGCATAGATGAACAGGCCCAGCACGATGGACGGCGCGGACAGCATGATGTCATTGACGAAGCGCGTCACCGGCGCAACCCAGCCCGCCCGCCCGTACTCCGCGAGATACACGCCGGCGAGGATGCCGATCGGCGTGGCGACCAGCATCGCGGCGCCGATCAGCAGCGCGCTGCCGACGATGGCATTCGAGAGCCCTCCCGCCGAACCGGGCGGCGGCGTCGTCTGAGCGAACATCTGCCAGCCGATCGCCCCGGATCCCTTCGCGAAAAGCGTCACGAGGATCCAGCCCAGGAAAAACATGCCGAAGGCCATCGCCGTCACGGACAGCACCAGCGCGAGCCGGTGCACCAGCAGCCTCCTGCGATACAGCGTGCTCATGTCCGCGCGCCTTCGTTGCGGGCCAGCCGCAACAGCAGCAGCTTGGCCGCGGCCAGCACGACGACCGTGATTGCGAACAGCAACAGCCCCAGCGCGATCAGCGACGCGACGTGCAGTTCGTCGTGCGCCTCGGCGAACTCGTTCGCCAGGGTCGACGCGATCGAGGTTCCCGGAGCGAACAGCGACAGATCCATCCGCTGGGCGTTGCCGATGACGAAGGTCACCGCCATCGTCTCGCCCAGCGCGCGGCCCAGGCCGAGCATGATGGCACCGATCACTCCCGCTTTCGTGTAGGGAAGCACGACGTTCCAGACGACTTCCCACGTCGTCGCACCCACCGCATACGCGGACTCCCTGAGCACCGCCGGAACGACTTCGAATACGTCGCGCATCACCGAAGCGATGAAAGGGATCACCATGACGGACAGGATCAGGCCGGCCGACAGCATGCCGATGCCCATCGGTGGCCCCTCGAACAGGCCGCCGATGCCGGCAACCCGGCCGAGGGTGGCGGTCAGGGCCGGCTGGATCGTATCGGCAAACATCGGGGCGAACACGAACAGGCCCCACATCCCGTAAATGATGCTGGGAACGCCTGCGAGCAGTTCGACGGCCGTGCCCAGCGGCCGCCTGAGCCAGGCCGGGCACAGCTCGGTCAGGAACACCGCGATGCCGAAGCTCGCCGGAATGCCGATGACCAGCGCGATGAACGACGTCACCAGTGTGCCGGAGATCGCGTTCAGCCCCCCATACACATTGCGTACCGGATCCCACTCGGACGAGACCAGAAAGCTCGCGCCGAACGCCCGGACCGCGGGCACAGCTCCGATCGCCAGCGAGACGATGATGGCCGCCAGCAGCATCAGTACGAACACGGAGCACAGCAGCGTGGTCTGCCGGAACAGGAAGTCCTGCACCACCTGCCAGCGCATCCGCGCAGCCAGACCGCTCGCCCCGGGCGAGGCGGCCGGTCGCGCCGAAGACGGCGGGTTCGAACGCGGGTCGGGACGGTGGCGCACGGCGCGCATTGTAATCGCAGTGCGCGGCGGGAAACGGGCCGCGCGCGACCCGCATCCGTTCGCGGCCGGCTACCCGCGACCGGAACGCCGCTCGGCAGTCAGTTCCACACCGGTTTCCCGCTTGCGTCGCGAATGTCGCGCTTCCACGCGTCCCGAACCAGCCTGACGACGGCGGAGGGCATCGGCACGTAGTCCAGTTCCGCCGCCATCCTCTCACCGTTCGCATAGGCCCAGTCGAAGAAACCGAGCACCCGTTTCGCCTTCGCGCCGTCGGCCTGCGTCTTGTACATCAGGATGAAACTCGCGCCGGCGATCGGCCAGCTCTGCCTTCCCGGCTGATCGGTCAGGAGGACCCGGAACCCGGGCGTGTCCGCCCAGTCCGCGTTCGCGGCCGCCGCCCGGAACGAGTTCTGGTCGGGCTGCACGAACGCGCCGTCGCGGTTTTTCAGGGCCGCATGGGCGATCCTGTTCTTCCTGGCATAGGCATACTCGACATAACCGATCGCGCCCTTGATCCGCTGCACATACGCCGAGACTCCTTCGTTGCCTTTTCCGCCGACGCCGGCCGGCCACCGGACCGCCGTGCCGGAACCGACGGCGTTCTTCCACTGGCCGCTGACCTTCGACAGGTAGTCGGTGAACAGGAAGGTCGTCCCGGATCCGTCCGATCGGTGCACCACCGTGATCGCTGTGGCCGGCAGCTTCAGGCCGGGATTGAGGCTGGCGATTGCCGCATCGTTCCATTTCGCGATCCGGCCCAGGAAGATTCCGGCCAGCACTTCCCCCGACAGTTTCAGTTGTCCGGGCTGCACGCCATCCAGATTGACCACCGGCACCACGCCGCCCATGACGGCAGGGAACTGGATCAGCCCGCCGGCATCGAGCTCGGCCGCGTCGAGCGGCATGTCGGATGCGCCGAAATCGATCGTCCTGGCCTTGATCTGGTTGATCCCGCCGCCCGAGCCGATCGACTGATAGTTCATGCCCACGCCGGTCTTCGCCTGGTAGGCCTGCGCCCACTTCGCGTAGAGCGGATACGGAAAGGTCGCGCCGGCGCCGGTGATGTCTGCGGCCTGTACGGCTGCGGCCAGGCCCGCCGCCAGCGACAGTGCGGCGAGGCGGATTCGTTCGGATACCGTCATGGCGATTCGTCCTCCGGTAAGGTTCGTAGCGGTCCCGGCCATCCGGGGACCGCGAACGAGCCTACCTTCGCGACGTTACGGGAATGTGACAGGCCGCCGATCGACGAACGGGCGCGGCCGGGGGCGCGCTCGACACCCGCTCGAACGGCGCGCCGTGGCGGCGCACCTCGTCCTCGCCCGGTCGTCCCGGTCAGGCCGCCGCGCGCTCGACCGCGCCGGCGATGTGATGCGCGAGCGCGCCGACGCGTTCGGCGTCGCGTCCCTCGACCATGACCCGCAGCAGCGGTTCGGTGCCCGAAGGCCGCAGCAGCACCCGTCCCGCGCCCGCCAGGTCGGACTCGGCGCTGGTGATGGCCTCGCGCACTTCGCCGTGGCGGCTGAAGTCGAAGCCCTTCGGAACCCGCACATTGACCAGCACCTGCGGGTACAGACTGAAACCGGCGGTGATCTCGGCGAGGCTCGCTCGCTGCGCCCGAAGCGCATGCAGTACCTGCAGCGCGGAAATGATGCCATCCCCGGTCGTGTGCTTGTCCAGGCAGATGATGTGGCCGGAATTCTCACCCCCGAGCTGCCAGCCGTTTTGCTGCAACGTCTCCAGCACGTAGCGGTCGCCGACGCGCGCGCGGGCGAACGGGATGTTCATGCCGGCGAGCGCGCACTCGAGCGCATAGTTGGTCATCAGCGTGCCGGCCACTCCGCCCTTCAGACGCCCATCGGCATGGCGATGCCGCGCGATCACGTACAGCAGCATGTCGCCGTCGTAGAGCCGGCCGGTCGCGT
Source organism: Rhodocyclales bacterium (assembly GCA_037440385.1). Classification (GTDB taxonomy): domain Bacteria; phylum Pseudomonadota; class Gammaproteobacteria; order Burkholderiales; family Rhodocyclaceae; genus CG2-30-68-42. The sequence goes on along the minus strand of JBBIUI010000020.1, from coordinate 11,690 downwards.
CCACCATCACCAGCCGGTCGCCGTCGCCGTCCAGGCCGATGCCGAGGTCGGCGTGCTGCTCGAGCACCGAGCGCTGCAGCGCGGCGGGCCGGGTGGCACCGCAGCCCTCGTTGATGTTGATGCCATTCGGGCTCACGCCGATCGCGGTGACGTCGGCACCGAGCTCATGGAAGACGTGGCGCGCGAGGTGGTAGGCGGCGCCGTGCGCGCAATCGACGACGATGCGCAGGCCGCGCAGGTCGAGCTCGTTCGGGAAGGTGCTCTTGCAGAATTCGATGTAGCGCCCGTCTGCGTCGTCCATGCGCCGCGCCTTGCCCAGTTCGGCGCAGCGGCGGCAGGCGATCGGCTGATCGAGCAGCGCCTCGATGCGGGCCTCAAGCTCGTCGGGCAGCTTGAGCCCCTGTGACGAGAAGAACTTGATGCCGTTGTCTTCGTACGGGTTGTGCGAGGCGCTGATCACCGCGCCGGCCTGGAGCCTGAGCGCGCGCGTCAGGTAGGCCACCGCCGGGGTCGGCATCGGACCGACCAGCACGCTGTCGACGCCGGCCGCGGAAAGCCCCGCTTCGAGGGCCGACTCGAGCATGTAGCCCGAGATGCGGGTGTCCTTGCCGATCAGCACGGCCGGCCGTTCGCCCTCGCCCGCGTGCTGCTGCACGGAAGCCAGCACCTTGCCGGCTGCATAGCCCAGGTGCATGACGAACTCCGGCGTCACCGGCGCCTCGCCGACCCGGCCGCGCACCCCGTCCGTGCCGAAATATCTTCTGCTCATCCCTGCTCCCCCACTCCGTAATCAGGTCATCACCGCGTCGCGGATGCGCAGCGCATCGCGCGTCGCCGCGACGTCATGCACGCGCACCAGCCGCGCACCGTTGGCCACCGCGATCAGCGCCGCCGCGACGCTCGCGGCGAGCCTCTCGCCCACCGGTCGCCCGGTCAGCTCCCCCAGCATCGACTTGCGCGAGAGCCCCGCGAGCACCGGGTACCCGATATCGGCAATTTCGGACAGCCGCTTGAGCAGTGCCAGGTTGTGTTCGAGCCGCTTGCCGAAGCCGAAGCCCGGGTCGAGGACGATGCGCTCGCGCGCGATGCCCGCAGCGAGCGCGGCTTCGGCGCGCGCGCGCAGGAATGCGCCTACCTCACCGACGACATCCTCGTAGCACGGTTGCCGCTGCATCGTGCGCGGTTCGCCGCGCATGTGCATCAGGCACACGGCGGCGCGGCTCGCGGCCACCGCCTCGAGCGCGCCCGGTTCGCACAGCGCGGCCACGTCGTTGATCAGGTCGGCGCCCTCGGCAAGCGCAGCGCGCATGACCTCGGCATGGCGGGTGTCCACCGAGACGGGCACCGCGGCATCGCGCAGCGCCACGACGACGGGAATGACCCGATCGATCTCCTCGGCCACCGAAACCGGCGCGGCGCCGGGTCGAGTCGATTCGCCGCCGACATCGACGAGGTCGGCACCTTCCTCGACGAAGCGCCGTGCCTGCGCACAGGCGCGCGCCGTGTCGCCGCCGAGCCCGTCGCCGGAAAACGAATCCGGCGTGACATTGACGATGCCCATGATGCGCGGTCGCGAAAGATCGAGCCTGAAGCGCCCGCATTGCAGATAGACCGGAGTCATGCCACGGCGACGCCGAATGCTGCGAGAAAGACACCCGGATCGCCGGGCGTCGGGTGGCCCGGCGTGATGGCCGGGCCGGCCATGCTCAGGCGGGAGCCGCCGCGTTGGGCTCGGCTCCGGCCGGCCCGCCCGCGGCCGGCTTGGTCGGCGCCGGCTTGGGCTTGGGCGCGCGCGGCGGGCGGCCCTGCATGATGTCGTCGATCTGATCGGCGTCCAGGGTCTCCCATTCGAGCAGCGCCTTGGCCATCGCCTCGACCTTGTCGCGGTTGTCCTCGATCAGCCTGCGCGACAGGGCATACTGCTGGTCGATGATGCGCCGGATCTCCGCGTCGACCTTCTGCATCGTGGCCTCGGAGACGTTCTTGTGTGTCGTGATCGAGCGGCCGAGGAACACCTCGCCCTCGTTCTCGCCATAGACCATCGTGCCGAGCTGATCGGACATGCCCCACTGGGTCACCATGCGGCGTGCAATGTCGGTCGCGCGCTCGAAGTCGTTCGAGGCGCCGGTCGTCATCTGATTCATGAAGATCTCTTCGGCGATGCGCCCGCCGAACAGCACCGCGATGTTCTCCAGCAGGCGCTCGCGGTTGGTGCTGTAGCGATCCTCTTCCGGTAGCTGCATCGTCAGCCCGAGCGCACGTCCGCGCGGGATGATGGTCACCTTGTGCACCGGATCGGTCTTCGGCAGCAGCTTCGCCACCACCGTGTGGCCCGACTCGTGATAGGCGGTGTTGCGCCGCTCCTCCTCGGGCATCACCATCGACCGGCGCTCCGCACCCATCATGATCTTGTCCTTGGCGCGCTCGAAATCCTCCATGTCGACGAGGCGCTTGTTGCCGCGCGCCGCGAACAGCGCCGCCTCGTTGACGAGGTTCGCGAGATCGGCCCCGGCGAAGCCCGGCGTGCCGCGCGCCAGCACGCTCGCATTCACGTCGGGCGCGATCGGCACCTTGCGCATATGCACGAGCAGGATCTGCTCGCGCCCCCGGATGTCGGGCAGCGGCACGACGACCTGCCGGTCGAATCGGCCCGGGCGCAGCAGCGCCGGGTCGAGTACGTCGGGCCGGTTGGTCGCCGCGATGACGATCACTCCGGCCGTACCCTCGAAACCGTCCATCTCGACCAGCAACTGGTTCAGCGTCTGCTCGCGCTCGTCGTTGCCCCCGCCCAGACCCGCGCCGCGCTGCCGTCCGACGGCATCGATCTCGTCGATGAAGATGATGCACGGAGCATGCTTCTTGGCCTGCTCGAACATGTCGCGCACGCGCGCCGCGCCGACGCCGACGAACATCTCGACGAAATCGGAACCCGAGATGCTGAAGAACGGCACCTTGGCCTCGCCCGAGATCGCCTTGGCGAGCAGGGTCTTGCCCGTGCCTGGCGAGCCGACCATCAGCACGCCGCGCGGAATGCGTCCGCCCAGCTTCTGGAACTTCGTCGGATCGCGCAGGAATTCGACCAGCTCCGACACCTCTTCCTTGGCCTCGTCGCATCCGGCGACGTCGGCGAAGGTGATGTTGTTGGCCGACTCGTCGAGCAGCCGCGCGCGCGACTTGCCGAACGAGAACGCGCCCCCGCGCCCGCCGCCCTGCATCTGCCGCATGAAGAACACCCACACGCCGATCAGCAGCAACATCGGGAACCAGGACACGAAGATGTTCATCAGGAACGACTGCTCGTCCTCGGGCTTCGCGATGACCTTGACGTTGTTCTTCAGCAGGTCGCTGACCAGCCACAGGTCCGGCGGTGCGTACGACTGGATCTTGCGGCCGTCCGTGGTGGTCGCCTCGAGCGTGCGGCCCTGGATCACGACCTTGGCGATGCGCCCGCCCTTGACCTCGTCGAGGAACTGCGAATATTCCATCGACAACTGTGCGCCGGGGCGCGTATTGAACTGGTTGAACACCGTCATCAGCACGATGCCGATCACCAGCCAGATCGCCAGATTCTTGAATAGGTTGTTCAACGGTCTCCTCGCCTGCCCCGCCGGGGCACTCCTGAGCGCATGGTCGCACTCGCCGATTGACTGATTCTAAGGCCGAACGTTCCGGGGATCAAACCGCCACGGCCCGATCTTCGCGCTTTCCCCGGCACAGCAGATAGAGCTCGGCGCTGGCGTCCCGCGAGGCGCCGGGTTTGCGCACCATCACGCGATCGAAGGCCGCCGACGATTCGCCCCGCAGGCGCGTGAACTCCGGGCCCTGGAACAGCTTGACCAGCAGATCGCCGCCGCGCCGCAGCGCGCCCGATGCGAACGCGAGCGCCGCCTCGACGAGTTCCGCCGAGCGCGCCTGATCGCTCGCCGCCACTCCGGACAGATTGGGGGCCATGTCCGAAAGGACAAGGTCCGCGCCGGCGGCGGGCAGCAGCGCCTCGATCGCTTCGCGACCGGCGCGGCTCGTCGCATCGGCCCGGAGGATGTGCACGCCGGGTAGCGGCGCGACCGGCAACAGGTCGATCGCGATCACCCTGCCGGTGGCGCCGACGCGCGCGGCCGCGACCTGCGACCAGCTTCCGGGAGCGGCGCCCAGATCGACCACACAGGCGCCCGCACGCAGCAGATGGTCGCGCCGGTCGATCTCGATCAGCTTGAACGCGGCCCGCGAGCGGTAGCCGGCCGCGCGCGCCTCGCGCACGTAGGGGTCGGTGACGTGCCGTCGCAGCCACTGGCCGGCACTGCGGCTGCGCTTCATTCCCGCAGGCTCAGCGCAACGCCCGGCCGTTCAGCACGACGAGCGCCGCACCGAACAGGCTCTGTACCAGGTACAGCGCGCTGGCGATCCCGTGCCAGGTCGCGAACCGGTTGCGCAACACGCTCGCCATGACCTCGCGCGGCAGCGCATCGGCCTTGAGCTGGGCGAGCAGCGGCTGGATCCCGAACTGCCCGGCCAGCGTCATCGACAGCATCGCGACGACGATCCACAACGGCAGCGAAGCGAACGCGCGCCAGCCCCGCCGCGCGATCAGGAATGCCAGCAGATAAGCGGCGCAGCCCAGGCCCGTCCAGGCGACCAGCGCGAACAGCCGGCCGGCGAGCTCTCCGGCGAGCGTGCGGTCGGGAAGAACCTGGAACAGCGTGGGCGCGGCCAGGTAGCCGATCGCCCACAGCGAACCGACCCACAGCGTGACCGAAATGCCGTACAGGCCTTCCGCGACGCGTCTCATCGCGGCGCTCAGACGTAGCGCACGTCGAGGATCTCGTATTCGCGCAGCCCGCCCGGCGCGCGCACCGGCACGATGTCTCCGGAATACTTGCCGATCAGCGCGCGGGCGATCGGCGAGCCGACGGACACCTTTCCCTGCTTGATGTCGGCCTCGTCGTCGCCGACGATCTGGTAGGTCGCACGCTCGCCGCTGTCGACGTCCTCGACGTCGACGGTCGCTCCGAACACGCAGCGGCCGTCGGCATCGAGCAGACTCGGGTCGATGATCTGCGCATTCGCGAGTTTCGATTCGATGTCCCGGATGCGCCCCTCGATGAAGCCCTGGCGCTCCTTGGCAGCCGCATATTCGGCGTTTTCCGACAGATCGCCGTGCGCGCGCGCTTCCGCGATGGCGGCGACGATCGCGGGCCGGTCGGCGGTCTTGAGCCGGTGCAGTTCTGCGCGAAGTGCTGCCGCGCCGGCGATGGTCAGCGGGATCTTGCTCATGATTGCAGCCCGGCGTGCAGCGATTGCAGCGAATAGACCTCGAGCTCGCGCGGATGCCTCATCCCGGCGCAGGCCGCCCGCGCGCCCTCGACCGTCGTGAACAGCGCGACCCGCGCCGCCAGCGCGCTGGTGCGGATCGAGCGCGAATCGGCTATTGCCGCCGGCCGCTCCTCGACCGTATTCAGAATGAAGCTCACTTCGTTGTTCTTGATCATGTCGACGATGTGCGGGCGACCCTCGCTCACCTTGTTGACCGCGCTGACCGGAATGCCCGCCGCGTCGATCGCCGCGGCCGTTCCGCGGGTCGCCACCAGCACGAACCCCAGTTGCGAGAGTTCGCGCGCGACCGCCACCGCCTTCGCCTTGTCCGCGTGCTTGACCGTGATCAGCGCGCGCCCGGACTTCGGCAGTTTCGCGCCCGCAGCCAGTTGCGATTTCACGAACGCCTCGGCGAAGCTCATGCCGACGCCCATGACCTCCCCCGTCGATTTCATCTCCGGCCCCAGGATGGTATCCACGCCGGGGAACTTGATGAACGGAAACACCGCTTCCTTGACGCAGAAATACGGCGGGATCGCCTCGCGCACCACGCCCTGGCTGGCCAGCGTGCGACCGGCCATGCAGCGCGCTGCGATCTTCGCCAGCGGCATTCCGCTCGCCTTCGACACGAACGGCACCGTACGCGAGGCGCGCGGATTGACCTCGAGCACATAGACGACGCCGTTCTGGATCGCGAACTGGACGTTCATCAGCCCGACGACGCCGAGCGCACGCGCGAGCGCCTCGGTCTGGCGGCGCATTTCGTCCTGGATCGGTGCGGACAGCGAATACGGCGGCAACGAGCAGGCGGAATCGCCGGAGTGTACGCCGGCCTGCTCGATGTGTTCCATGATGCCGCCCACGAGGACCTGCTCGCCGTCGGCGAGCGCATCGACATCGACTTCGGTGGCATCGCCGAGGAAACGGTCGAGCAGCACCGGCGAGTCGTTGGACACCTTGACCGCTTCGCGCGTGTAGCGCTCGAGCTCGGCCGGCCGATAGACGATCTCCATCGCCCGCCCGCCGAGCACGTAGGACGGGCGCACGACGATGGGATAACCGATCTGCTCGGCCATGCGCATCGCCTCGTCGGCCGTGCGCGCCGTGCGGTTGGGCGGCTGCTTCAGCCCGAGCCGGTGCAGCAGTTGCTGGAAGCGCTCGCGGTCCTCGGCGGCATCGATCCGGTCCGGGCTGGTGCCGATGATGGGCACGCCGTTCGCCTCGAGCTCGCGCGCGCGCTTGAGCGGCGTCTGCCCGCCGAACTGGACGATGACCCCCGCCGGCTGCTCGACACGGCAGATCTCCAGCACATCCTCGAGCGTGACCGGTTCGAAATACAGCCGGTCGGAGGTGTCGTAATCGGTCGACACCGTCTCGGGATTGCAATTGACCATGATGGTCTCGTAGCCGTCCTCGCGCAGCGCGAGCGCGGCATGCACGCAGCAGTAGTCGAACTCGATGCCCTGCCCGATGCGGTTGGGGCCGCCGCCCAGCACCATGATCTTGCGCCGCTCGGTCGGCCGCGCTTCGCATTCTTCCTCGTAGGTCGAATACAGGTAGGCCGTGTGCGTCGCGAACTCGGCGGCACAGGTGTCCACCCGCTTGTAGACCGGCCGGATTCCCATCGCATGGCGCGCCGCGCGCACCTGCGCCTCGCGGCTGCCGACGAGCTTCGCCAGCCTGCGGTCCGAGAATCCCTTGCGCTTGACCTCGCGCATCGCGCGCTCGTCGAGCTGCTCCAGGCGCATCCGGCGCACTGCCGCCTCGGTGCGCACCAGGTCCTCGATCTGCGCGAGAAACCACGGATCGATCCGCGTCAGGCGATGCACCTCGTCGAAGCCCATGCCCTCGCGCAGCGCCTGCGCGACGTACCAGATGCGCTGCGGGCCGGGGTTCGCCAGTTCGCGCTCCAGACGATCCGGATCGCACTCGATCTCGTCGAGCCCGTAGGCGCCCGTCTCCAGCCCGCGCAGGGCCTTGTGCAGCGACTCCTGAAAGCTGCGCCCGATCGCCATGACCTCGCCCACCGACTTCATCTGCGTCGTGAGCCGGTCGTCCGCGAGCGGAAACTTCTCGAACGCGAAGCGCGGCACCTTGGTCACGACGTAGTCGATCGTCGGCTCGAAGGACGCCGGCGTCGCCCCGCCCGTGATGTCGTTCGCGAGCTCGTCGAGCGTGTATCCGACCGCGAGCCTGGCGGCAACCTTCGCGATGGGAAATCCGGTCGCCTTCGACGCGAGCGCCGAGGAGCGCGACACGCGCGGATTCATCTCGATGACCACCATGCGGCCGCCGCGCGGGTCGATCGCGAACTGCACGTTCGATCCGCCGGTATCCACGCCGATCTCGCGCAGCACCGCGATCGAGGCGTCGCGCAGGATCTGGTATTCCTTGTCGGTCAGCGTCTGCACCGGCGCGACGGTGATCGAGTCGCCGGTATGCACGCCCATCGGGTCGAGGTTCTCGATCGAGCACACGATGATGCAGTTGTCCTTGCGGTCGCGCACGACCTCCATCTCGAACTCTTTCCAGCCGATCAGCGACTCCTCGATCAGCAGTTCCCGCGTCGGGCTGGCTTCGAGGCCACGCTCGCAGATCGCCAGGAACTCCTCGCGGTTGTAGGCGATGCCCCCGCCCGAGCCGCCGAGCGTGAACGACGGCCGGATGACGGCAGGAAAGCCGATCATCGCCTGCACCTGGAGCGCCTCTTCCATGCTGTGCGCCAGTGCCGAGCGCGGCGTGTCCAGGCCGATGCGTTTCATCGCCTCCTTGAAGCGCTCGCGATCCTCGGCCTTGTCGATCGCCTCCCGGCTCGCACCGATCATCTGCACGCCGTAGCGCTCGAGCACGCCGTTGCGCGCCAGGTCGAGCGCACAGTTCAGCCCGGTCTGCCCGCCCATGGTCGGCAGCAGCGCATCGGGACGCTCCTTGGCGATGATCCGCTCGACCACCTGCCAGACGACCGGCTCGAGGTAGGTCACATCGGCCATCGCCGGGTCGGTCATGATCGTCGCCGGATTGGAATTGACGAGGATCACCCGGTAGCCCTCTTCGCGCAGGGCCTTGCACGCCTGGGCGCCCGAGTAGTCGAACTCGCACGCCTGGCCGATCACGATCGGCCCCGCGCCGATCAGCAGGATCGAATGCAGGTCAGCGCGTCTGGGCATCTGCCATCATCCCGGCGAAACGATCGAACAGGTAGGACATGTCGTGCGGCCCCGGACTCGCCTCCGGATGCCCCTGGAACGAAAACGCGCGGGCATCCGTGCACGCGATCCCCTGCAGGCTGCCGTCGAACAGCGACACATGGGTCGCGCGCACGTTGGCGGGCAGCGTGCCTGCGTCGACGGCGAAGCCGTGATTCTGGCTGGTGATCAGCACCTGCCCGCTGTCCAGATCCCTGACCGGATGATTGGCGCCGTGATGGCCGAACCTCATCTTGACGGTCTTCGCGCCGTACGCGAGCGCCAGCAACTGATGGCCGAGGCAGATGCCGAACGTCGGGATGCCCGCGGCGACGAGCTCGCGTATCGCGTCGACCGCGTAACCGCATGGCTGAGGATCGCCCGGCCCGTTCGACAGGAAGATGCCGTCGGGCGCGAGCGCGAGCGCCTCGCGCGCACCGGTCGTGGCCGGCACCACCGTGAGCCGGCAGCCTCGGCCCGCGAGCATGCGCAGGATGTTGCGCTTGACGCCGAAGTCGTAGGCCACCACGTGGAAGCGCGGCGCCGGTGGTCGCCGGAAACCCTCGCCCAGCCGCCACTCGCCCTCGTCCCAGGAATACGGCCGATCGGTACTGACCCGCCTCGCCAGGTCCATGCCGGCCAGGCCCGGAAACGCTCGCGCTTCGTGCAGTGCCCGCGCCTCATCGACCTCGCCCGAAACCAGGCAGCCGTTCTGCGCGCCGTTCTCGCGCAACAGCCGGGTCAGCCTGCGGGTGTCGATTTCCGCGATCGCGACCACGTCCTCGCTGCGCAGATACTCGCGCAGCGTGTGCTGCATGCGCCAGTTCGAGGCGAGCGGCGGACAGTCGCGCACGACCAGCCCCGCCGCCCAGACGCGCCCCGATTCGCGGTCCTCGCCGTTGACCCCGGTATTGCCGATGTGCGGATAGGTCAGTGTGACGATCTGCCGGCAATACGATGGGTCGCCGAGAATCTCCTGGTAGCCGGTCATCGCGGTGTTGAACACGACCTCGCCGCAGCGCAGGCCGTCGGCACCGATGCCGGTCCCCCGAAACACCGTCCCGTCGGCCAGCACGAGGGCGGCAGGCACGGTTCGAGGCACGGAGCTCATCGCGGCATTCGGAACGGGAAGTGGCGCTGCACATGACAAGCGGGACTGGCCTGGGGCCGGCCCCGCCAGCGAACGCAGCGAACGTGAAGCGCGCGGATTATAGCCTGCGCGCGGCGTCGGCGGCAATGACGCCGTGCCGTACGCGCCCGATCAGCGCAGTCCCAGCACGTCGCGCATGTCGTACAGCCCCGGGGCGCGCCCGCACAGGTAGCGGGCGGCACGCAGCGCGCCGAGCGCGAAGGTCATGCGGCTCGCGGCGCGGTGGCAGATCTCGAGGCGCTCGCCGGTTCCGGCGAACATCAGCGTATGTTCGCCGACGATGTCCCCGCCTCGCACCGTCGCGAAGCCTATGGTTTTCGGGTCGCGCTCCCCGGTCGTTCCTTCGCGCCCATAGACCGCGCACGAAGCGAGATCGCGCCCGAGCGCCCCGGCCACGACCTCGCCGATGCGCAGCGCCGTTCCCGAGGGCGCATCGACCTTGTGGCGATGATGCGCCTCGACGATCTCGATGTCATAAGCATCGCCGAGCACGCCGGCGGCCAGTTCCGCCAGCCGGAACATCAGATTGACGCCGACGCTCATGTTCGGCGCGAACACGATCGCGAGTTCGCGGGAGGCGTCCTCGATCGCGCGCCGTCCGGCCGCATCGAATCCGGTCGTTCCGATCACCATCGCAACGCGCGCACGCCGGCACGCCTCGACATGTGCGAGGCTTCCCTCGGGACGCGTGAAATCGATCAGGCAGTCGGCCGCCGCCAGCCCGGCTTCCAGATCCGCCCACACCGCGATGCCCGCGCACGCGCCGATCGGCTCGCCCGCATCGCGCCCGAGCGCCGGGTGGCCGGCGCACTCGAAGGCCGCGGCCAGCCTCAGGTCGGGGCTGGCGAGAATCGCCTCGACCAGCGTGCGACCCATGCGGCCGGCGGCTCCCGCCACCGCGACTCGCGGTTCGCTCATCGCCCCTGCGCTCATTTCTTCTCCACGGGTGTCGCCCCCGCATCCGCCGCGCCGCCGATCTCGATGACGCGGTTCTTCGTCGCGGCCGGATCCGGCTCGGGCGCCGCACCGGGCTGCTCGGCGACGACGTCGCCGGCCACGCGCAAGAGCTTTCCGTCTTCGAAGAACACAGCGATGTGCCGGTTCTGCATCTCTCCCCAGCCGGGCTGGAAGCGATAGACATAGTCCCAGCGATCCGCATGGAACACGTCGCTGACCAGCGGCGTGCCGAGCACGAAGCGCACCTGATCGCGCGTCATGCCCGGCTTGAGCCGGGCGACCATGTCCTGCGTGACGTAATTACCCTGCCGGATGTCGATGCGGTAGGGACTCAGCCGCACGCCGCCCGAGCAGCCCGCCAGCGCGAGCGCGAGCAGCAACGCGCTGCGCGTGCGCAGCCGGCCGGCGGACGAGACGGGACGCATGCTCATGATCCGCACGGATTCTATATCATACGGGGCGCACGCACGGTCCCTGCCCGCGTACGCCAGCATGAGCAACTCCGAAGAACTGAAGAGCATCGGCCTGAAGGCGACGTCCGCGCGTCTGCGGATCCTCGATCTGTTCCAGCGCCCGCAGACCCGGCACATGAGCGCGGAGGATGTCTATCGAACGCTGCTCGCCGGCGACGTCGATGTCCCGCTCGCGACGATCTACCGCGTGCTGACGCAATTCGAGCAGGCCGGGCTGCTCGAGCGCCATTACTTCGAATCGGGCAAGGCCGCCTTTGAACTGAAGGCCGGCCGGCATCATGACCACATCATCTGCCGGCAGTGCGGCCGGGTCGAGGAATTCTATGACGCGCGTATCGAAGCGCGTCAGAACCACGCGGCGGCCGAACGCGGTTTCGCGCTGCGCGAACACGCGCTCTACCTGTACTGCGACTGCGTGAAGCCGGACTGCCCGAACCGCAAGGCTTGATCGGCACGCGCGCGACCGGCGAGCTGCGCGGCAGCGTCTGCGCCAGCGGCGCCCCGCCGCGCGTTGCGCCGCCCCGGTCGCGTCCATGGCCGCCGCCGCGACGGGCGGCCCGACCGGCCGCGCGCCGCGGCCAATTGGAGCCGTTCAGCGGGAGCCGTTCAGCGCCC
>JBBIUI010000019.1:0-32807 GCA_037440385.1 Rhodocyclales bacterium | reverse complement strand
GGCGCGTGCGGCGAGCAGTGCGGCGGCCGCCGGCGCCGCGCCGGCCTCGAAGGCGGCCGACGATTCCTTCAGCGCGTGACCGTAGCGGCCTTCGAGGTAATGGCGAAAGGCGTCGAGAAAGCACCGGATCGCCCGTTCGCGGCTCCGGCGGTCACGGTATTGCCGAACCCGGTCCGGCAGCCTCAGCGTCACCGCGATCAGGCGAAGCGCGAGATGTGCCGCCACGAACAGCGCGATCGTCGCGACGACGAACAGGTTCAGCGACAGCTCGATGCGGTAGGGCGCGGCGACGAACAGCACGTAGCCCTGGTTGTAGCGCGCCGCGATCGCCAGCCCGACGGCGGCGGCGAACAGGGCCAGCACCCACAGCAGTGCGCGCATGGGACTAGGGGGTGGCGGCGGGCCCGCGCGCGGCCTGCAGCGAGCGCAGCGCGGAGAGCGTTTCCGCCAGGCTGGGCAGTTCGACCGGTTCGATGCTGGCGAGCCGCACCAGCGCATCGAGCGCATTTCGGGTCACGGCCGCGTCCGGGTCGAAATAGCGCGCGATCCAGGCGTGCGCCTGCCGCAGGTCTTCGCGCAACGTCCCGGGATCGCGCTGCAGCGCCGCGATGCGCGCGTCGATCAGCCTCAGCTTCACGTTCTCGCGCAGGAAGAAGGCATTCTCCGGAGCGAGCAGCGCCGGCTGCGGCCGGTCGGTGCGCTCGATGCGGATCAGCGCCCGCAGCTCCGACCACAGATCGGCTGCGAGGCTCGTCCAGAATCCGGCCGGCGCCGCCGGGCCGGCCGCGCGGCTCGCGTGCGCGCGCGGCTGGGCCTCGAATGCCAGAGGCATCACGTCGATGCTGGCGAGGATCGCCTCCAGTCGCGACGCGGTGTCGGCAGAGTAGGCGGGTGCGGCCGCACGCAGCCGGTCGATGTCGCGCGCAAGCGCCGTACGCAGCGGCGCGAGCGAGGGATCCTCGGAGCGCGCGAGCCGCGCCTCGGTGTCCTGCAGCGCGATCAGCGCCGCCTCGACATTGCCTGCGAGCTTGAGCTGCTGCACGGCGAGCGTCACCGCGTGCTCGGCCTGCGCCACGAGGCTGTCGTCGCGATGGCGCACCAGTTCCTGGTACATCGCTTCGAGCGCGACCTGCTGGCCCTGGAATTCGCCGAGCCTGGCCTCCAGCGCGCCGATCTTGCCCTGGAGCGCGAGCAGCAGGTCCTGGTTCTGTCGGGCGAGCGCGCGGCCTTCGTTGACCGCGGTGTCGCTGCCCGCCAGCCGCCGCGCGACCTCCTGCTGCATCTCGGTCAGTCGCGAACGGCTCTCGAGCAGCGCGGTCGCGGCCGCGACGAGCGCGAGCAGTGCGAGCCAAAGCGCCGGCTGGCGCCACGCGGACCGGCGCGCCTGCACACCCGTTTCCGGCGCCACGGCGGGCGCGGCCGGCACGGCCGCTTGCTCGCCCGCCGGATCGCGGGGTGCGGTCTCGTCACTCATGCGGGCGCAGGCGCGAAGCTCGCGACGAGTCCGGCGAGCAGCCCGTCGTCGCCCGGGCCGGTCAGCCGAACGTCATGAAGCCCGAGCGCGTTCGCCTGCTGCGCGATGCGCGGGTGAGGCACGAACGCCGCGGTCTCGCACAGCCGCGTGCGACCTTCCTCGCCCAGCAGGTCCCACAGGTTGCGCAAGCCTTCGCTGGAGGTGAACGTGATCGCATCGAGCGCACCGCGCGCCCACAGCTCGAGCAGCGGCGCGGGGTCCGCGCGCGGGGCCTCGCGCCGGTAGCAGGTCACGTATTGCACCGAGGCGCCGCGCGCGCTCAGCGTGTCGCCGAGCAGCTCGCGCCCGCCGTCGCCGCGCAGAATCGCGACGCGCCTGCCGCAAACCGCGGCCGGTGCGAGTTGCGGCATCTCCAGCAGCGACTCGCTGTCGAAGCGCACGCGCGGCGCGATGACGCCGCGTAGGCCGAGGCGCGCAGCCGCGCGTTCGGTCGATTTGCCGATCGCCGCCACCGCGACGCCCGGCGGCCAGTCGCGAAGCGCGAGGATGGCGGTGAGCCCGTGCTCGACGGCATTCGCGCTGATGAATACCGCGAGAGCGAATTCCTCGAGCCGGCTTGCCAGTTCGGCGAGCGGCCGGGTGTCCTCGATCGCGCGGATCGCGAGCACCGGGAAGCACACGGGGATGCCGCCCGCGGCCTCGATCGCGGCTGCGAGCGTGCCGGCCTGTCCCTCCGGGCGGGTCACGACGACATGGCGACCGGCAAGCGGAGCGGGTCCGCCCTGCGGTCCGGTTTGCGCGCGAGCGTGCATGTCAGCGCGGCAGCAGCGCGAGGATCTCGTCGGCGCCCTGGCGGCGCAGCTCATCGGCCAGCTCGAGGCCCAGCCGTTCGGGCGCGTCGAGGCTGCCCCAGCGCTGCGCCGAGGCGATGCGCTTGCCGTCGGGCGTCGCGACGAAGCCTCGCAGCCGCAACCTCGCCGAACCGTCGCCCGGCTCGGACAGCGGTTCGGCGAACGCACCCAGCGGCACCTCGCAACTGCCCGCGAGCGCGCGCGACAGCGCCCGTTCCGCCCGAACGCAGGCACCGGAGCGGACATCGTCGAGCGGCGCCATCCAGCGTGCGATCTCGGCGCGGCAGGACAGCGCCTCGATACCGAGCGCGCCCTGTCCCGCGGCCGGCAACGAGACGTCGGGCTCGATCCGCGCGCGGATGCGTGCGCCCAGGCCGAGGCGCGTCAGCCCGGCTGCGGCGAGGATGATCGCATCATACTGTCCGGCGTCCAGCTTGCGCAGTCGCGTGTCGAGGTTGCCGCGCAGCGCCTCGACCGCGAGCCGCGGAAAACGCGCGCGGAGCTGGGCCTCGCGGCGCAGGCTGGAAGTGCCGACCACGGCGCCGGCGGGCAGCGCCTCGAGGCGGTCGTGGCGGTTCGACACGAATGCGTCGCGCGGATCCTCGCGCGTGCCGATCGCGACCAGCGCGAACTCGGCGGCGAGCTCCATCGGCACGTCCTTCATCGAGTGCACGGCGATGTCGGCGCGCCGTTCGAGCAGCGCGGTCTCGAGCTCCTTGACGAACAGACCCTTGCCGCCGACCTTGGCGAGCGGGCGGTCGAGCACGCGGTCGCCGCGCGTGGTCATGCCGAGCAGCTCGACCTTGCAGCCGGGATAAAGGCCGATCAGGCGGCTGCGCACATGCTCGGCCTGCCACAGCGCGAGGCGCGATTCGCGCGTGGCGATGACGATGCGCTCGGGGGGGGTCATGCCGGCAGCGCGGGATCACCGCGAACGACGCAAAGCAGGCGATGGAGGCACGGCACGGTGAGCGCGCTTCGTCGCGTCGTGTGCGGATGGAATGTTTCTTCGGGATTCATGTCGGCCGTCGTCGGGATGGATTGCGTGGGCGGGGTACGACCGGGCGGCCGGATGCCGGCCCGTGAGCGGATTTTATCATCCCGCAGTGCGCGGCCCCCGGCCGGCCGCGGCGAGCGCGGCCTTGACGGCGGGCCATTGGCGCCGGCTCACCGGCAGCTTCTCGTCGAGGCCGCGCAGCAGCAGCATCCAGTGCGGCTCGCCCTCGATCTCCAGCGCGCGCTCGAATCCGGCGACCGAGCCCGCCGCGACGAGGCAGTTGCGGTGGATGCGCACGAAATGCCCGGAGAATTCCTGCTCGAGGCGAGTCAGCGATTCCTCGATCAGATACTCCCTTTCCCGCGTGCGCGCGGTCACGTACTTGAGCTCGGCCTTCAGGTACACGATGTCGGCCACCGGCACCAGCAGCAGGCGCCCGCGCTCGATGCTCGCGAGATGGCGCCGTCCGGTCGAGAGCCTGCGCAGCGCCTCGTGCGCGAGCGGCGCGGCGAGCATCGCCTTGCGCAGCGCCTCCTCGAGCCGTGCGGCGCGCACCGGCTTGAGCAGGTAGTCGACGGCGTTCAGTTCGAATGCCGTGACCGCGTAGCGATCGTAGGCGGTGGTGAACACGATCGCCGGAGCCGGATTCACAAGCGCGAGGTGGCGGGCAAGCTCGATGCCGTCCATGCGCGGCATGCGGATGTCGATCAGCACGACGTCGGCCGGGGCGCGCTGCAGCGCGTCGAGCGCGCGCACGCCGTCTTGCGCCTCGCCGGCGATCCGGTTCGGCAACCTGTCCGCGATGTCGCCGAGCAGTGCCTTCAGACGCAGCCGGGCCGGCGCCTCGTCGTCGACGATGAATACGCGCAACGGATCCCCGTTCATCGCGGCACGCGCCGGTAGGGAATGCGGATGCTCACGCGGTAGAGCCCGCCGCCGGTCTCGGTGGTCAGCGCGGCCTCGAAATCGAAGAACAGCGCGAGCCGTTCGCGGATGTTGTCGAGCGCCATGCGGTTGCCGCCACGATGGCCGGTCGTATCCTGCGACGGGTTGGTCAGTTCGATGTGCACCGCCTCGCCCTGCCTGAAGATCGCGATCGAGATCCCGGCCGGTCCGGTCGAAGGCTCGATGCCGTGGTAGACGGCATTTTCGAGCAGCGGCTGCAGCATCAGCGGCGGCACGGCCGCATCCTCCGGGCATCCGTCGAGCCGCCAGTCGACGCGCAGCCGCTCGCCCAGGCGCAGCCGTTCCAGATCGAGATACTGGCGGCACAGCGCGAGCTCCGCGCCGAGCGTGGTCAGCTCGCGCGAGTCGCGCATGACCGCGCGAAAAAGCTCCGAGAGCTCCTCGAGTGCGGTCTCGGCCCGCCGCGCATCGGTGCGCAGGATCCCGAGCACCGCGTTCAGGCTGTTGAAGAAGAAATGCGGGCGGATGCGCGCGCTCAGCGCATCGAGCCGGGCTTCGGCGAGCGCCGGCCCCAGCGCCTTGCTGCGCAGGTACAGGTACTGGAGCACCAGCACGGCGGTGAGCAGGCTCCAGGCCAGCGCGCGAACGATGCCGCCGGGCAGCAGCAGCGCGCGCTGTTGCGCATCGAGTGCGAACGCGAGGCCGGTCGCGGCCGCGGCCGACAGCGCGAGCACGGCCGCGGACATCCCGATCCAGCCGACCCGGCGCAGCCACGGCTGCAACAGATAGAGCGCGGCCAGCGTCACGGCGAGCGGAGGTTCGGCGAGCCCGGCCAGATCCACGGCGAGCGCCGGGACGCCGGCCCAGTCGACGGCGCGAGCCAGCCCGACGATGAGCACGGGCAGATTCGCCGCCAGCACGATGCGCGAGAGCGTGCCCGCGCTGCGGAAGTCCGGTACCGGAGGGTTTATACTGCGCCCGATCGTCATTCGCGGATGGCCGGCCGGATCGAAAAATGACAGACAAGTCCCGGGAACCCGAGGCAGGCCCCGCCAGGACCTGGTCGGGGCGTTTCGGCGAACCCGTCGATGAACGGGTCAAGCGATTCACCGCCTCGGTCGGCTTCGACCGCCGACTCGCGCTGCAGGACATCCGGGGCTCGCTCGCGCATGCGCGGATGTTAGCGCACCGGGGCATCCTCGGCGCCGGCGATCTCGCCGCGATCGAGCAGGGGCTCGAGCGCATCCGCGAGGAGATCGAGCGCGGCAGCTTCGCCTGGTCGATCGACGACGAGGACGTGCATCTGAACATCGAGCGCCGGCTGACCGCGCTCGCGGGCGATGCGGGCAAACGGCTGCACACCGGGCGCTCGCGCAACGATCAGGTGGCGACCGACCTTCGGCTGTGGCTGCGCGAGGCGATCGACGAGATCGACGCGCGGGCGCGCCGGTTCCAGGCCAACCTGCTCGATCTCGCGCAGGCGCACGTGGACACCGCGATGCCCGGCTTCACGCATCTGCAGGTCGCCCAGCCGGTGACTTTCGCGCACCACCTGATGGCCTATTTCGAGATGGCGGCGCGCGACCGCGAACGCTTCGCGCAGTGCCGCGCGCGGACGAACCGGCTGCCGCTCGGTGCGGCGGCGCTGGCGGGCACCTCGTACCCGATCGACCGCGAATTCGTCGCGCGCGAGCTCGGTTTCGAGGGCCTGTGCGAGAACTCGCTCGATGCGGTGTCGGATCGCGACTTCGCGATCGAATTCGCGGCCGCGGCCTCGATCGCCATGGTTCACCTGTCGAGGCTCGCCGAGGAGCTGGTCCTGTGGATGAGCCCCCGGGTGGGCTTCATCGATCTCGCCGACCGCTACTGCACCGGCTCGTCGATCATGCCGCAGAAGAAGAACCCCGATGTGCCCGAGCTCGCGCGCGGCAAGACCGGCCGCGTCGTCGGGCATCTGATGGCGCTGCTGGTGCTGATGAAGGGCCAGCCGCTCGCCTACAACAAGGACGACCAGGAAGACAAGGAACCGCTGTTCGACACCGCCGATACCTTGATCGATACGCTCTCGGTGTTCGGCGATCTGGTGACCGGCGTGCGCGTCAAGCCGGATGCGATGCGCGCGGCGCTGTTCCAGGGGCACGCCACGGCGACCGATCTGGCCGACTACCTGGTCAAGCGCGGGCTGCCCTTCCGCGACGCGCACGAGGTCGTCGCGCGCGCCGTGCGGCACGCCGAAACCCTCGGTTGCGAGCTGGCCGCGCTGCCGCTGGACGATCTCAAATCGTTCTCGCCGCTCGTCGAGGCCGACGTGTTCGAGGTGCTGACGATCGAGGGATCGCTGGCGAGCCGCGCGCATCGTGGCGGCACCGCGCCCGAGCAGGTGCTCGCGGCGATCGAGCGCGCGCGACGCTCGCTGTAGGCGCGAGCCGGGCTCGCGCGCCGGCCTTGTCGCATGCAGGACCTCGCGACGCTGTCCCGGATCCTCGGCGAGGCGCTCGGCAGGCGCTTCGCCGCCGCGCGCGCGGTCGAGGTGGGCGGAGGCTGCATCCACCGCGCGCTCATCGTCGAAGGCGTCGAAGGCGTCGAAGGAACGGCCGGGCGCTACTTCGTCAAGCTCGGCGGCGCCGCGCAACGCGACGCGTTCCAGGCCGAGGCGGACGGCTTGCACGCGCTCGCGGCAGCCGCCGCGATCCGTGTGCCGGCGGTCGTCGCCGCGGGCAGCCTCGACGCGCAATCCTTTCTCGTGCTCGAAGCGCTCGAACTGGGCGCGCACGGCGATCCGGCCCGGCTGGGCCGCGCCATCGCGCGCATGCACGCGAGCACCGGCGCGCGCTACGGATGGCCGCGCGACAATTACATCGGCGCCACACCCCAGCACAACGGCATGGACGACGACTGGCCGCGCTTCTTCCGCGAGCGCAGGCTGCGCCCGCAGCTCGAGCTGGCGGCCGAGCGCGGCCACGGCACCCGGCTATACGAGCGCGGGCTGTTGCTCGTCGAGCGGGTCGACGTACTGCTTGCCGGGCACCGGCCCGAGGCCAGCCTGCTGCACGGCGACCTGTGGGGCGGCAACGCGGGATTCCTTCGCGATGGCACGCCGGTCGTCTTCGATCCGGCCGTCTGCCGGGGCGACGCCGAGGCCGACCTCGCGATGACCGAGCTGTTCGGCGGCTTCGGCAGCGAGTTCTATGCCGGCTACCGCGAGATTCGCCGGATCGATGCCGGCTATGCCATTCGCAAGCACCTGTACAACCTCTACCACGTGCTCAACCATGCCAACCTGTTCGGCGGCGGCTATCCCGGCCAGGCCGCTGCGATGATCGAGCGGCTGCTCGCACACACCGGGGGCTGACGGGCCTCGCGCCGCGAATCCGGGCGCGCGCCCGGCCGTACGGGCGCTATAATCGGCCGCCGCCTGCCGAGTGAAGGCTCCGGGCTGCCGTCGGCTCGGGTCCGCCGCGGCGAGGCCGGCGCCGGGCAGATCCGCTGCGACACTCGTTGGAACCGGATAACCGCGTCGTGCAGCTGTTCGCGCTGGGCATCAATCATCACACCGCTCCGCTCGCCGTGCGCGAGCAGCTCGCGTTCGACCCGCAGCGGCTTCCGGGTGCGCTCGGCGAGCTGATCCGCGCCAAGCCGGTTCGCGAAGCGGCGATCCTGTCGACGTGCAACCGCACCGAGCTGTATTGCGCCACCAGCGATCCGGGCGCGGCCGGCCTGTGGATCGCCGAGTATCACCGGATGCCGCCGGGCGAGATCGATCCCTATCTCTACACGCTGCCGCAGCGCGAGGCCGTGCGCCACATGTTCCGGGTGGCGAGCGGGCTGGACTCGATGGTGCTCGGCGAGCCGCAGATCCTGGGACAGATGAAGCAGGCCGCACGCGTGGCGCAGTCCGCCGGCACGCTGGGCACGCTGCTCAACAAGCTGTTCCAGCGCACCTTCGCGGTGGCCAAGGAGGTGCGCTCGACGACGGCGATCGGCGCCAACATCGTCTCGATGGCGGCCGCCGCGGTGCACCTCGCGGAGCGCATCTTCGAGAACCTGACCGAGCAGCGGGTGCTGTTCATCGGCGCAGGCGAGATGGTCGAGCTGTGCGCGGCGCATTTCGCCGGCGCGCGGCCGCGCCAGATCACGGTGGCCAACCGCACGCTGGAACGCGGCCAGGCGCTGGCCCGGCGCTTCGGCGCGGATGCGATCAGGCTCGACGAGGTCGGCGAGCGCATGGCACTGTATGACGTCGTCGTGTCGTGCACCGCCAGTCCGCTGCCCATCGTCGGCAAGGGCATGGTGGAGCGGGCGCTGCGGGCACGGCGGCGCCGCCCGGTCGTCCTCGTCGATCTGGCGGTTCCGCGCGACGTCGAGGAGGAGGTCGCCGCGCTCGACGACGTCTTCCTCTACACGCTCGACGACCTCGGCGCGATCGTCGAGTCGGGTCTCGAGGCGCGCCAGGAGGCGGTCGTCGAGGCCGAGGCGATCATCGATTCGCGCGTCGAGAATTTCGTCCAGTGGGTCGCCTCGCGCGATCTCGTTCCGACGATCCGCGCGCTGCGCGATGCCGCCGAGCGCATGCGCAGGCACGAGCTGGAGCGGGCGCTGAAGCTGCTCGGGCGAGGCGAGGATCCCGCGCGCGCGCTGGAGGCGCTCTCGCACGGGCTCACCAACAAGCTGCTGCACGCCCCGACCCAGGCACTCAATCAGGGCGAGCCCGGCGCCCGCCACGACGCCGCCGCGGCGCTGTCGCGCATCTTCGATCTGCATCCCGAGGAGTAGCCGCAGGCGCGCCGCACGCGCTGCGGCCTGCCCGACCCGTTCACGATGAAGGACAGCCTACGCGACAAGCTCGAGCGGCTCGGCCGGCGCCTGGCCGAGATCGACCGGCTGCTCGCCGACGAAGGCGCCGCGCGCGATCTGGAACATTTCCGGCGTCTCGGGCGCGAGCACTCGGAGATCGCACCGGTGGTCGCGCTGCACGACGCCCTGCTGAAGGCGGAGGCCGAGCTCGCCTCGGCGCGCTCGATGCTCGCCGACCCGGAACTGCGCGAGCTGGCGCAGGCCGAGATCGAATCGTGCCAGGCCGACATCGGGCGCATCGAGGCGCAGCTCGAGCGGGCGCTGCTGCCGGCGGACCCGGACGACGAGCGCGGCGTGTTCCTCGAGATCCGCGCGGGCACCGGCGGGGACGAATCCGCGCTGTTCGCCGCCGACCTGTTCCGCATGTACGCGCGTTATGCCGAACGGATGGGCTGGAAGGTCGAAGTGGTCTCCCACAGTGCTTCCGAGCTGGGCGGTTATCGGGAGATCGTCGCGCGCATCGAGGGGCGCGGCGCCTATTCGCGGCTGAAATTCGAGTCCGGCGGGCATCGCGTGCAGCGCGTGCCGGTCACCGAGACCCAGGGGCGCATCCACACGTCGGCATGCACGGTCGCGGTGCTGCCCGAGGCGGACGAGGTCGGCGACGTGGTGATCCGCTCCGACGAGGTCCGCATCGACACCTTCCGTTCGTCGGGGGCGGGCGGCCAGCACATCAACAAGACGGACTCCGCGGTGCGCGTCACGCATCTTCCGACCGGCATCGTCGTCGAATGCCAGGACGACCGCTCCCAGCACCGCAACAAGGCCCAGGCGCTCGCGGTGCTGGCCGCGCGGATCAAGGATCGCGAGATTCGCGCGCAGCAGGAGAAGACGGCCGCGCAGCGCAAGTCGCTGGTCGGAAGCGGGGACCGCTCCGAGCGCATCCGCACCTACAACTTCGCGCAGGGCCGCGTGACCGATCACCGCATCGATCTGACGCTGTACAAGCTCGCCGCGATCCTCGATGGCGACCTCGACGAGCTGGTGCGTGCGCTCACCGCGGAGCACCACGCCGAACGACTCGCCGCGCTCTCGGAACGCGACTCGTGAGCGCGCGCGGACAGGCGGGCCTGCCGGCCGCGGTCGTGCTCGCGGCCGTCCGCGGGCGCATCCCCCGCGCGGAGGCGAGGATGCTGCTGTGCCATGCACTGGGCATCGGCCACGCGCATCTCGCGGCGCATCCCGAAACGGTGACCTGCGCCGAGGCGCTGGAGCGCTTCGAGCGATGGGTCGCGAGGCGCGAGCGGGGCGAGCCGATCGCCTACCTGCTGGGCTGGCGCGAGTTCTACGGCAGGCGCTTTCGCGTGGGCCCGCAGGTGCTGATCCCGAGGCCGGAGACGGAGCTGCTGGTCGATCGGGCGATCGCGGCGCTGCGCGCGATGACCCGAGTGCGCGGGCCGGCCCGGGTGGCGGATCTGGGAACCGGATCGGGTGCGATCGCGATCAGCCTCGCGCTGGAGCTGCCCGGCGCCGAGCTCTTCGCCACCGATGCGAGCGAGGGGGCGCTCGAACTCGCCCGCGCGAATGCCGCGCTGCACGGCGCGCGCGTCCGGTTCTCGCGCGGCGACTGGTACGGCGCCCTCGATCCGGGCGCGTGCTTCGAGGTCATCGCCTGCAATCCGCCCTACGTCGCGGCGGGCGACCCGCACCTTCGCCTGGGCGACGTTCGCCACGAGCCGCGCGCGGCGCTGGTGGCCGGGGCGGACGGCCTGTCCGAGATCCGCCGCATCGTCGCGGGTGCGGCCCGGTTCCTCGCACCCGAAGGCTGGCTGCTCCTCGAGCATGGCTACGATCAGGCGCAGGCGGTGCGCGGCCTGCTCGCGGCCGCCGGCTTCCGGGCGGTCGGCTCCTGGCGCGATCTGGCGGGCATCGAACGGGTCAGCGGTGGCGTGCGCGCCGCTCATTGACGGGCGCGCTCCGGGGCCGTAGACTATCCCGACTTCAACGGTCAACTATTATCGAACTCCACGAATCGAGGCCCCGATGGACGTCCAGGAAACGATCCGCAGCCAGGTCACCGGAAACCCGGTGGTGCTCTACATGAAGGGAACGCCGCAGTTCCCGCAGTGCGGCTTTTCCGCCGCCGCGGTGCAGGTGCTCAAGGCATGCGGCGTCACCGATTTCCTGTCGGTCAATGTGCTGGAAGACGCCGCCATCCGCGACGGCATCAAGCAGTACGGCAACTGGCCCACGATCCCGCAGCTTTATGTCAATGGGAAGCTCGTGGGCGGCGCCGACATCCTGCGCGAGATGTATCAGAGCGGCGAGTTGCAGCAACTGCTGAAGACGGCCGGGACGCCGGGCTGACCGGCGCGGCGCTCAGCGGGCGCGCGCGAGCAGCTCGCGCAGGTGGCGGATCGGCAGTGCGAAGCTGATGCCGGTCGGCTGCGTCGCGGCGCGACCCTGCCCCCGCGTGACGATCACCAGGCTGACGATGCCGACGACATCTCCGCGCACGGGATCCCACAGCGGGCTGCCGCTGCTGCCGGGCAGCGCGGCGGCATCGAGCTGATAGACCGGATAGCGATCCGACTCCAGCCGCCTGATCTCTTCCGCACCCAGTTCGCGCGCGCTGCCCGCGGGCAGCACGACCGGCGCGATCGCCGAGATCATGCCGCGGTGCGTCGTCGGGTGGAATCCCATCAGCGCGCCCAGGGGGAAGCCGGTGAAGGCGTAGTTCTCGCCTTCGCGCACGTCCTGCGCCTCGCGCAGTTGCACGGCGGGCAGCCGCTGTCCGGAAAACTCGATCAGCGCGAGATCGTGCTCGCGGTCGCGCGCGCGCTCCTTCGCCATGCGTATCCCGACGCGGCCCTCGCCATCGGGGACGGCGATCGCCAGCGTTTCGAGCCGGGCCGCGTCGAGCGTCGCGGGAATGACGTGCGCATTGGTCGCGACGAGCGTCCCGTCGCCGACGGCGAAACCGCTGCCGGTCGCACGGAAGGCCGGGCTGCGCGTCTTCTGCCAGGTTCCCACCATCACGACCGAGGGCTTGATCCGTGCGAGCGTGTCGGCCAGCTCGGCCCACGCGCCGGTGGCGAGGCAGGCGAGCGGCAGCCACAGCGCCCGTCGTGCCCAGGCCGCCCATGCGCCGCTCACCGCGCCACCCTGACCTTGTCGAGGACCGGCGAGGGCGCGGTCACGCTCGCATCGTACGGATGGTGTTCCTTGCGGAAGAACGACAGGATGCGATTGACATACGCGCGCGTCTCCTGGTAGGGCGGGATGCCGCGGTAGCGCTCGACCGCGTGCTCGCCTGCGTTGTAGCCGGCGGCCACCAGCGGGACGCTGCCCTTGAAGTAGGCGAGCAGCCAGCGCAGGTAGGACAGTCCGCCGCGCAGGTTCTGCACCGGATCGAAGGCGTTGCGCACGTTGAAGCGCTGCGCCGTTTCCGGAATGAGCTGCATCAGGCCCTGCGCGTTCTTCGGCGAGCGCGCGCGCGGCTCGAAGTTGGACTCGACCGAGATCACCGCGAGCGCGAGCCCCGGATCGACCGAGTAGTCGGGCGCCATTTTCTTGACCAGTTCGACCAGCCGCCTGCGCTCGGCGGGCAGATCGCCGAACATCGTCTCCCAGGTGGTCTCTTCCTCGGGTGGCTCCTGGACGAGTTCGATCGTGATCTTCAGGCATTCGGGCAGTTCGGAAGACGGGGTTCCGACGTAGCGCAGCATGCGCCGCGCGTATTCATGCCCCTGGAATGCGGCGGTCTCGAAGAACAGCGCGGCGTAGCGGTCATCGCGCGGCACGCCGCGGCCGTTGGCGTACATCCAGCCCAGTTCGAACTGCGCATCCGCGTTGCCCAGTTTGGCCGCCTCGCACAACAGCGCGGCCGCCCTGAGCGGCGCGCGCGCGACGCCCTCGCCGTGCTCGAGCGCGAGCGCCTCGCTCACCAGTGCCGCGGCGCGCGCGCGCTCCTGCTGCGGGTCGGCGTCGGGCACACTGGCCAGCGCGAGGCCGGAACACAAGGCCGCGGCGAGCGCGACGTGCGGGCGTGCGAGGATCGAATTCCCGCTCACGCGCTCACCCGTTGCGGCTCGTGCCCGCCGGCCGCGTGCGCAGCCGGCTGGAACTGCCGGACGTACCAGGGCATCGCTTCGCTCAGGCCCTCGGCCAGCCGGTGGGTCGGCCGGTAGCCCAGCAGGCGCGCGGCCTTGCCGATGTCGGCCTGGGAATGGCGCACATCGCCGGCGCGGAAATCGCGGTATTGCGCTGTGGCGCAGGCGAGCTCGCGGAAGCGCTGCGCGAGCAATCCGCGGATCAGCGCGAACAGCTCGTTCAGGCTGGTGCGATCGCCCACCGCGACGTTATAGACCTCCCCGACGGCTCGCGGATCCTCGCTCAGCGCAGCCAGAAGATTCGCCTGCACCGCGTTGTCGATGTAGCAGAAATCGCGGCTGGTCTCGCCGTCGCCGTTGATGAACACCGTCTCGCCGGTGAGCAGTGCGCGCGTCCACTTCGGGATCACCGCGGCATAGGCGCCCTCGGGGTCCTGGCGCGCGCCGAACACGTTGAAGTAGCGCAGCCCGATCGTCGGGGTTCCGTAGCAGCGCGCAAACACATCGGCATACAGCTCGTCGAGGTATTTCGTCACCGCATACGGCGACAGCGGCCGGCCGATCACGTCCTCACAGATCGGCAGCGCCGCGTGGTCGCCATAGGTCGAACTGGACGCGGCATAGACGAAACGGCGCACCCGCGCGTCGCGTGCCGCGACCAGCAGGTTCAGGAAGCCGGTCGCGTTCGAGGCGTGCGTGGTCAGCGGATCTGCGATCGATCGCGGCACCGAGCCGAGCGCGGCCTGGTGCAGCACGAACCCGACGCCTTCGCACGCGGCGCGGCAGGTGTCCGCATCCCGGATGTCGCCTTCGATGAAGCGGTGCCGGCTCGCCGCCTCGGGGCCGACCGCCGCCTCCAGCTCTTCGAGGTTGCGCCGGTGGCCGGTCGAGAAGTTATCCAGGCTGACGACCTCCTGCCCGCACGCGAGCAGGTTCTCGACCAGGTGCGAGCCGATGAAACCGGCCGACCCGGTCACCAGCCAGCGCCGGCGCGTCGCGGCGAGCGCCGCGCGCAGCGTTTGCGGAATCGCCATTGCGCCGCTCCTACAGACGCCAGACGACGCTGCCGAGCGCTTGCAGCGCGGCGCGGTCGAACTGGCTCTTGACGTCGATGAAGGCCCCGCCCGGCGCGAGTTTCGCGGTGAGCTCCGCGAGTGGGCGTTCGAGATATTCGCGGTGGGCGACCGCGGCGACGATGGCATGCGCCTTCGGCAGGCGTTCCCACGGCTCGAGTTCGACGCCGTAGTGTTCGCGCGCCTCGTGCGAATCGGCGATCGGGTCGTGCACATGCACCAGCGCGCCGAAGGACTCGATCTCGCGGATGACGTCGATGACGCGCGAATTGCGCAGGTCGGGGCAGTTCTCCTTGAACGTCAGGCCGAGCACGATGACGTGCGCGCCCTTCACGCAAGAGCCGTTGCGGATCATGTGCTTGACGGTCTGCTCGGCGACGAACTTGCCCATGCCGTCGTTGATGCGCCGGCCGGCCAGGATCACCTGCGGGTGATAGCCGAGCATGTCCGCCTTGTGGGTCAGGTAGTAGGGATCGACGCCGATGCAGTGGCCGCCGACCAGCCCCGGCCGGAACGGCAGGAAGTTCCACTTCGTGCCCGCCGCCTGCAGCACTTCCAGCGTGTCGATGCCGATGCGCTCGAAGATGATCGCCAGCTCGTTCATCAGCGCGATGTTCAGGTCGCGCTGCGTGTTCTCGATCACCTTCGCCGCCTCCGCGACCTTGATGCTGCTCGCGCGGTAGACGCCGGCGTCTATCACGCTGCCATACAGCTCCTCGACCCGATCCAGCGTCTGCGGCGTGTCCCCCGAGACGACCTTGGTGATGCGCGTGAGCGTGCGTTCCTTGTCGCCCGGATTGATGCGCTCGGGCGAGTAGCCGACGAAGAAATCCTTCTTCCACGTCTTGCCCGAGTTCCGCTCGATGACCGGGATGCACACTTCCTCGGTCGCACCCGGATAGACGGTCGACTCGAACACGACGATCGCGCCGGGCTTCAGATGGCGGCCGGCCGTCTCGCTCGCACCCACCAGCGGGCTGAAATCCGGCTGATGCGCCTCGTCGACCGGCGTGGGCACCGCGACGACGATGAAGTCGGCCTCCGACAGCGCCGACGGATCGCTGGTCACGCTGAGCTGGCGCGCCGCGCGCAGGTCTTCGCTGCCCACCTCGCCGGTCGGGTCGATGTAATCGCGGTAGCTCGCGACCTTGCGCTCCGACATGTCGTAGCCGATCGTACGGTACCGCTTGCCGAAGGCCACCGCGAGCGGCAGACCGACGTAGCCCAATCCGATTACTGCAACGGTTGTCATCGATTCATCCTCGTGTGCGAACACCATTCCTTAACGGCCGCATCCCGGCGCGCGAGAGGGTACGCGGCGCAGCGCCGCCGCATCGTCACATCGTCGCATCGTCACAGCCCGGACAGCAGTTTCGCGACCTCGGGCTGCTTCGGGTACTTCTCGCCCAGCTTCGCGAGCGTGTCGAGCTCCTTGCGCGCTTCGTCCTTGCGGCCGGCCTTGACCAGCGCCTTCGCCAGGTGCAGCCGCAGTTCGCTCGCCTGCGGCGCCTTGGCCACGGACTTCTGCAGCAGCTCGATGCCGCGTTTCAGGTCGCCCTTCTCGGCGAGTATCCAGCCCAGCGTGTCCATGATCGCGGCATTGTCCGGCGCCAGCCGGTTGGCCTGCTCGGCCCACTCCGGCGCCCTCGGGTCCTTCGCCTCGTAGGCCGCCCAGGCCAGGTTGTTCAGGATCGCGCCGTTTTTCGGATATTGCTGCGCGAGCGCCTGGTACTGGCGTACCGATTCGGCGTGGTCGCCGGCGAGCGCCGCACGCTCGGCGAGATAGTTGCGCACGAAGCCGTCCTTCGGGTTCGAACGGATCCAGTCGGCGACGACCTTGTCCGCCTCCGGCTTGCGCTGCGCGGCGACGAGCGTCTGATGCAGCCGGATCGCGAACAGCGGCCCCTTCGTGCGCTCCAGTCCGGCGCGGTAGGCGGCGATCGCTTCGTTCCACTTCTTCTGGCGGGAATACAGGTCGCCTTCGAGCAGATAGCCGGCGGCCTGTTCCGGCCGCTGCTTCTGCACGTCCTTCGCGGACTTCACCGCGTCGGCCAGGTGCCCGCCGCGGCTGTGGATCGCGGCGATGCGGATCTGCGCGTCGAGCGAGCCCGGTTGCAGCGCCAGCACCTTACGCAGCGATTGCAACGCCGCCTCGGTCGAACCCTGCTCGGACTGGGCATCGGCGAGCTGCAACAGCAACTGCGGGGATTGCGGGTCCAGCTCCACCGCGCGCGTGAGCGTCGTCACGGCCTGGTCGGGCGCCTTGGTCGCGAGCTGGAGCTCGCCGAGCGCCTGGAGCAGCCTGGCATTGCCGGCGATCGCCGCGTTCGCCTCCTGCGCCGCCTTCAGCGCGAGATCGAGGTTCCCGCCCTGGACGTGGAAGCCGATCAGCACGATGCGCGCACCGGAATCCGACGGTGCGGCCGCGACCGCGCGCTCGATCACCCTGCGGACCTCTTCGCGCGGCGCGCGCAATGAAGTCAGCAGATCCACGTAGGCGATCTGCGCGCCGATGTTCTTCGGCTGCCTGGCGATGACCTCCTCGAAGCGTTTCTTCGCCGCGTCGGGCTTCTTCTCGGCGAGGTCGAGCCGGCCCAGGTTGATCAGCGCCGGGACGAAGTCCGGCTTGAGCTGCAGCGCCTTTTCGAAGCTCGCCCGCGCTTCGGCCGGCTTGCCGGCGGCGGAGTACACCTGTCCTTTCAGGTTGTGGGTTGCCGGGCTTTGCGGCATCTTGCGCTCGATGACCGCGGCGGCCTCGATCGCCTTGTCGAACTTCTTCGCGCGCAGGTACTGGAGCACCATCAGCACGTCGGCACTGACGCGGGAAGCATCCGCCGCGGAGGCCGCTTCGAGGTCCTGCATCGCCTGCGCGGGGTCGCCCGAGGCGAAACGCGCCAGCGCGAGGCCGGTGCGCGTTTTTGGATTCTTCGGCGCCAGGCTCGCCGATTTCTCGAACAGCGCGGCCGCGTGTTTCGCATCGCCGGCCAGCATGTAGGCGGAGGCCGCCACGCCGAGGGCGTCGGGATTTTCCGGCGCCTGCGCGGCGAGTGCCTGCGCGAGTTCCAGGGCCCGCTCGGCCCGCCCGGTCTGCAACAGGATGCCGATCATCGCGCGGCGTGCGAGGTAGCTGTTCGGGATCTGCGCGAGCACCTTGTTCAGGTGCTGCTCCGCGAGCCCGTAGGTCCCGAACTGCGCATTGATCAGGCCGGACAGCAGCAGCGCGGGCAGATAGTCGGGCGCGCCCTTCAGCGCGGCGGCGATCCGGTCGCGCGCGGCGGCGACGTCCTTCTCCTGGTAGGCGACGATCGCCTGCATGTAGGCGGTGAGCGGGTGCTTGGGTGCGGCCTTCCTGAGGCTCTCGACCTGCGCCTTCGCCTCGGCATTCTTGCCGTCGCGCATCAGCAGCATGAAGGCGGAATAGTGCGCGCCGACGTTCGTGGGCTGCAGCTCGGCGATCCGCTGGTAGGCCTTGACCGCGCCGGGACGGTCGCCGCGCGCGGCCGCGAAGCCCGCCTTCATGCCGAGCGCTTCGAGGACATCCGCATCGCGTGCGAGCACCGAATCGACCAGCGCCTCGCCGCCCGCGAGATCCTTGTCGATGCCCTTCATCCACGCGCCGGCGAGGATCACGCGGGGCGCGTCGGGCTTCGCGGCGAGCGCGTCGGCGAGCGCCTTGCGCGCCGGTTCGAGCTGGCCCGTCGCGAGATTCGCGAAAAACAGGCTCACCAGCAGCTGCGCCCTGCCTTCGGCCGTGCCGAGCTTGCGCCCGGAGAACTCGGTCAGCACCTTCTTGAAGTCGCCCGCTTCGATCATCGCGCGCGCGAGTTCCGGAACCGCCTTCTCGGCGTCGAATCCCAGTTCGGCCGCCTTGCGCAGATGCTTCTCGGCCGTGGCGACGTCTCCGGTCTCCAGCGCCGTACGCCCGAGCAGATAGCGCGCCTCGGCCTGGTTCTCGTCCTTCTGCAGCACGCCCTTGAGCCGGATCGCGGCGGCCTTGTAGTCCTTGCGGGCGATCTCCTCGCGCGCCGAAGCGAGCTGTTTCTCGGGGTTGTCGCCACACCCGGCGAGTGCGGCGGCGAGCAGGCCCGCGGCGGCCGCGCGGCGAAGGACGAGGCGAAGGGATGCGGGCGAGGGGATCGTCATGGTTTCGGTCCGTGGGAGGTTCGGTTTCGCGGCTATTTCAATGCGTAGCGGCGCATCAGATCGTACAGCGTGGGCCGGCTCACGCCCAGCAGCTCGGCGGCGCGCGCGACGCTGCCGTCGACGCGCCCCAGCACGCGAAGGATCGCATGGCGCTCGGCCGCCTCACGCACCGTGCGCAGGTTCAGCATTTCGGTCTCGGCGGCGTGCAGGCCGAGATCGGCCGCGCCGATGCGGCCGCCCTCGGCCATGATCACGGCGCGCTTCAGGCAGTTCTCCAGCTCGCGGACATTGCCCGGCCAGTCGTGTGCCTCGATCGCCTCGACCGCATCGGCCGCGAGCACCATCGTGCCGCGGTTCTGCTCGGCCGCGAAGCGCCGGGTCAGCGCATGCGCGATCAGCGCGGCGTCGCCCTTGCGGATGCGCAGCGGCGGGATCTCGACGACGATCTCGGCCAGCCGGTAGAACAGATCCTCGCGAAAGCTGCCTTCCGCGATCCGCGCCTTGAGATCGCGGTGCGTGGCGCACACGACGCGCACATCGACCGGAATCTCGGAGCGCCCGCCGAGGCGCTCGATCACCCGCTCCTGCAGGAAGCGCAACAGCTTCGCCTGGAGGCTGGCGGGCAGGTCGCCGATCTCGTCCAGAAACAGGGTTCCGGAGGCGGCGGTTTCGATCTTGCCCGGCGTCTGTTTGACGGCCCCGGTGAAGGCGCCCTTCTCGTAGCCGAACAGCTCGCTCTCGAGCAGCGTCTCGGGGATCGCCGCGCAGTTGATCGCGACGAAGCGCCGCGTGTGGCGCGGTGACAGCGCATGCAGCGCGCGGGCGAACAGTTCCTTGCCGGTGCCGCTTTCGCCCAGCAGCATGACGGTCGCGTTGGTGCCCGCGACTTTCTCGATCGTGTGGCAGATGCGCAGCATGTCCGGGTCGCGCGTGAGGATGCCGGCGAGTGAGCCCGGCTGGTTCATGGCCTGAAGCTGGCGGTTTTCCTGCTGCAGGTCGTGCAGCCGGTAGGCGCGCTCGATCGTCAGCGACAGCAGCTCCGGCTCGAACGGCTTTGCGTAGAAATCGTAGGCGCCCAGCCCGATCGCCCGGACCGCGTTGTCGCGGTCGTGCTGACCGGTCAGCACGATGACCTTGGTGTCGGGCGCGAGCGCGAGCATCTGCTCGAGCAGCAGCATGCCCTCGCCGACATCGTCGGGTGCGGGCGGAAGCCCGAGGTCCATCGTCACCACCGCGGGCTCGTGGCGGCGCAACTGGGCGAGCGCGCTCTCGCGGTCGCTCGCGAGCACAGGCTCGTACGAATCGAATGCCCAGCGCATCTGCTTCTGCAGCGCCGGATCGTCCTCGACGACCAGCAGCGGCGCACGCCTTTCGCTCACGCCGCCGCCTCCGCCCCCGCCTCCGCATGGGGCATGCCGGCATCCTGACGAAGCAGGGGCAAGGTGACGTGCATGCGCGTTCCCACGTTCGGTTCGCTCTCCGCGGTGATGCTTCCGCCCAGTTCCGAGAGGTACTGGGCGCTCTCGTAGGCACCGATTCCCATGCCGGCCGCCTTGGTCGACTGGAACGGCTTGAACAGCCGGTCGCGCACGAATTCGGGACTCATGCCGTGGCCGGTGTCGCCCACCTCGATTTTCGCGCTGCCGCCTTCGCGCCACAGCCGGACCCACACTCTGCCAGATTTGCCGGTGGCGTCCAGGGCATTCTGCACAAGGTGGCCGATCACGCGCTCCAGCCGTTCGTCATGTCCGGCGCAGCGCACGTCGGGCTCCAGATCGAGTTCCAGCGCGGGCGGGTGTCCGGCCTTGGCGCGCGCGATGCGCTCGATCACGCGGGCCAGGTCCACCGGCCGCGGCGCATCGACCGGCGTGGTGCCCTCGCGCAACTGCAGCAGCAGGTTCTTCATGCGTTCGACGACGTGGTCGATGGTCTCCAGCATGTCCTTGCGGAACTCCGGGTTGTCGTGGTGCTTCTCGGCATTCCTGAGCAGCAGCGAGAGTTGCGCGACGAGGTTCTTCAGGTCATGCACGACGAATGCCGACATGCGGTTGAAGGCATCGAACTTCTTCGCTTCCAGCAGCGCCTCGACCGCCTGCATCTGGCCCAGATAGCTCGCCGCCTGGCGTCCAAAATCCCGGGTCAGTTAAAAGACCTCCCAGTTGACGTCGACGCGCGCGCGCGGCCGCGCCAGCACCATGAAGCCTATCAGACCCTCGGCCGTCGTCAATGGAACGATGAAGCGTGCCTCCGTCGTCGCGAGCAGCCAGCCCGGCACCACCAGATCCTCGTACTTGTCCGGATCGTTGCGCCATTCGTCGAGATCCACGACCCATGTCGTCGCTGCGAGAAACGACGCGAGCCCGCCATGCGCCGGTTCCGTCTCGGTTCGCTCCGGAAGGTTCAGCCGTGCCGCCGGCACGTAGTCGCCGCCGCCCGCGCGCAGCCACAGCCAGCCGCCGGGGCTCTCGAGCAGGTCGGCCAGCGCGCGGATCGCCGAGACCTGAACGCCGGCCTGCGAATCGTGCGAGGACAACGCCCGCGTGATGCGCAGCCATTCGTCCCGGTAGTCGTAGCGGTAGCTGAAGAAGTTCTTGTTGAGGAAGACCCTCAGCTTGGAGCGCAGGCTTCCCGAGACCAGCAGTGTCGCGAGCGCGAGCAGCGCGGCGAACACGAAGGTGACCTCGATCGCCCGGCCCCAGCTCCCTCCGAAGTAGCGCAGGTAGTATCCGGCGGCGGCCACCAGCAACAGGTAGGCGCCCGCCGCGACCAGCGCGGCGGAATGGAACACCACCCGGCGCGAGACCGCGATCTCGAACGACCATTCGGGGTTGCGCGCGGCCGAGACCGCGATGAACGGAATGACGAAGGCATGGGCGATGCCGCGCGCCGTCCACACGTCGAGATTCATGCGCGAGAACAGGAAGGCATCCGCGTACAGGTACAGGTCGAACGCGAACACGCCCGCGAGCCCGAGGCACAGCGGCTTCATGCCCCAGCGCGCGTGCTGCGGAATGTTGCGGTAGGCCTGCTCGACGAGCACCAGGGCGAGGATCGCGCCGGCGAGCGGCAGGCCGTAGTGGATGCGCCCGGGCAGGTCCAGCCGTTGCGAGGCGTAGCCTCCCGCGGCCTGCATCAGCGCGTAGGCGAGGATGAAGGCCGCGAGCGCGAACGTCACGAACGGGCGGCCGCGCCCGGCCGGGGCGGGGGCCGGTTTCGCGCTGCTGCGCAAGTCCGGCACGCGTATCGTCGAGATCGCGAAGGCGAGCCAGGCACCGAGGCGCAGCGCGTCGAACACTCCGGCGGCGACCCAGAACCCGATGATGCGCGTCGACAGGAAGCCGCCGACCGAGACCGCCCAGCCGGCGCTCAGTGCGACCGCCGCGAACACCATGCGCCCGCGCAGGTTGCCGCGCCAGCCCAGTCCGAGCTGGACCGCGAATGCGACGAAGACCGCTGCCGCGATCCCGTAGCTCCAGCCGGCCAGCGTCGCGCTCCAGGTGTCCATGCGGTGTCAACTAACGGCGCGTGGCGGCGCCGGCTTCAGTTTCCGGGACGCCAAGGATACGCAATGCGGGGCCGCTGGTTAAGCGGATCGCCTCGCCCGGACGGCCGGATGCGGCCCTGGCCGGCGGACGCGGCGCGCTTCAGTGAGCGCCTTCGCCCGACAGAACGACGCGCACCGTGCGCAGCAGCACGACGAGGTCGAGGAACAGCGTGTGGTTCTTGACGTAGTACAGGTCGTACTGGAGCTTCTCGATCGCGTCATCGACCGATGCGCCGTACTGGTAGCGCACCTGCGCCCAGCCGGTGATGCCCGGCTTGACGCTGTGGCGGGCGTTGTAGAACGGCACCTGCTCGCACAGCATGTTGACGAAGAACGGCCGTTCGGGGCGCGGCCCGACGAAGCTCATGTCGCCGGCGAGCACGTTGAAGATCTGCGGCAGTTCGTCGATGCGCGTCCTTCGGATCACGCGCCCGACCCGCGTGATGCGCGCATCGACCGCTGCGGCCCAGCGCGGCTTGCCATCGGCCTCGGCATCGTTGCGCATGCTGCGGAACTTGATGACGTCGAACACGCGCCCGCCCTGGCCGACGCGCTCCTGCCGGTAGAAGACCGGCCCGCCGCTCTCGATCAGGATCGCCAGCGCGGTGATCGCCATGACCGGGATCGCGATCACGGACAGCGCGAGGCATGCGAGCAGATCGAAGGCGCGCTTGACCGCATTGCGCAGCAGCCCTTGGCGAAAGCCTTCGCCGTAGATCAGCCAGCTCGCGCGCAGCGATTCGATCCGCACCTGGCCGTGGAAGCGCTCGAAGAACGACGACAGGTCGGTCACCTGGACGCCGGCGAGCTTGCAGTCGAGCATCTGGCGCAGCGGCAGGATGCCACCTCGCCGCTCGTGCACCGCGACGATGATCTCGTCGATGTCGTGCCGGCGCACGGTGTCGCCGATCGACAGCGCGGCGGACATCACGCGGCCGGCGGAAACGGCGACCTCGCCGGATTCCAACGGATAGAAACCGATCAGCCGCAACCCGCCGGAGCGGTCCGAATCGAGCATGCGCTCGACTTCCGCGGCCTGTGCTCCGGTGCCCAGCACCAGCACGCGCCGCGCGAGGATGCCTGCCGGGCTCGCGCGCAACAGCACCGCTCGGGAGGCCAGCACGCCCGACAGCCCCAGAAGCACCGTCACGCCCAGCGAATCGCGGCAAGGCTGGCACAGCGGCAGCAACTGGAAGATGGCGTAGGACAGCGGAAAGCCGATCAGGAATGCCATCAGCACGCGCGCGACGACGTCGTGGAAGGCATGCGGGGCATCGCGCCGGTACAACCCCAGCACGCTGATCGTGGCCGTCATGACCAGCGCGAACAACAGCGCCGGGAACACGATATTGACGAGCGACGCCGCGACCCCGTTTCCGTTGAGCGATACGCCGAGCAGGATCGCTGCGAACAGCAGGCACGCATCGAGCGCGACCTGCAACAGCGTGCCGAACGGTATGTAGTGACTGAAGAGGCGAACCATCCCTGAGCCGATGTCCTGGTGTGCCCGATGACCTGGCGTGCCGCTCGCGCCTGCGTCCCGGCGACCTGCCGGGCACGGTCGAAACGCTACGGGCCACAACCTTATGCTGCCGTGCGGGATGTTGCCGTGAAGTAGGTCACGTGCGCCCGGCGATCGCGTGCGCGTTGCGGGTGCGACTCAGCGATCGCGCATCCCCGCCTCGACTTCCGAGGCGATCAACTTGTGGAGCGGGCGCACGATGAAATTCAGGCCGGACAGGATGCTCTGCACGCTCATCATCGAGGGGATGCGGGTGCCGCGATGCTCGATCGCGCCGCCGATCTTCCGGATGCGCACCCCGAGCTTTCCCAGGTGGTTCGCGAGCCTCGGCTCGGTGAGCACGAACAGCGTGTCGATGCCCGATCGCGCCGCCATCTCGATCGTACCCAGATACAGCCCGACCGGAATGTAGGGGAAGCGCGGCTGGTCCTTGCTGCCGAAGCTGTCCTCCGAGATCGCCGCGGCGTTTCGCTGCTCGCCCTTGCGCCGGCGGTAGCGGGCGATGACGGCGAGCCTGGAGAACTCCGCGATCGTGTGCCGCGGCAGCGCCTGCGGGTCGATGATCGAGCGGTCGAGCGTGTGCGCGCAGGCTTTTTCGAACGGAAGCGACTCGTGCGGCTCGCCCGGCTTCGCCAGCACCAGGCGCGTGCACCCCACGAAGCGTCCATCGACGTGGGCGCGGATCAGGCAGTGCAGCGAATGGGCGTCGTATTCGTCGCGCTCCCTGCCGTCGGGTCGCAGCTGTTCCCAGCCCAGTTCCTCGCAATACACGGCGTGGCGGATGCGATAGACCTCGTCGCGCAACGCGTCGGTCAGCGCGGGAACGACCTCGAAATACTTCCTGAACCCCTCCCTGAGGTTCATCAGCTCGAACAGGAACATTACGGCAGCATCACCCCCTGTTACGGTCGTCACGTCACGGCACGCTCACGGTCGGGCGCCGCCGCTATTCCACGAGTTTCTTCAGATACTCCTTGGTGAAGATCTTGTCCGGCAGCGGGCGCAGCCTCATGTCGCTGTACTCGAGCACCGAGACCTCGCCCTTCTTCAGCGCGTCCTCCATCACGAGCCGGGTCGGGCGCGTCTTTCCGCCGAGGTTCCTGAAGTTCTGGTAGCGCGCGGTCTTCAGCAGGCGGCCCGACAGCGAATAGAACTCGGCCTTGTACGGGCGGTTGCTCGCGGCATGCACCCAGAACAATACCCGGTGGTAGGTCACGCCGCGATCGACTGCATCGTGAGCTTCCCTCTGTTGTTCGTCTTCCAACGCGTCGTCATTATGCCGCCAATTTCCGTTCATGTTGAGCGCTGATCCCGTCCTCCAGGAACTTCACTGGCGAGGCGTAGCCGAGCGTGGAATGCCGGCGCCGGCGGTCATGGAACGGCTCGATGTAATCGAACAGATCGGCTTTGGCACTAGCCCGCGTATTGTAGCGGGTGCCATGCACTCGCTCATTCTTCAGGCTATTGAAGAAGCTCTGCGTCGGCTTTGCCGCACTCAAAGTCCGAATGTACGGGTGCAATCTTTACCTACTCGCCAACACTGGTGCCGGGGCTTCGTCGGCGTTCGCCCTCCTTGCAATGACAAGGTACCGCCGGGGACTCCTCGGGCCGCGGCCGGCCCGTGCGCGATCGGGCGGGGCGGGGCGCGCGTGACGGGCGGGCGCGAAACGGCACGCCGGGGCGGAAATGGGGTATCTTTCCGTGCGTACTTTTTCCTACGGTTCCGCGAAGTTAGCGGGTAACATCGGCCTTCGTCGCTCGGGGCCACATGCATCGGGAGGGGTCATGCAGAACAGAAAGTCAGCATCGATCGGCAGGTTGTGTCTGGCGGGAGTGGCCGCGATCCTGCTCGCGGGCTGCGCCAGCGAGTATCCGCCTGCGCCCACTGCGGCGGCCACGCCGGACTACAACTACATCATCGGTCCGGGCGACAGCGTGAACATCATCGTGTGGCGCAACCCGGAGCTGTCGATGACGGTGCCGGTGCGCCCGGACGGCAAGATCACGACGCCGCTGGTCGAGGATCTGCCGGCGATGGGCAAGGATCCTTCGACGCTGGCGCGCGACATCGAGAAGGCGCTGGCTAAATTCATCCGCGATCCGGTCGTTACCGTGATCGTCGGCGGGTTCAGCGGGCCGTTCAGCGAGCAGATCCGCGTGATCGGCGAGGCGGCCAAGCCGCAGTTGCTGCCCTACAAGCAGAAGATGACGCTGCTCGACGTGATGATCGCGGTGGGCGGCATCACCGATTTCGCAGACGGCAACCGCGCCTCGATCCTGCGCACCTCCGAGGGCAAGCAGTACGGCGTGCGGCTGAAGGACCTGATCCGGAAGGGCGACGTGTCGGCGAACGTCGATGTCAAGCCCGGCGACATCCTGATCATTCCGCAGAGCTGGTTCTGAGCGCAGGAACGGAGTCGCGGCGGGGGCGCCGCGCCCGCACGAGTGATCGGGTGCGCGTGCGCACGGGCGGCCGGGCGCCGCGCCATGACAGGGTTGCCGAATGGACGAGCTGATCCGGGAGATCTTCAACTACATCCGCGGGATGTGGAAATACCGCTGGGGCGGGCTCGCCACCGCCTGGGCGGTCGGGCTGGTCGGCACAGGGGTGATCCTGTCGATTCCGAACCAGTACGAGGCCACCGCGCGCATCTTCGTCGACACCCAGTCGGTGCTCAAGCCGCTGATGGCGGGCCTGGCGGTCCAGCCGGACGTCAACCAGCAGGTCGGGATGCTGGCGCGCACCCTGCTCACGCGCCCGAACGTCGAGAAGGTCATCCGCATGTCCGATCTCGACCTGGGCGTCAAGGGTCAGAAGGACAAGGACCAGCTCGTCGATTCGATGATGAACTCGATCAAGCTCGGCGCGGCCCGCGGCGACAACCTGTACAACATCGCCTATCGCGACGTGAATCCCGACAAGGCCAAGAAGGTCGTGCAGTCGCTGGTGACGATCTTCGTCGAATCCGGCCTCGGGGACAAGCGAAAGGATACCGACTCGGCGCGCAAGTTCATCGAGGAACAGATCAAGTCCTACGAGCAGAAGCTGATCGAGGGGGAAAACCGGCTGAAGGAGTTCAAGCTGAAGAACCTGGCGGTCGACGAGGAGTTCGGCAAGGACTCGTTCGCCCGGATGACCGAGCTCGGTTCCCAGGTGCGCGAGGCGACTCTGCAGTTGCGCGAGGCCGAGAATTCGCGCGACGCGCTCAAGCGCCAGCTCGCGTCGGGCGAAGACGAGCTGATCGTCGCCCAGAAGGGTGCCGATCCGGTCACCGACTATTCGGTGCCGGAGATCGACAGCCGGATCGACGCGCTCAAGCGCAACCTCGACGAGATGCTGCGCAAGTACACCGAAGGACATCCCGATGTCATCGGCACCCGGCGGGTCATCGCGCAGCTCGAGCAGGACAAGCGCCGCGAGGTCGAAAAGAAAAAGAAGACCGCGACGCCGAAGTCGGTCGCAGCCGTCGCGCCGATGGCCAATCCGGTCACCCAGCAGCTCAAGATCTCGCTGGCCGAGGCCGAGGCGAACGTCGCGTCGTTGCGCTCGCGCGTGGCGGAATACGAAGCGCGCCTGACGAAGTTGCGCAAGCGGCTCGAGATGCAGCCCCAGATCGAGGCCGAGTTTCAGCAACTGAACCGCGACTACGACATCAACAAGCGCAATTACGATCAGCTCCTGTCGCGGCGCGAATCGGCGAGCATCTCGAGCGAGCTGGACACCACCGCGACGCTGGCCGACTTCCGCCTGATCGAACCGCCGCGGGTCGCGCCCAAACCGGTCGCGCCGAACCGGCCGGTGCTGCTCTCGGCCCTGTTCGCGGTCGCGCTCGCCGCCGGTCTCGGCCTGACCTTCGTGATGAGCCAGATCCGGCCGGCGTTCTTCGATGCACGCACGCTGCGCGAGGTGACCGGCCTGCCGGTGCTCGGGGCCGTGAGCCTGCTGCCCGGCCAGGACTGGCTGAAGAAGTCGCGGCGCCGCGCGCTGCTGTTCCTGTCGGGGCTCGGCGGGCTGATCGCGGCCTACGCCGGCGGGCTGGCCTTCCTCTTGCTGACCGCGCGCGGCTGAGACGACGAAATGCCGATCGAACGCTCGCTTGAAGCCGGCTTCGCGCCCCGGCGCACCTGCGGGAATTCCGGGAGACATCGTTGAGCCTGATCGAGAAAGCCGTCCAGCGGCTGGAGGAACTCAAGCGCGCCGGCCTCGAACTGCCCGGCGAGGACGCCGTGCCCGACGTCGAAACGCTCCGGCGCTCGCTGTCCGGAGACGAGTTCGGTCAACGCGAACCTTCGCTGCATCCGGCGGCCGCCGCGCAGCCCGCGCCGGCGCCCGCCGGGAAGGCACGACCCGATGCGCCGGTCGAGGTGTCGCGCCATGTCGAGGTCGATCTCGCGCGGCTGGCCGCGAGCGGGTTCGTCACGCCGGATGCGCCGCGCTCGCAGATCGCGGACGAGTATCGCGTGGTCAAGCGCCCGCTGATCATGAACGCGCAGGGCAAGGGTGCCGCGCCGGTCCAGAACGGCAACCTGATCATGGTGACCAGTTCGATGCCCGGCGAAGGCAAGAGCTTCACGGCGATCAACCTGGCGATGAGCATCGCGACGGAGCTCGACAACACGGTGCTGCTGGTCGATGCCGACCTCGCGCGCCAATCGGTGCTCAACGTGCTCGGCCTGCCCCCGACGAAGGGACTGATGGATGTCGTCGCGGGCGACCGCCTCGCGCTGAGCGACGTGATGCTCAGGACCAACATCGAGCGGCTCACGCTGCTTCCGGCCGGCACCGCGTATTCGCGCGCGACCGAGCTGCTGGCGAGCGACGCGATGATCCAGCTCCTCGGCGAGATGGCCAACCGCTATCCCGATCGCATCATCGTGTTCGATTCCCCGCCGCTGCTGGTGACCACCGAGGCGCGTACGCTGGCGGCGCACATGGGCCAGATCGTCATGGTCGTCGAGGCGGAGAAAACCACACATGCGACGCTCAAGCAGGCGCTGACGACGATCGAGGCTTGTCCGGTCAAGCTGCTTATGCTAAACAAGAGCTCGCGGAGCAAGGCGGGCAGCTACTACGGCTACTATGGCTACTATGGCTACGGCGGCTACGGCTATGGCGAGGGCGCCTGAGCCGGACCCGGGCTCCGGACACCGGGTGGGAACCGATGCGGAAAGGCGGGCGCGGCAGGACGGCACACTTCATCTGGGCGGCGCTGGTGGCAGGCGCGGGGCTGGCGGCCTGCGCATCGGCATTTGCCGCTGGGTGGAAGCTCGGTGCAGCGGTATCGCTGCGTGAAACCTATACCGACAACGTCGCGCTCTCGGCATCGGGCTCCCGTTCGAGCGACTGGATCACCGAGGTCTCGCCCAGCCTGTCGCTGACCGGGACCTTCCCGACCTTCAAGGTCCGCGCCGAGTACTCGCCGTCGGTTCTGGCCTATGCGCGCGACTCCAGCCGCAACCGGTTCCGGAACACGCTGGGCCTGAGCAACGACGGTTCGATCGAACTCGTCGACAAGCTCGTCTTTCTCGATGCGCGTGCGAGCGTCACGGAGACGTCGGTGTCGGCGTTCGGCACGCAGGCGGGCGATGCGGGCTCCGTGACCGGCAACCGCGCGGAAGTGCGTGCCGTGTCGCTGAGCCCTTTCATCCGCGGGCGCGCTCCGGGCGGCCTCGACTACGAACTGCGCCACACCTTCACGTATTCGGGCACCGACTCGTCCCAGATCCAGACGACCCGCACGAAGCAGTGGTCCGGCCGGGTGGGGCAATCCAATGCCTACGGTGCGCTGGGCTGGAATCTCGATTTCCTGACCTCGCGGCGCGACGTGCAGGGTTCCCAGGATGTCAACAGCGACCGGTACGGGGCGTCGCTGACCTACGCGGTGGATCGCACGCTGCGGTTGGCCGGACGGCTCGGACACGAGACCAACAATTATTCTTCGACCGGCTCGTTCACGACCAAGGGTGCGGGCGTGAGCTGGCAGCCCACCGTGCGAACCAGTGTCACGGCCGATTATGACCGCCGGTTCTTCGGCAACGGCTATTCGTTGCAGATGAGCCATCGCATGCCGCATTCCGCCTTCAATCTCGGCTTCACGCGCGATGTCACGACCTCCGACCAGCTCTTCACCGGGGCCGTGCCGGTGTTGCTGTTGCCGCCGGGCTTCGCCGAGCTGCTCGCCGCCGAGCCCGATCCCGCCACGAGGCTCGCTCTGCTGAACGCGTGGATCCGTGCCGGAATCGTGGGCATCGGCCTCGAACAGCGCCTGTTCCTGACCAACCGCGTCCTGATCTCGCGGCGCGCATTCGGCTCCTTCACGATCCGAGGCGCGCGCAACGCGCTCACGGCCAGCGCGTCGCGATCCGAGTCCCGCTCCGCAAGCGAGGGGATCGCCTTCGCCGACGACCTGAGCGCCGCGTCGTCGATCACGACGCAAAGCTACAGCCTGCAGTTCAGCCATGCGCTGAGTCCGCTGACCTCCGGCATCGCAGGCTTCACGCGCACGCAAAGCAGCAGCGACGCCGCGGGCTCGCCGACGAGCCGGCAGAACGCGATCAACCTGACCTTGTCCTCGCGGCTGGGCGCCCGGACCAACGGCACGCTGGGCGTGCGCCGCACCCTGTCCAGCGGCGGCGGCGGGGCGGCCGGTTATCAGGAGAACGCCGTCGTGGGCACGTTGCGATACACGTTCTTCTGAGCGTCACCGGCGGCGCCGGCGCGCGGGACGGAATCGCGCGCAATGTTGTACATCGCACGCTCGGATGCATTCGCGATCGCTTAAGATGCGCGGTGTCCGGCCGTCATGAGGCGTCACCATGTATGAGACCTTCTACGGGCTGACGGCCAAACCGTTCCAGCTCAATCCCGATCCGACGTTCTACTTCGACAGCCGCGGGCACCACCGCGCGCTGTCCTATCTCGAATACGGGCTGCATCAGAACGAGGGCTTCATCGTCATCACCGGCGAGGTGGGCGCCGGCAAGACCACACTGGTGCGCCATCTGCTGCAGAAGCTCGATCCGAACCGGGTCGTCGCCGCGCAGCTCGTCAGCACCCAGCTCGACGCCGAGGACATCCTTCGCATGGTCTCGGCGGCGTTCGGATTGCGCAGCAAGCGGCTGGAGAAGGCCGACATCCTGCTCGGGCTGGAGATGTTCCTGGTGTCGCTGACGGCGGTGGGCAAGCGCGCGCTGCTGATCGTCGACGAGGCGCAGAACCTCACGCAGCGCGCCGTCGAGGAGCTGCGCATGCTGTCGAACTTCCAGCTCGGCGAGCACGCCCTGCTCCAGAGCTTCCTGGTCGGACAGCCCGAGTTCCGCGAGATGATGGCCGGCGACAACATGCAGCAGTTGAGGCAGCGCGTGATCGCCTCGTACCATCTCGGACCGATGGATGCCGGCGAGACCCGCGCGTACATCGAGCACCGCCTCGCGCTGGTCGGCTGGAAGGGCAACCCGCGTTTCGAGGACGGCGTGTTCGATCTGGTGTTCGATTTCACGAGCGGAATCCCCCGGCGCATCAACACGCTGTGCGACCGGCTGCTGCTCGCCGGATTCCTCGAGGGCAAGAACGTGCTCGCGCGCGCCGACGTCGATGCGGTCGTCGAGGAGATGAAGGCCGAGGCGGGCCAGGACCAGTCCCGCGAAGCGAACGCGGCGCCCGCCGAGGCGCTGGGAGCCAATGTGATCCCGATCAAGACCGGCTCGGCGGCCGAGGCGATCGATGCCGGCGCGTGCGAGATCGAAGGCGGCGAGGACGCCGCGCAGGCGCGCGATCTCGCGGTGCGCTTCCAGGCCGCGCGCATCGAGGAGCGCCTCGTGCGCCTC
The DNA here is from genome assembly GCA_037440385.1 of Rhodocyclales bacterium. Classification (GTDB taxonomy): domain Bacteria; phylum Pseudomonadota; class Gammaproteobacteria; order Burkholderiales; family Rhodocyclaceae; genus CG2-30-68-42. The sequence continues at coordinate 1,564 of JBBIUI010000019.1, read as the reverse complement.
GAAAAGACGATGGGCGAGACGCTCGCGCTGCTTCAGCGCGCGCTCGACCGGCCCAGGCCCAGGGGCGCACGCGAGGAGCCGTGACGTTCCCGGCCGCGCAGCAGCTCGATCGCGACGACGCCCCGGTGCCCGTCATCGCGAGGGGCGAAGCCCCGATGTTCCGCCATCGCGAGGAGGGCGAAGCCCGACGAAGTCCGAATGCTCCGTCATTGCGAGGAGGGCGAAGCCCGACGAAGTCCGCTTGCTCCGTCATTGCGAGGAGGGCGAAGCCCGACGAAGCAATCCCGCGCGAAGCGCGCAGCGGCCCTCGGGCAGGCGCGGGGATTGCTTCGTGGCCACGCATCCCGCGATGACCGGACAGAGAGATTGCTTCGTCGCTGCGCTCCTCGCAATGACGGGAAATGTCGCTGCGCTCCTCGCAATGACGGGAAATGTCGCCGTGCTCCTCGAAACGACGGGAAATGTCGCTGCGCGCTTCGCGACGACCGGAGAGGACGACGACCGGGAACGCGGGCGCGCGTTTTGCGATCACCGCAAACGCGAACCGTGCAATTCCATGAACCGGCGACTCGCGTCGTTTCGGCCCGATCGGCCGGGCATGGCCGCTCGAACCTGCGCTGAATCATGAACGATCCCCGTCCCAGCGGGCGCACCGGTCCCGTGCTGTGCGTGGTGGGCGCGCGCCCCAACTACATGAAGATGGCGCCGATCATCCGCGCGTTCGATCGGCACGATCCGCCGCTGCCGCACCTGCTCGTGCATACCGGGCAGCACTACGACCGCGACATGAACGACCGGCTGTTCGCCGACCTGCGGCTGCCGCGACCGGACATCAATCTGGAGGTCGGCTCGGCCTCGCACGCGGTGCAGACCGCCGAATGGAAGCTGCTCCTTCGAATCGTCGCGGACGCGCATCGGCCCGCGTGCGTGCTGGTGGTGGGCGATGTCAATTCGACGCTCGCCTGCGCGCTGGTCGCCGTCAAGAAGGGCATCCCCGTCGTGCATGTCGAGGCCGGCCTGCGCAGTTTCGACCGGGGCATGCCCGAGGAGATCAATCGCGTGCTCACCGACCAGATCTCCGACGTGCTCTACGTCACCGAGCGGACGGCGTTCGACAACCTGGCGCGGGAGGGCATCGACACGGCGCGCGCGTACTTCGCGGGCAACGTCATGATCGACTCGCTGCGCGCCCATCTCGAACACGCGCACGCGCCCTCGGCCACGCTCGCGCGCTGCGGCGCGGATGCCGGCGTGCTGGCGAACGGGTTCGGCGTCGTCACGCTGCACCGGCCGTCGAACGTCGATCATCCCGATTCGCTGGCGCCCCTGCTGCGCGCGCTGCGCGAGGTGGCCGAGCGGCTGCCGCTGGTGTTCGCGATGCATCCGCGCACCCGCCGCAACATCGACGCCTTCGGGCTGAGCGGCGAGCTCGACGGGACGCGCATCACCGTGCTTCCGCCGCAGGGCTACCTGGAGATGCTGGGCCTGATGTCGGCGGCGGCCGTCGTGCTGACCGATTCCGGCGGCATGCAGGAGGAGACCACCGCGCTGGCGGTGCCGTGCC